>JAEUOS010000119.1 GCA_016790695.1 Burkholderiales bacterium
GCGCGCGCCGCGCCTGATCCAGCTCTATCACGAGGATGCGGCGGCGGTGCGCGCCGAGCTCCTGGCCGGCATCGCGGCGACACCGGCGCAGGCGTCGCCCAAGTATCTCTACGATGCGCTGGGCTCGCGCCTGTTCGAGGCGATCACCGAATTGCCCGAGTATTACCCGACCCGCACGGAAGCGTCGATCTTCGCCGCCGCCGCGCCGGCGATGGTGCCGTACCTGCCGCGGTCGGCGACGCTGGTCGACCTCGGCGCCGGCAACTGCGCGAAGGCGGCGCGCCTGTTCGAGTGCTTCGCGCCGGCGCGCTACGTCGCCGTCGACATCTCGGTCGAGTTTCTCGGCAATGCGCTCGCGTGCCTGCAGCGCCAGCATCCGGGCCTGGAGATGCTGGGCGTGGGCATGGACTTCTCGAGCCGGCTGGTCCTGCCGGAGGAGGTCGGCGCCGGGCCGCGCACCCTGTTCTACCCGGGGTCGTCGATCGGCAACTTCACCCCGGAGGACGCGCTCGCCTTCCTGCGTCAGGCCCGCGCTGCCTGCGCCGGCGGCGCGCTGGTGATCGGCGTGGACCTGGTCAAGGACAAGGCGCTCCTCGAACCCGCCTACGACGATCCGCTGCAGGTGACGGCGGCGTTCAACCGCAACATGCTGCTGCACTTCAATCGCCTCGCCGGCACCGATTTTCGCCTGGCCGACTGGTCGCATCGCGCGTTCTTCGACGCGCGGCATTCGCGCATCGAGATGCACCTGGTGGCCGCGCGCGACCTCGTCGTGCGCTGGCCCGCGGGCGAGCGCCGCTTCGCCGCCGGCGAGACCATCCACACCGAGAACTCCTACAAGTGGCGCATCGCCGATTTCGCGGCCCTGCTCGAGGCGGCGGGCTTGCGCGCGCCGCGCCACTGGACCGATGCGCGCGGCTGGTTCGCGGTGTTCGTCGCGCAGGCGTAGCCGCGTCACGGCAGCGGGCAGCTGCGGAAGCCGGCGAAGATGTCGTTGCGCTCCGGGGTGAAGAAGTTGCGGTAGCGCGGATGCTTCATCCGCGGATGGGTGGCGACCGAGCCGCCGCGCAGCACCCGCCGGGTGCCGAACCAGGGCGCCGAGTAGTCGCGGTAGGGGTGCGGGACGAAGCCCGGATAGGGAAGAAACGCGTCGGCGGTCCATTCCCACACCTCGCCCCAGGCGAAGGCCGCCCGCGTGGTCGCCGCGATTTCCCATTCGGCCTCGGTCGGCAGGCGCCGGCCGGCCCAGGCGCACCACGCTTCGGCCTCGTGGCAGCTCAGGTTGGTGGCCGGCGCCTGCGCATCGAGGTCGCGCCAGGCGCCGAACCAGCAGTGTTCCCAGCGGCTCCCGGCGCGGCGCCAGAAGCGCGGCTGGCGGCGCTCGCCGCGCCAGGCCCGGCCGGCGGCGCTCCAGAAGCGCTCGTCGGCATAACCGCCGGCCTCGACGAAGGCGGCAAAGCGCGCGTTGGTGACCGGCGCCGCGTCGATCGCGCCGCCGGCGATTGCCGCGTCGCGGCCCGTCAGCTCGTTGTCGAACGCGAAGCCGGGGCCGTCCCATCCGAGCCGGTGCCGGCCGGCGGGAAGGTCGACGGCACCGGCGACGGCGCCGGCGGGCAGGCGCGCGTCGGGGACGGCGAATCCCAGCCCGTGGGCCATGTAGATCGCCGCTTCGTTGTGCATGTCCTCGTGGAACAGCGCCAGGCGATGGAAATAGAGCGCGTCATCGCCGGCGTCGGCGGGCGGCAGCAGCGCGAGGCTCTGGTCGAGGGTGGCGGCAAGATAGTCGCGGGTCGCCGTCGCATCGGGCAGCGGCAGGGACCAGCGCGTGTCGTGCGGTACCGCGCTGGAGTCGTAGAGGTGGTCGGCACCGGCCAGGCGCGAGGGGGGGCGTGCAACCAGCGGGTCGGCGCGCTGGCCGGCGCCGCGCGCCGGGTTGCGCCCGATCCACCATTCCTGGAACCAGCCGATGTGGCCCAGTTCCCATAGCGGCGGATTGAGCTCGGACCGCAGCGGCACGCCCAGGGCCGGCAACGCGGCCGCGTAGGCCTCGAAGCTGCGCAGCGTCTGCGCGCGGGTGTCGGCGAGCGCGCGCCCGAGCATGCCGGCGTCGCCGGCGCGCGCTTCGTCGGCGGCATGGTGCAGGGAAGGCATTTCGGGATATAAACGCCGCATGGCTCGACCAAGGATCGCGATCGTCACGCCGGCGCTGGCGGCCGCCAACAACGGCAACTGGCAGACCGCCTGGCGCTGGTCGCGCATGCTGTCCGCGGCGTATCGTACGCAAATTCTGCCGCGCTGGTCGGGCGAGGCGGCCGACCTCATGATCGCCCTGCACGCGCGGCGATCGGCCGAGTCGATCGCCGCCTGGTCGGCGGCCCGGCCGTCGCGGCCGCTCGTGGTGGTCCTCACCGGCACCGACCTCTATCGCGACATCGCGGTCGACGCCGCGGCGCAGCGCTCGCTGGCGCTGGCCGACCGCCTGGTGGTGCTGCAGGAACAGGGACCGCGGATGCTCGCGCCCGCGCTGCGCGGCAAGACCCGCGTGGTGTTCCAGTCCACCGCCGCGCGGCGCACCCTGGCCAAGACGCGCCGCCACCTGCGCGCGCTGATGGTCGGGCATCTGCGCCCGGAAAAATCCCCCGAGACCTGGCACAAGGCCGCGCGCATCCTGGCCGAGCGCGACGACATCCTGCTCGATCACATCGGCGCGCCGCTCGACGAGGAACTGGCCGCCGCGGCGCGCGCCACGGCGGCCGACTGTCCCAACTACCGCTGGCTCGGCGCGCTCGACCATGCGCAGACCCTGAAGCGCATCCAGCGCGCGCACCTGCTGGTCCACGCCAGCCGCATGGAGGGCGGGGCGCATGTCGTGCTCGAGGCGGTGCGCGCGGGCACGCCGGTGCTGGCGTCGCGCATCGACGGCAACGTCGGCATGCTGGGCGCCGACTACGCGGGCTACTTTCGCTGGGGCAACGCGGCGCAGCTCGCGGCCATGCTGGTGCAGTGCCGGCAGGGCCAGGCGCGCGCGGACGGGGGCCTTCTCGCCCGGATGGCCGCACAATGCGCGGCGCGCGCGCCGCTGTTCGCGCCGGCACGCGAGGCGGCTGAACTGCGCGCGCTGGCCGCCGAACTGCTCGGCGCCTGAGCGTCTCAGGTGCGGGCGTTGGCCGCGGCGCCGCGGCTCCACAGGGCGCGGCGCCAGACGACCGCGATCGCGAGCACCAGCGCCAGGCCCAGCACGCCGTAGAGCGTGGCGCTGGCCGCGAAGCCCAGTGACTCGATCGCGGGCCCGGCCGCGAGCAGGCCCAGCGGCAGGCCCCACACGGCCAGTATGCGCATGCCCATGACGCGGCCGCGCAACTGCGGCTCGGCGCCGCGCAGGATCACCGCCGCGAGCGGCATCAGGCAGAAGTTGTGCACCAGACCGGCCGCGGCCATCAGCATCAGTCCGGCGGCGAAGCCGGTGGTCTGGCCGACGGCGATGACGCAGGCGAACCAGAGGACCGCCGCGACCAGCATGGTGCGCCCGGCCGGCAGCGGCATGCGCTGGCTGCCCAGGAGGATCGAGCCGGCCAGGCCGCCCGCCGCGAACGTGGCGGCGAGGTAGCCGAAGCCGGCCTGGCCCACGCCGTAGATGTCCTTGGCGATGTAGGGCAGGAGTCCCATGAAGAACGGAAACGCCAGCAGGTTGACCAGGAACGCGAGCGACACCGCGCCCAGCAGGGCCGGCTTGGTCCAGACGTAGGCGACCCCGTCGAGGAGGTCGCGCAGCGGCGTGGCCGGCGTCGCCGCGGCCGCATGCGGCGCGACGATGCGCAGCGACAGCACGAAACTGGCGGCGTACAGGGCGGTCACCACCAGATAGGCCGGGCCCATCCCGAACAGCGCAACGCTGCCCGCGCCGGCCAGCGAACCGGCGACCCGTGCCGAGTCGGCCGTGGTGCGCGAGAGCGCGAGCGCGCCCAGCAGGTGCTCGCGCGGCACCACCTGGGCGATCAGGGCCTGGCGCATCACCATGTCCGAGGGCCGGATCAGCCCGACCAGGAGGGCGATCGCGAACACGTGCCAGGGCGCGAGCATGCCGCCGAGCGCGAGCACGGTCAGCGTGCCGGCGAGGAGCGCATAGATCGCGCGGGTCGCGCACAGGATGCGCCGGTGACCGAAGCGGTCGCCGGCCACGCCGAACAGCGGCGAGAACAGCGCCCCGGTCCATTGCACGGCGCCGTAGAGAACCAGCATCTTCACCGAGCCGGTGGCCACCAGCACGTACCAGCCGAGGATCAGCGCCTCCATCTCGAAGGCCCACGAAACCGCGAGGTCGGCGGGCCACTGGAAGCGGAAGCTGCGCACACGGAACGGTGCGAGGGCGTGCATGCGCGGCGGGACGGCCGCGCGGCGCGGACGGCGGGCGCGGCGCGGAACGGGGCGGTTGGGGCGGCCATTGTGTCAAATTCCCCCGGCGGGCGCCGCCGGCGCGGCCTGCTAAAGTGCGGGCTTCCGGCGAGGAGACCAGACACAGATGGCCAAGAGCAAGCGTGCGAAGAAGGGCGGGTCCGCGGCGAAGCCGTTGCGTTCGGCGGCCTGGTTCGACAATCCCGACAATGCCGACATGACCGCGCTCTATCTCGAGCGCACCATGAACTTCGGCCTGTCGTTCGGCGAACTGCAGTCGGGCCGGCCGATCATCGGCCTGGCGCAGTCCGGCTCCGACATCGCGCCCTGCAATCGCCATCACCTGGTGCTGGCCGAGCGCGTGCGCGAAGGCGTGCGCGATGCCGGCGGCGTGGTCTTCGAGTTTCCGATCCATCCGATCCAGGAGACCTGCAAGCGCCCGACCGCGGCGCTCGACCGCAACCTGCAGTACCTCTCGCTGGTCGAGGTGCTGTACGGCTACCCGATCGACGGCGTGGTGCTGACCACCGGCTGCGACAAGACCACGCCGGCGCAGATCATGGCGGCGGCCACCGTCGACATTCCCGCGATCGCGCTCAACTCCGGACCGATGTTGAACGGCTGGCACGAGGGCGAGCGCACCGGCTCCGGCACCATCGTCTGGAAGGCGCGCCAGATGCTCGCCGCGGGCGAGATCGACTACCGCGGGTTCCTGAAGCTGGTGGCGTCCTCGGCGCCCTCGACCGGGCACTGCAACACCATGGGCACGGCCTCGACCATGAACGCGCTCGCCGAGGCGATGGGCATGACCCTGCCCGGCGCGGCGGCGATCCCCGCGCCGTACCGCGACCGCCAGGAGATGGCCTACCTCACGGGACGGCGCATCGTCGAGATGGTGCGCGAGGACCTCAAGCCCTCCGACATCCTGACCCGCGCCGCGTTCGAGAACGTCATCGTGGTCAATTCCGCGATCGGCGGCTCGACCAACGCGCCGGTCCATGTCAACGCGATCGCGCGGCACATCGGCGTCAAGCTCGACAACGACGACTGGGAGAAGGTCGGCTACGACGTGCCGCTGCTGGTCAACATGCAGCCGGCCGGCGAATACCTCGGCGAGGACTACTACCGCGCCGGCGGCCTGCCGGCGGTGATCGCCGAGCTGATCGAGGCCGGGCGCATCCGGAAGACGGTGACCGCCAACGGCAAGTCGCTGATCGACAACTGCAAGGGCCGCTTCACCTCCGACCGCAGGGTGATCCTGCCCTACAAGAAGCCGATGCAGAAGGCGGCCGGGTTCCTCAACCTCAAGGGCAACCTGTTCGACTCGGCGATCATGAAGACCAGCGTCATCACCGAGGAGTTCCGCAAGCGCTACCTGGAGAACCCGCGGGACCCGATGGCCTTCGAGGGCCGCGCCGTCGTCTTCGACGGCCCGGAGGACTACCACGAGCGCATCGACGACCCGAAGATGAAGATCGACGCGCAGACCATGCTCTTCATCCGCGGCGTCGGGCCGGTCGGCTACCCGGGTGCCGCCGAGGTGGTCAACATGCGGCCGCCGTCGTACCTGATCAAGCAGGGCGTGACCGCGCTGCCGTGCATCGGCGACGGCCGCCAGTCCGGCACCTCGGGCTCGCCGTCGATCCTCAACGCGTCGCCCGAGGCGGCCACCGGCGGCGGCCTGGCGCTGCTCAGGACCGGCGACCGCGTGCGCATCGACCTGAAGAAGCGCACCGCGAACATCCTGGTCTCCGCGGCCGAACTGGCGAAGCGCCGCAAGGCGCTGGAGAAGGCCGGCGGCTATCCGTATCCGCCGAGCCAGACGCCGTGGCAGGAGATCCAGCGCTCGATGGTCGACGAACTCTCGCGCGGCATGGTGTTGAAGCCCGCGGTCAAGTACCAGAAGATCCACGCCACCTTCGGGGTGCCGCGCGACAATCATTGACCCGCCTGGCCGCGCCGGGCGATGCCGTCCGCACCGCGCAGGCGGTTCGCAGCGCGGTCAGCCCTTGAACGCGGCGGCTTCCGCGTTGCTGCGGCGCAGGTTGGCCGACAGCTGGCGAGACAGCCCTTCGAGCAGCCGGATGGTGGTGCGGGGCCGCTCGCCTTTCAGGCGATCGAACAGGCCGCGATCGATCACTCGCGCCGCCACGGCAGTCATCGCAACGACGTCGGCCGAGCGCGCCGATCCGTCGAGAAATCCCATCTCGCCGAAGCACATGCCGGGATGGAATACGTTGATGCGCTTTCCCGTGCCGCCGGTCGCCGAGGGCAGGCGCACCATGACCGAGCCCTTGAGAAGCAGGTAGAGGCGGTCGCTGTCGTCGCCGGCACGAATCAGAAAGTCGCCGGCTGCGACTTCGACCGCGGGCATGGCAGCATCGAGCCAGGCGAGGTCGTCTGCATCGAGCCCGGCAAGCAGCACGGCGTCGCGCAGCCCGACCTCCTGCGCGTCGTCCCAACCCGGGCCGAGAAGGTCGCGCAGCAGACGATCCTCGCAGTGCTCCAGCGCCGCGTCGTCGTCGGCGAAAAGGGCCGCCGCGTCGATGCCCTGCCTGCGCAGCTTGTCGGCCAGACGCGACGCGTAGCAGATCAGGAGGACCACTCCCTGCTCCGCCAGGCCGGATCGCAATTGCGCGATCAAGCGCAGTGTGACGCGATCGACACTGGCGACGTTGCGCAGATTCAGGATCAGGTACTGGCAATACGGAGCCTGCTTGAGCGCCAGGCGCACGACTGGCTCGAAGCTCGAGAAGACCAGCTCGCCCTGCAGTTCGACCAGACGGATGCGGTGGCCGCTGCCGCGCAGAGTCTGCTGGTGGTGGTTCGAGCGCCGCCGCCGCGAGGACACCTGGCTGGCGTCATACCAGAGGCGCACGGTCGGCTGCGGCGCCGCTCCGCCGGCGAACAGATGCAGGGATAGTTCGCGCGACAGGTCCGCGCACACACGAATTCCCCGCGCGCTGTTGCCCTGCTGGTCCAGCGGCGGCGAGAAGACGCCGATACCCAACTGGCCCGGCAGCACCGCCAGAATGCCGCCGCCCACACCGCTCTTGGCCGGCAGGCCGACGCGGTACAGCCACTCTCCGGAAAAATCGTACATGCCGCTGGAGGCCATCACCGACAGGACGTTGTCCACGCACTCCGGAGCGATCGCCTGTTCGCGGGTGAGGGGGTTGCGGCCGTCGTTGGCCAGGGTCGCGCCGATGATCGCAAGGTCGCGGCAGCTGACGCGGATCGCACATTGCTGAAAGTACGTTTCGAGGATTGCGGTCGGCTCTTCGTCGATGATGCCGAAATTCCGCAGCATCCATCCGATCGCGCGGTTGCGATGCCCGGTGTCGCTCTCCGACCGGTAGACCGCGGCATCGATGTCGAGGGCGCGCCCGGCGCAGGACGACAGGTATTCCAGGATGCGGGCGATGCGGCTCCTGTTTCCCGTCGCCAGGATCTGGCCGCAGGCCGCAATCGCCCCCGCGTTGATCATGGGGTTGAAGGGCGCGCCCGAATCCGGCTTCAGGCTGATGGCATTGAAGGCGTCGCCCGACGGCTCCACGCCGATGCGCGACAGCATGAACTCCTCGCCGCGGTCTTCCAGCGCCAGGCCGTAGGTCAAGGCCTTGGAGATGGACTGGATCGTGAACGGCGCGCGGCTGTCACCGACCTCATAGACGTGGCCGTCGCGGGTGGCGATGCAAATGCCGAACAGGTTCGGATCGGCTTTCGCAAGCTCGGGGATGTAGTCCGCCACGCGTCCTGTGTGAAGACTGGCGTGGCGTGCATGCAATTCCTTGAGATAGGTTTCGATTGGCGATGCGGTGATGCCGGGATTGCTGGAGGTGAGCACGGCGAGTCCGAAATGCTGAGAGTCGGGCGAAAAAAAGCAATAACTGCGCCAGCAGGGCGGGGCGCAGCATCGACCCGCGCAGCATCGACCCACGCAGCATCACTCCGAACGCCAGGCACATCAGGCGCCGGCGCGCCGCCGGACGAGCTTGCGGGTACGCCAGCTGTCGGCAGCGCAAGCGGGTCGCGAAGGAGTCAGGGCATCGCCCGCGCGGGCCGCGTGCCGGTCCGGCGCAGCGCCGTCAGGCGCGTCCCCACAGCTTGTCGCTCGCCATGGCGGCACCTTCGGCCATCGCCTTCAGCTTCGCATACGCGATCGGCGGGTGGACCGCTCCGAAGCCCGCGAAGGTGCCGAAGCCGCAGTCGGAGGCCGCCATCACCCGCTCGCGCCCGACGATGTCGGCGAAGCGCAGCAGGCGCTGCGCGACCAGGCGCGGATGCTCGATGAAGTTGCAGACCGAGTCGATGACGCCGGGCGCGAGGATCTTGTCCTCGGG
>JAEUOS010000194.1 GCA_016790695.1 Burkholderiales bacterium
CTCGCGCGAGGTCCGCTCCAGCGCCGCGGCGTCCATGCCGGAGGCGTAGAGGGCGCCGACGATGCTGCCGGCACTGGTGCCGACCACGAGATCGGGGCGGATGCCGGCATTTTCCAGGGCGGCGATCACGCCGAGGTGGGCGAACCCGCGCGCCGAGCCGCCCGACAGCACCAGCGCCAGCCGGTCGCCGCCAACCGGGCGCGCCAGCGGCAGTGCGCGCGGCGGATCGCGCACCTCCGGCATCCGCTGCGGGACCACCGTCGCGCAGCCGGCGGCGGCGAGCGCGGGCAAGGCGACGAGGGCGGCGCGGCGCTTCATGGCGCCGAGCGGAGCGGCGCCTCGGCTGGCGCGGCGAAAGCGTCCGGGGCGCCTGCCGAGCCAGGTGTGGGTGGTGCGGCCTCCGGCGCCGGCAAGCATGGCCGGGCTCGCAGCGCGGCCACCGTTTCCGCCATCAGCAGGTCAACCGCGCGCTCGATGCGCGCGACGTTCTGCCGTGCCGCCGTGTTCTCGCCTTCCTGTACCAGCGGCGCGCTCGGCTCGCGATCCACCGCGTCGATTTCGCGCACGACGCGGCGGGCGGTTGGGCACAGGATGCTGGCGCGTAAGCCGGCCTCGCGCAGCAGCGGCGGACCGTCGGTGGTCGTCCTGGCCCCCAGCCAGGTGGTCCAGCTTTCGACATAGCCGCGCACACCGGAGTCGATCTTGTCGGCCAGCGTGCGTTCGTGCAACAGCAGGTGCGCCGGACGCAGGCGCACGATCGCCTCCGGCAGGGGCGCACCCGGCAGTGTCAGCAGCAGCGGGTCGGGCGACAGCGTGGCGAAGCACCCGCCAGCCTCGACCCGGCGCCGCGCCAGGCCATGCGGCACCGGCAGGGCCAGGCTGCGCCATTGGCCCGCCAGCTCTTCAGGCGTGTCGTACGGGGCGTCGGTGATCATGATGGTTGCAATGGGCCTGGCGCATCCAGGCGCAAGTGCCGCAACCGGCATCGTGGCCTGTGGTGCCGGCTCGCGCGCCGCGTTGCCCTCGTTGACAGGCTGTGCGGCGGCGCCATTGAACACCAGTCCCAGCGCCAATGCGCCGGTCCGCTTACCTATTGCCCGCATGGCCTTTGTCCTCCGGCGTCGGCGCACCCGGCGACGTCGGCGCCCGGCTGCCGAGCATCAGCTTGTACGCCGCCGGGATCACGAGCATCGACAGCAGCGGCGCAGTGAGCATGCCGCCGACCATCGGCGCGGCGATGCGCTGCATGATCTCCGAGCCCGTGCCGGTGGAGAGCATCACCGGAATCAGGCCTGCGACGATCACCGCGATGGTCATGGTCTTGGGCCGCACGCGCAGTACCGCGCCCTGTTCGATGGCCGCCTCCAGCGACAGGGTGCCGTGCGCGCCGGTGCGCCGCTCGACGGCCTGCTTGAGGAAAAGCAGCATCACGACGCCGAACTCGGCGGCGACGCCGGCCAGTGCGATGAAGCCGACTGCGCTTGCCACCGAGAGGTTGTGTCCCAGGAGCCAGATCAGCCAGAACCCGCCGGAGACGGCGAACGGCAGGGTGGCCATGATGAGCAAGGCCTCGCCGGCGCGACCGAAGGTGAGGTAGAGCAGCATGAAGATGATCGCCAGGGTGAATGGCACCACCACCGCCATGCGCTCCCGCGCGCGTTCGAGATACTCGAACTGGCCCGACCAGGTCACCGAGATGCCGGGCGCGAGTTTCACGTTCTCTCCCACGGCGCGGCGCGCGTCGCTCACCACCGCGGCCAGGTCGCGGCCGCGGATGTCGACGTAGATCCAGCCCGCGAGGCGTGCGTTCTCGCTCTTCAGCATCGGCGGGCCGTCGGCGACGGCGATCTCGGCCAGATCGCCCAGGGTGACGAACGCGCCGCGCTCGGTGACCACCGGCAGCATGCGCAGTTTCTCCAGCGAGTCGCGCGTCTCGCGCGGATAGCGCACGTTGATCGGGAAGCGCTGCCGCCCTTCTATCGTCTCGGTCACGTTCTCGCCGCCAACAGCGGCGGCAACGATTGCCTGCACGTCCGCGATGTTCATGCCGAGGCGCGCGGCCTTGGCACGATCGGTGCGGATGTCGATGTAGCGCCCGCCGGCGAGGCGCTCCGCCAGCGCCGAGGTAACGCCGGGCACGCCCTTGACGGCGCGTTCGATGTCGGCCGCGGTGCGGTCAATCTCCGCCAGGTCGGCACCGGCAACCTTGATGCCCAGGGGAGCCTTGATGCCGGTGGCCAGCATGTCGATGCGATTGCGGATCGGCGGGATCCAGATGTTGGCCAAACCGGGGAGGCGGGTGACGCGGTCGAGCTCCTCCACCAGGCGTTCCATGGTCATGCCCTCTCGCCACTGGTCCTTCGGCTTGAACTGGATCGTGGTTTCGAACATTTCCAGCGGCGCGGGGTCGGTGGCGGTCTCGGCGCGTCCGACCTTGCCATGTACGCTCCTGACTTCGGGCACGCTCTTGATGAGGCGGTCGGTCTGCTGCAGCAGTTCTGCGGCCTTGGACGGAGAAATGCCGGGCAGGGCAGAGGGCATATAGAGCAGGTCACCCTCGTCCAGGGGCGGCAGGAATTCGCCACCGACGCGGCTCGCCGGGTAGATCGCGGCAGCAGCGACGAGTGCGGCGAACGCCAGCGTCGCCTTTGGCCAGGCGAGCGCGGCGCGCAGCAGCGGACGATAAGCGGCGATAAATACGCGGTTGAGGACGATGTCCTGCTCGCGCGGAATGCGACCGCGAATCCAGTAGCCCATCAGCACCGGAACCAGGGTCACCGACAGGCCGGCGGCGGCGGCCATGGCGTAGGTCTTGGTGAATGCGAGAGGACCGAACAGGCGGCCCTCCTGCGCCTCGAGCGCGAATACCGGCACGAAGGAAAGCGTGATCACCAGGAGCGAGAAGAACAGCGCAGGGCCGACTTCTGCGGCGGCCTCCGCGATCACCCCCCAGCGCGCCTCGCCCGCGAGACGCTCGCCGGGATGCGCCTCGGCCCATTCCGCAAGGTGCTTGTGCGCGTTCTCGATCATGACGATGGCCGCGTCGACCATGGCGCCGACGGCGATGGCGATGCCGCCGAGCGACATGATGTTGGCGTTGATGCCCTGGTGGCGCATCACGATGAAGGCGATCAGCACGCCCAGCGGCAGCGTGATCACCGCCACCAGCGCCGA
>JAEUOS010000002.1 GCA_016790695.1 Burkholderiales bacterium
CGAGAAGAAGGCCGCACCGGCGAAGAAGGCCGACGAGAAGAAGGCCGAACCGGCGAAGAAGGCCGATGAGAAGACGGCCGAACCGGCGAAGAAGGCCGATGAGAAGAAGGCCGAACCGGCGAAGAAGGCCGACGAGAAGAAAGCCGAACCGGCGAAGAAGGCCGACGAGAAGAAAGCCGAACCGGCGAAGAAGGATGCGCCGAAGGCCGACGAGAAGAAGGCCGACGCCAAGAAGTAGCGACCGGCGGCCGGCGCGTCGCGCCGGCGTTCCGAACGACGACGCCCCGCTCCGCGGGGCGTCGTTCTTTTGTGCGCGCGAGCGCGAGGCCGGTAGAATCGTGTCCGACGTCACGCTCCCGGGCCCCTCATGTATCGGACCATCGACGCGACCATCGGCGACACGCCGCTGGTCATGCTCAAGCGCATTCCCGGCGCGACGCAGCACGCGCGCGGCAATGTCATCCTCGGCAAGCTCGAGGGCAACAATCCGGCCGGCTCCGTCAAGGACCGTCCCGCCTATTCGATGATCGTGCGCGCCGAGGAACGCGGCGAGATCCGGCCGGGCGACACGCTGATCGAGGCGACCTCGGGCAATACCGGCATCGCGCTGGCCATGGTGGCGGCGATGCGCGGCTACCGGATGATCCTGATCATGCCCGACAACCTGTCGCTCGAGCGGCGCCAGAGCATGCGCGCGTATGGCGCCGAATTGATCCTGACGCCGGCGGCGCAGGGCGGCATGGAGTACGCGCGCGATCTGGCGATCAGGATGGAGCGCGAAGGCCGCGGGCGCATCCTCGACCAGTTCGCCAATCCGGACAACCCGCGCGCGCACTACGAGACGACCGGGCCGGAAATCTGGCGCGATACCGGCGGCAGGATCACCCACTTCGTCTCGGCCATGGGCACCACCGGCACGATCATGGGCGTGTCGCGCTACCTGAAGGAGCAGAATCCGGCGATCCAGATCGTCGGCTGCCAGCCAAGCGAGGGGTCGCAGATCCCGGGCATCCGCAAGTGGCCGGAGGCCTACCTGCCGCGCATCTACGACCGCGCGCGCGTCGACCGGCTGGAGTCGGTCAGCCAGGCCGACGCCGAGGACATGTGCCGGCGCCTGGCGGCGGAGGAGGGCATCTGTTGCGGCCCGTCGGCCGCGGGCGCCTGCAGTGTCGCGCTGCGCGTCGCCGCCGAGACGGAGAACGCGACCATCGTCTTCATCGTCTGCGACCGCGGCGACCGCTACCTCTCGACCGGGGTGTTTCCCGCCTGAACCGGGGCGGCCGGGGCCGCGCGTCGCGCGCGGATCGCCTGCGCCAGTTCGAACACGCTCATCGCGTAGAAGCTCGAGCGGTTGTAGCGCGTGATCACGTAGAAGTTGGTCAGCCCGATCCAGTATTCGCTCGGACGGTCCGGCGTCATCAGGTCGATCAGCGCCGCCGGCGTGTCCGGCGGCAGGCCGGCGCGCTCCAGGCCGGTCGAGGTGACGCCGCGCCGCGCCAGGTCGCCGATCGGGATCGACGGCAGGATGTCGCGCAGCGCGAGCTCGCGGTAGTCGTCGCCGGCGACCGTCGCCGGGAAGGCCACCGGCGCGCCGGCGACCCAGCCATGGGCGTGCAGGAAGCTGCCGACGCTGCCGATGGCGTCGACGAAGCTCTCGCGCAGGTCGACCCGGCCGTCGCCGTCGAAATCGACCGCCCAGCGGCGCCAGGACGACGGCATGAACTGCGGGATGCCGATCGCGCCGGCGTACGAGCCGCGCACCGAGAACACGTCGAGGTCGTGCTCGCGCACGAACAGCAGGAAGTTCTCCAGCTCGCCGCGAAAGAACGGCGCGCGCTTGGGATAGTCGAATGCCAGCGTCGCGAGCGCGTCGATGACGCGCCAGTTGCCGCTGTTGCGGCCGTAGACGGTCTCCACGCCGATGATCGCGACGATGATCTCGGCCGGCACGCCGTACTGCGTTTCGGCGCGCCGGAGGTCGGCGGCGAAGCGGTTCCACAGGGCGACGCCGCCGTCGACCCGCGCCGGGTCGAGGAAGCGCGCGCGGTAGGCGAGCCACGAGCGCGCGCGCGGGCTCGCCGGCGGGGTGATCAGGTCGATCACCGCAGGGCTCAGGCGCACGCGCGAGAACAGGGTCTCGAGCTCGCCCGGCACGAAGCCGTGGCGGCGCGCCATCTCGTCGATGAATGCGCGCACGTCCTCGCGCCGGCTCGGATCGTCGCGTGCCGCGGCGGCCGGCGCCCCCGGGGTGCCGCGCTTGGCGCGGGCGGCCGCGTCGGCGGCCGGTGCGGCCGCGGCCAGGGTGCCGCACAGGACCGCGGCGACCAGGACGACCGACGGCGGGAGGAAAGGCGTGTGCAAGGGCTCAGACGGCGCGGGCAAGGCGCGCGAAGCGCGCGGGCGTGACTGTAGCGCTTTCGCGTCCGTAGCGCAGCGCCGCGTAGGCGGCGGCGGCTTCGCGCAGGGCGGCGGCACGCTGCGCCGGCATGCCGCGCCGTGCCATCTCCCGCGCGGCACGCTCGGCATAGTCGAGCGCACCCTCGTGCGGCAGGCGCGGCAGGCCGCGCCGCGCCATGCGCCGGCACAGGGACAGCCATGCGCGCTTGACCGGGTCGCGCTCCCGCGCCGCCTTCAGGATCCACGCCGCGATGGCGAGGACCGACAGGCCGACGCCGATCGACATCGCGGCCACCATGTCCTGCCAGGTCGGCGCCTTCATGCCGATGCGCTCGAGGGTCTCGCGCTGGCGGTCGGGCGAGTAGTTGAGGACGAACTGGTTCCACTTGTTGGCGAGCGCCTCCCAGTTCAGGCGCGCGCGCGCCGCCCACTGCGCGCCCCAGTCGCCGGCCAGCCGCGACAGCAGGGGCGCGGCGAACCGCTGCGGGAGCGCGCCCGACAGGCCGCGCTCGACCCGCGCCGGCGACACGGCCGCGGTCGGGTCGACGCGGGTCCAGCCGGCGCCGGCGATCCAGACCTCGGCCCAGGCATGCGCGTCCGACTGGCGCACGGTGAACACGCCGTCGACCGGGTTGATCTCGCCGCCCTGGTAGCCCGTGACCACGCGCGCCGGCACCCGCGCCATGCGCATCATCACCACGAACGCGGACGCGTAGTGCTCGCAGAAGCCGCGCCGCGCGACGAACAGGAACTCGTCGACCGCATGGTTGTCGAGCAGCGGCGGCTCGAGGGTGTAGAAGAACTCCTCGGTGCGGAAATGGCGCAGCGCGCGCTCGACCAGGGCGCGCGGGTCGGCGTTCTGGAGCTGCCAGGTCGCCATCAGTTCGCGCGTGCGCGGGTTGCTGCGCGGCGGCAGGGCCAGGTACGGCGCGAGGTCGGCGCTCTCCTCGGTGGCGAGCGCGCGGTAGCCGGGGTATGAGCGAGCCGTGTAGCGCAGGCGCGCGCTGACCGGCCGGTCGGTCACCGGCTGCAGGTCGGCGGTGAGCCGGCCGAACGCCGGCAGCCGGGTCGGCATCTCCAGTGCGAACAGCCAGGGCCGGTTCGACGGTTCGAGGGTCACCTCGTAGTCGACCGGCGCGCCGGCAGGCTCGAACCGCGCCGGGCGCATCGGATTCGGCGCCGACGCGCGCCAGTTGCGCCCGTCGAACTCGGAGAGCACCGGCCCGCGCCAGTAGAGGTCGGCGCCGCGCGGCGGGACGCCCGAAAAGCTGACCCGGAAGGCGATGCCGTCGGACAGCGACAGCTCGGTGATCAGGCCCGGCGACATGCTGTCCGACAGGCCGGAGACGCCGACCCGGGCGTCGGCGGGCAGTCCCCACAGCGGGCCCTGCACGCGCGGGAACAGCACGAACAGCAGCAGCATCATCGGCAGGGCCTGCGCGAGGATCGTCGCGGCCAGGCGCGCGAGGCGCGCCGGCGCCATCGGCGCGGCGTCGCGGGAGGCGGCGATCAGCGCCGCGGTGATCAGCCACAGCGCCGCCAGCATCAGCGCCGCCGTCCCGATCGACTGCGAGTAGAAGAAGTTGGTGAGGATCAGGAAGTACGACAGCAGGATGGCGACCACCACGTCGCGGCGCGTGCGGGCCTCGAGCAGCTTGAGCGACAGCAGCACGGTGACGAAGGTGACCCCGGCGTCGCGCCCGAACACCGTGCGGTGGGTGTAGAGCGTCGCGGCCAGCGCCGCGAGCATGAGGAACAGCAGCAGCAGGCGGCCGGGCAGGGCCGCGTCGCCGCGCGCATCGGCCCAGGTGATCCAGGCGCGCCAGGCGAACATCAGTCCGGCGAAGGCGATGCACCAGCCCGGCAGGTGCGCGAGGTGCGGCAGCAGGACCGGCACGATCGCGATCAGCAGGGTCTGCATGGCGCTGCGGCCGGCCGGCAGCGCCTGGGCGGCGCGATCGGCGCCGAGGGCATCGCGGGCGGCCGGGAACAGGCGGGGCAGGCGCATCGCCAGGCTCAGGCGGCCGGCGGCGGCGCGGCCAGTGCCAGCGCCTCGAGACAGGCGCGGCGATGGGCCTCGCCCTGCGCCGGGCCGAGCGTGCGCGCACCGAGCCTGAGGGCATAGCGCAGGCGCATCGCGTCGGCGTCCAGCACCCAGCGCGTGAGCCGCGACAGCCGCGCCTCGAAGTCCGGGATCGCGCCCAGCGCGTCGAGGTCGAGCACGCACTCGGCGGCGGCGGCGCCGGTGAATTGCTTGGCGAGCAGCGGCGTGCCGGCGGCGAGCGAGCGTGCCACGGTCTTCCAGGCCAGGTGGCGCGGATTGTCGGTGTCGCGGTACTCGCGCAGACCGGCGAAGTCCTCGGTGCCGTCGCCGCGCGGGATGCCGTCGCCGGAGCCCGCCGGTGCCTCGGGGAAGGCCAGGTGCGCGCCGGCGGGCGCGGGGTAGACCAGGCAGTCGAGGGCCGGCTGCCAGTAGCTCCAGGCGCGGAACAGGCCGAGCGGAAAGCGCGTGTCGATGGTGAGTCGCGGCGCCGGCAGCCGGCCGCGCCGCGCCGTCGGCACCCGCACCTCGACGACCGTGGCGCTGGCGGCGGGCAGGTCGTGCGCGACGGCCGCGTGTGCGGACTTCACCCAGATGGCGGCGCGCTCGTCGTCGCGGCGGTTGTCGAGCACGACCCGGAACACCGCGGTCTCGCCGGCGAACACCGCCGGTGCATCGAGCGGCGACAGGCGCAGCTGCACCTGGTTGCCGAAGGTGTGCAGCATCGCGGTGAGGCCGGCGGCGGCCAGGTAGAACGTGAGGACGTAGCCGAGCGCGAGGTCGTAGTTGATCGAGGCCGCGAGAAAGGCGAGCAGCGAGACGGCGAACCCAAGCCCGTAGCGCGACGGGAAGATGAACACCCGGCGCCGGTCGAGCAGGACCTCGCCCGCTTCGGGGCCGCGCGGCTTGAAGATCCAGTTCGCCAGGCGGGCGCGGGGCGCGCGCGCGGGCGCGTCGGGCCCGGGGGCGCGCGCGCCGGCCAGCGCGGTCATCCTGCCGTGCGCGCCGCGTTCATGGCAGCGGCACGCTCGTCATCCAGTCCTCGACCAGGGCGGTGGGCGAGGCGTGCTCCTGCGCCTGCGCCGGGCGCAGGCGGTGCGCGGTGACCGCCGGCAGCACCGCCTGCACGTCCTCGGGCAGAACCGCATCGCGGCCGCCGATGAACGCCCACGCGCGGGCGGCGGCGAGGAGGCCGAGCCCGGCGCGCGGACTCAGGCCGGAGGTGAACTGCGGCGCGCGCCGCGACGCCTCGATCAGGGCCTGCAGATAGTCGATCAGCGCGGGCGCCGCGAACACCGCGGCCGCCCCCTCCTGCAGGGCCAGGAAGCGCGCGACATCGAGCACCGGGGCGGCGCGCGCGGCCGCGGCGCGGCGGTCGGCGCCGGTCAGCAGTTCGCGCTCTGCGGCGCGGTCGGGATAGCCCAGTGCGATGCGCATCAGGAACCGGTCGAGCTGCGATTCCGGCAGCGCGAAGGTGCCGACCTGGTAGGACGGGTTCTGCGTCGCGATCACGAAGAACGGCTGCGGCAGCGGGTGCGATGCCGCGTCGAGGGTCACCTGCTCCTCCTCCATCGCCTCGAGCAGGGCGCTCTGCGTCTTCGGCGTCGCGCGGTTGACCTCGTCGGCCAGGATGAACTGCGCGAAGATCGGCCCGCGATGGAAGGTGAAGCTGCCGCTGTCGCGGTCGTAGACCGAGGCGCCGAGCACGTCCGCGGGCAGGAGGTCGCTGGTGAACTGGATGCGCTGGAACGCGAGCCCGATCGAGCGCGCCAGCGCGTGCGCGAGCGTGGTCTTGCCGACGCCGGGCACGTCCTCGATGAGCAGGTGGCCGCGCGCGAGCATGCAGGCGAGCGCCAGGCGCAGCTGGCGGTCCTTGCCGAGGATGATGCGATTGAGCTGGTCGAGCAGGGGCGCGATGCCCGGGTGGACGGGTGGTGGCATGAAGCGGGAACCTGACGCGGAGCGGCGCGGACGGTTGCCTGGCCGCGCCGAAAGTCCGATCATAGCAACCCCGACCGCCGCCGCGACATCATGGACACCGCCTACATCACCCATGCCGACTGCCTGCGCCACGACATGGGCCACGGCCATCCGGAATGCCCGGACCGGCTCGCCGCCATCGACCGCCACATGCGGGCCTCCGGGATGATCGACCGGGTGCGGCGCTGCGAGGCGCCGCTGGCCGCGAGCGCGGACCTCAAGCGCGTGCATCGCGCCGAGTATGTCGACGCGGTGTTCGCCAACGCGCCCGCGCACGGCCTGTTGCAGCTCGACCCGGACACGGCGATGAATCCGCACAGCATGTCGGCCGCGCTGCGCGCCGCCGGCGCCGGC
The DNA here is from genome assembly GCA_016790695.1 of Burkholderiales bacterium. Classification (GTDB taxonomy): domain Bacteria; phylum Pseudomonadota; class Gammaproteobacteria; order Burkholderiales; family JAEUOS01; genus JAEUOS01. Next base: position 6,773 of record JAEUOS010000002.1, read on the forward strand.
CTGCTTGCCGTCGACATGGTCGCCGCCGGCACGGCGCGCAACGCGTTCTGCGCGGTGCGCCCGTGCGGCCACCACGCGACGCGCGCGCGCTCGATGGGCTTCTGCATCTTCAACAACATCGCGGTGGCGGCGGCCCATGCGCTGACCAAGCCCGGCATCGAGCGCGTCGCGGTGATCGACTTCGACGTGCACCACGGCAACGGCACCGAGGACATGTTCGGCGCGCCGCCGTGGCAGGACCGGGTGCTGATGGCGGGCATCTTTCAGCACCCGTTCTACCCGTATTCGGGCACCGAGCCGCGCGCGCCGAACATGGTCAACGTGCCGCTGGCCCAGGGCAGCGACGGCCGCGCCGCGCGGCGCGCGGTGGAGACCGCCTGGCTGCCTGCCCTCGATGCCTTCCGGCCGGACATGGTGCTCATTTCCGCCGGCTTCGATGCGCACCGCGACGACATTCTCGGCGGGCTGGCGCTGGACGAGGACGACTATGCCTGGATGACGCGGCGCCTGATGGAAGTGGCTGACCGCCACGGCGGCGGCCGCGTGGTGTCGATGCTCGAAGGCGGCTATCACCTGGACGCGCTCGGGCGCAGCGTGGTCGCCCACGTCGGCGCACTCGGCGGCGCACTCGGCGGCGACTGACGCGCCGTCAGGGGCCGCGGTCGTCGTCCTCGCGCCTGTCGAACTCGTCGCGCACCGCCTGCTCGATCGCTTCGCGCACCGCCTGATTGACCGAGGCCGCCAGTCCCGCCTTGACGCCGGCGAAGGCGGCATCGACGACGCCGTGGACCACCGGTTCCAGGCGCTGGTCGAGCAATCGGTCCAGGCGCGCCGCGAGCGCCTCGAAGATCCGGGTCTCGAGTTCGGTCCGGGTCGGCGGCGGCGCGACCGGCGCCGGCGCGATGTCGGCAGGCGCCGGCGTGGACGAAGCAGGCGTGGACGAAGCAGGCGTGAACGAAGCAGGCGTGAACGAAGCAGGCGCGAAGGAATCGGGCGCGAAGGAATCGGGCGTGCCCGGAGCGCCGGCGGCTGCCGGCGTAGACAGCGGCGGCGCCGCCGCGTCGAAGGTGCCCGGTGCCGCGGGCGCAGGGTCGCGCGCCGTCGCATCGTCCAGAGTCTGCAGGCCCGGGTCGGGGACGGGCGGCATCCATGCGCTCGCCGGCGCCGCGGCGTCGCCTGACGGCGGCGCGTCGGCGACCCCGGCGTCGGGCATCGCGGCCGCGGGCAGCAGGTCGGCCGCGGGGAGTTCGCGGGGCACGGGCAGGTCGTCGCCGGCGGCCGGCGCGTTGGCCGCCGGCGGTGCGTCGAGCGCGGGTCGTGCGTCCGGCGCGGCAACCGGCGCCGGGCCATCGGGTGCGGGCGCCGGGCCGTCCGCGTCTGCCGGGGCGTCCGGCAACGCCGCGGCGCCGTCGAGTTCCGGGAACATCGCCAACGACGCCGGCCCGGCCGGGTCGTCCGCAGCGGCGGCGTCCGCGTCGGACGCGCCGACCGGCAGGTCGGCGGCGTCGACGACGTCGGTCAGGACCGGAATGCCGTCGTCGGGCAGCGCGCGCGGGTCCGCCGGATTCACGAGCTGCCGCGTCCCAGGTCGTGCCGCACGATGGCGTAGCCGCGGTCGCGGTAAAAGCGGAAGCGCTCGCGGGCGCAGGCGCGGTCGTGCTCGTCGTCGCGGCTGACGATCTCGAGCAGGCGATCGAAGCGCGAGAACAGCGCCGGCCGCTCGGTGTCCAGGTTGAGCAGGATCTCGTGATGCGGCATCGCCTCGGCATCGGCGGTGAGCAGCACCGGGGTGTGGTCGGCCAGACGATCGCCCGCGCGGCAATGCGGCAGGAAGCCGGTGTGCGGCGTGGTCCACAGGAACGCGTCGACCGTCTCGAGCACGGCGGCGTCGCTGGCGTAGATCAGCATGCGCTTGCCGGCGCCGCACGCCTTGGCCGCCAGCGCGCGCGTGGTCGCGAGCTTGTCGGGCGAGTTGAAGTAGAACGTGATCTCGGTCATGGGCGGCCCGGGGGCGCGGCCCCGCGTGGGTCAGCCGGCGCTGCGCCCGAGCAGGAAGCGGGTCAGCAGCGGCACCGGACGCCCGGTCGCGCCCTTGGCCGCGCCGCTCTTCCATGCCGTGCCGGCGATGTCCAGGTGGGCCCAGTCGAACTTCTTGGCGAAGCGCGACAGGAAGCAGGCCGCGGTGACGCTGCCGGCGGGCCGTCCGCCGATGTTGGCCATGTCGGCGAAGTTCGACTTCAGCTGCTCCTGGTAGTCGTCCCACAGCGGCATGTGCCACGCGCGGTCATGGGCGTCGTCGCCGGCGCCGATGAGCTCGCGCGCGAGGCTGTCGCTGTTGCTGTACAGGCCGGTGGCCACGTGCCCGAGCGCGATCACGCAGGCGCCCGTCAGGGTCGCGACATCGACGACGCACGCCGGATGGTAGCGCTCGGCATAGGTCAGCGCGTCGCACAGGATCAGGCGGCCTTCGGCGTCGGTGTTGAGGATCTCGACGGTCTGGCCCGACATCGTGGTGACGATGTCGCCGGGCTTGGTGGCGGCGCCGCCCGGCATGTTCTCGGTGGCAGGCACCAGCGCGACCACGTTCAGGGGCAGCTTGAGCGCGGCCACGGCCTGCATCGTGGCGATCACCGAGGCCGCGCCGCACATGTCGAACTTCATCTCGTCCATGCCTTCGCCGGGCTTGAGCGAGATGCCGCCGGTGTCGAAGGTGATGCCCTTGCCGACCAGCACCACCGGCTTGTCGCCCTCCTTGCCGCCGCGGTGCTCGAGGACGATGAACTTCGGCGGCTGGCGCGAGCCGTTGGCCACCGACAGGAACGAACCCATCTTGAGCGCCTCGCAGTCGGCGCGCTCGAGGATGGTGCAGGTCAGCCCGGCCGCTTCGGCCATCGCGCGCGCGCGCGCGGCCAGGTAGGTCGGGGTGCAGACATTGCCGGGCAGGTTGCCCAGGTCCTTGGCCAGCGACATCGCCTGGCCGGTGGCCTCGCCCTCGCGCATCGCCGCCTCGGCGGCGGCGAGTTCGTTGCGCCGCTCGACCATCAGGGTCAGCTTGCGCACCGGGCGACGCACCTCCTCCTTCTTGCTCTTCATGCTGTCGAAGCGATAGACCGTCTCGATGGCGGTGATCGCCGCCTGGCGCACGCGCCAGGCGATGTCGCGGCGCCGCACCGGCACCTCGGTCAGGTAGATCGAGCCGTCGAACGCGCCGGTCTCGTCGAGCGTCTTCACCGCGGCGCGCACGGCCTCGCGGTATTCGCGCTCGCGGAAGTCCTTCTCGCGGCCCAGGCCGACCAGGAGCACGCGGTCGCCGAGGATGCCGGGCACGTTGTGCAGCAGCAGCGTGCGGCCGGCCTTGCCTTCCATGTCGCCGCGCCGCACGATGTCGGCGAGGTAGCCCTTGCTGGCCGCGTCGAGCAGTTCGGCCGGCGCGGTCAGCTTGCGCGGCTCGAACACCCCGACCACGATGCATGCGCTGCGCTGCTTCTCGGGGCTGCCGCTCTTTATGCTAAATTCCATCGCCGATCCTCGCGCCAGGGCATGAACATGGCAATTATGGCGCGGTTCAGCCGAAAAATCCAAATCCCCGGCATTTTTGCCAGTTTCGACCGCCGGGCCCCGGCGGCTGCGCCGGGCGAGCCGGTGCGGGTGGCGGCGCGGCGACTGTGAACCCGTGAAGATCTTCCGCGGCTCGATCAAGCGTGAACTGGCTCAGGTGGCCGGGGCGGTGTTCGTCACCCTGTTCACGGTGCTCGCGACCACCCAGTCGATCCGCCTCCTGGGCGAGGCCGCCGCCGGCCGGCTGGCTTCGGAGGCGGTGGTCGCGCTGCTCGGCTTCTCGACGCTCGGCAGCCTGCCGGTGCTGCTGTCGCTGACGGTGTTCCTGTCGGTGCTCCTGGTGGTGTCGCGGCAGTACCGCGATTCCGAGATGGTGGTGTGGTTCGCCAGCGGGCAGTCGCTGACCGCCTGGCTCGCGCCGGTGCTCGCCTTCGCCGCGCCGTTCGTGATCCTGATCGGCGCGCTGAGCCTGGGCGTGTCGCCGTGGGCGGCGGCGCAGGCGGAGCGCTACAAGGAGCGCCTCGAGGCGCGCGACGACGCGGCGCGCATCACGCCCGGCGCGTTCAAGGAGTCCGCCGGCGGCGAGCGCGTGTTCTTCGTCGAGACCGTCGCCGGCGACGAGGTCAACGTGCAGAACGTCTTCATCAGCTCGGTCGAACGCGGCCGGTCCGGGGTGATGGTGAGTCGGCGCGGCTTCACCGAGATCGCCGCCAACGGCGACAAGTTCCTCGTCATGGTCGACGGGCGGCGCTACGAGGGCGTGCCCGGGCGCCTCGACTTCCGCGTCATGGATTTCTCGCGCTACGCCGTGCGCGTGCAGCAGAAGGCCGACCGCGAGGCGCCGGCGTCGACGCCCAAGCAGCTCTCGACGCTGACGCTCGTCACCCGCCGGAGCGACGCCAACGACGGCGAGCTCGTGTGGCGCATCGGCCTGCCGCTGTCGGCGGCGACGCTCGCGATGCTGGCGATCCCGCTCGCGTTCGTCAATCCGCGCGTCGGGCGCTCGGTGAATCTGGTGCTGGCCCTGCTGATCTACCTCGTCTACAGCAACTGCCTGTCGATCACCCAGGCCTGGGTCGCGCAGGGCCGCATCGGCTTCGCGTCGGCCTGGTGGCTGGTGCACCTGGCGATGGTGGCCCTGCTGCTCGCGCTGTACTACCGGCGCCTCGCGGTCAATTCCGTGTTCCGCGCCTTCGCCCGCGCATGAGGATCCTGTCGCGCTACCTGCGCCGCGAGATCGCCGCGGCGACCATGCTCGTGCTGCTCGCCTTCCTCGGGCTGTTCGCGTTCTTCGACCTGATCCACGAGCTCGGCGACATCGGCAAGGGCGACTACCGGCTGCAGCATGCGGCGCTGTTCGTGCTGCTGTCGGCGCCCGGCCACGTCTATGAGCTCATGCCGATCGCGGTGCTGATCGGCGCGATCTATGCGCTGGCCAACCTGGCGGCCCATTCCGAGGTGACGGTCATGCGCGTCTCCGGCATGTCCAACCTCCAGGCGCTCGGCACCGTGCTCGCCGTCGGCGTCGTGTTCGCGGTGATCACGTTCGTGTTCGGCGAACTGGTCGCACCGCAGGCCGAGCGCGCGGCCCAGGCGCTGCGCCTGAAGGCGCTGACGTCGGTGATCGCCCAGGAATTCCGGTCCGGCCTGTGGGTCAAGGATGGCAACCGCTTCGTCAACGTGCGCGCGGTGCGTCCCGACACCCGCTTAGACGGCGTGACGATCTATGAATTCGACGCCGACAACCGGCTGGTGTCGATCAGCCAGGCGCGCGAGGGCGAGTACGCGCCGCCCGGCAGCTGGCTGCTGCGCGATGTCACGCGCACCGCGCTCGTCGATGCCGGGCGCGGGGCACGGGTGGAGAACGCGGCGGAACTGCGCTGGACGTCCGAACTCAACCCCGACATCCTCGGCGTGCTCCTGGTGCAGCCCGACAAGATGTCGCTGGTCAACCTGTATCGCTACACGCGCCACCTGGCGGAGAACCGGCAGAAGACCGGCCGCTACGACATCGCGCTGTGGAAGAAGGGCATCTACCCGCTGGCGGTGCTGGTGATGATGGCGCTGGCCCTGCCGTTCGCCTACATGCATGCGCGCGCCGGCGGGATCTCGCTCAAGATCTTCGCCGGCATCATGCTCGGCCTGGTCTTCCACCTGCTCAACAGCCTGTTCGCCCACCTCGGCGCCATCAACACCTGGCCGCCGTTCCTGTCCGCGGTCACGCCGGCACTGCTGTTCCTGGCGCTTGCGTTCCTGATGCTCGGGCGCGCGACGCGCGCCTGAACGCGCGGCCGCACTGTGGCGTCAAAGCCACATTTTTGTGCAATTGTTCATGTAGACTCTCACGGTCTGTGACGGGCTCGTCGGCGCCTGCTGCGCCGGTGCAACGGGGAGGGGGCATGGCGCTGCGCCATGGATGGCGGGGGAAGGTGCTGCAGGCAGCGGTGGCCGCACTGGTCTGTGTGGTCGCGGTCGCGGCGCTCGCGCAGAGTCAGAATCCGCGCTTCGACGTGCGCGCCTATCTGGTCGAGGGCAACACCCTGCTGACGCCGGCGGAGATCGAGGCGGCGGTGGCGCCGCACCGCGGCGCGCAGCGCGACTTCGGCGACATCCAGCGCGCGCTGGAGGCGCTCGAGGCGGCCTACCGCGCCCGCGGCTATTCGGCGGTCTCGGTGCAGCTGCCCGAGCAGGAGGTCAACGCCGGCAGCGTGCGCTTCCGCGTCGTCGAGGGCCGCGTCGCCCGCATCAACGTCGAGGGCAACCAGCATTTCTCGCGCGCCAACGTGCTGGCCGCGCTGCCGTCGCTGACCCTCGGGCAGGTGCCGAACGCGCGCGCCATCTCCGAGGCGGTGCAGCTGGCCAACGAGAATCCCGCCAAGCAGGCCGAGGTCGTGCTCGCGGTCGGCGAGAAGGAGGGCGAGCTCGAGGTCAACGTGCGGGTCACCGACGAGCGGCCCTGGCGCGCCTTCGTCACCTACGACAATTCCGGCAACAGCGCCACCGGCCAGCATCGCCTGGGCGTCGCGCTGCAGCACGCCAACCTGTTCGACCGCGACCACGTCGCCACCGTCGCCTATACCGGTTCCCCGGAGAAGCCGGCCGGCACCCAGGTCGACATCTGGAGCCTCGGCTACCGCATCCCGTTCTATCGCTGGGGCGACAGCCTCGAGCTGCTGTATGCCAAGTCGAGCATCGGCACGCCGTCGTCGTCCCCGGCCCTCGGCGGCACGATCGGCATCGCCGGGCGCGGCAACGTCGGCAGCGTGCGCTGGAACCACCTGTTTCCGCGCGCCGGCGAATACGCCTCGCGCCTGGTGTTCGCGCTCGACTACCGCGACATGAAGAGCGCCTGCGTCGACGCCACCGGGGCGCCGGTCACCGGCGTGGCCGGCTGCGTCGACTACCTCGCGATGCCGGCCAGCGTCACCTACGCCGCGCGCCTCGAGCGCGCGGCCAGCTTCCTTGGGTACAGCGTGGGCCTGGCCGCCAACCTGGCCGCAAGCGGCGAGGCCAGTTACGACCTGGCCTCGAGCAACCGGCGCGCACCGCGCGCGTTCTCGGTCCTGCGTGCCTCGGCCAGCCTGATCCACGTGCTGCCGGCGGACTGGCAATTGCGCGTCAACGCGCAGGCGCAGGTTTCGCGGCAGGCGCTGGTGCCGACCGAGCAGCTCGGCCTGGCCGGCATCGGCGCGGTGCGCGGGTTCACCGAGCGCGCCTACGCCAGCGACCGCGGCTACGTGGTCCAGATCGAGGCGCACACGCCGGACCTGGCGCAGCGCGCCGGCTGGCCCGGAAACCTGCGCCTGCTCGGCTTCTACGACACCGCCGACGGGAGTAATCTGAACCAGCCGTTCGATTCCGCCAGCAACTTCGGCCTGGCCAGCGCGGGCATCGGCGCGCGCTACCAATTGCGGCGCGACCTCGTCTGGCGGTTCGACCTGGCCCATGTGCAGCGCGCGCCGGCGATCGCCGCCGGCGGTCCGATGGCCGATGCCAAGTGGCGCGCGCATTTCGGACTGACGGTGGGATTCTGACCATGCGAACCACAGCCCTCCCCTCTGCCGACCCGGCCCGCGCGCGGCGGCCGATCCTGGGCGTGCTCGCGCTGGCGGTCGCCGCCGCCTGGGCGCAGCAGGCGCACGCCAATCCGGCCGGTGCCGCCGTCATCGCCGGCCAGGCCGCGATCGTGCAGCAGGGCAAGCTCACCACCGTCACCAACAGCAACGGCGCGGTGATCCACTGGCAGTCGTTTTCCATCGGCCGCGACGAGATCACGCGCTTCGTGCAGCCGTCCGCGTCGAGCAGCGTGCTCAACCGCGTCGTCGGTTCCGATCCGTCGGTGATCCTCGGCCAGCTGCAGTCCAACGGGCGCGTGTTCCTGGTCAATCCCGCCGGCATCCTGGTCGGCGCCGGCGCGCGCATCGACGTCGGCGCGTTCGTGGCCTCCTCGCTCAACCTGCGCAACGAGGACTTCCTCGCCAATCGGCTGACCTTCGAGCAGACCCCGGGCGCCGGCCTGGTGCGCAACGAAGGCGCGATCACCACCCCGCAGGGCGGACAGGTCTATCTGGTCGCGCCGCGCGTCGAGAACGCCGGCGCGATCACCGCGCCGCGCGGCGACGTGGCACTGGCGGCCGGGCGCACCGTCGAGATCGGCGACACCGCCGCGCCCGGCGTGCGCATCGCGGTGGCCGGCGGCGAGACCGCCGCGAACCTGGGCAGCGTGGCGGCGGAGGCCGGGCGCATCGGCCTGTTCGGCGCGCTGGTGAAGAACAGCGGCAGCCTCAACGCCTCGAGCGCGGTCGTCGAGGGCGGGCGCATCCTGCTCAAGGCGAAGACCGAGGCGCTGGTCGACGGCAACGCGGCCATCGGCGCCACCGGCAGCCGCGGCGGGCGCATCGAGGTCACCGGCGAGCGCGTCGCGATCGCCGACCGTGCCGTGCTCGATGCGTCCGGCGCCAATGGCGGTGGCACGGTCCTGGTCGGTGGTGATTTCCAGGGCGGCAACCCGGCGGTGGGCAATGCCGCCGTCACCTGGGTCGGCGGCGAGGCCTCGCTCCGCGCCGATGCCACCGCGCAGGGCGACGGCGGCCTGGTGGTGGCGTGGGCCGACGATACCGCGCGCGTGCACGGCAGCCTGACCGCGCGCGGCGCCGGCGCGGCCGGCCGCGGCGGCCTGGTCGAGACCTCCGGCAAACGCACTCTCGACGTGGCCGGCGTGCGCGTCGATGCGGGCGGCCGCGGCGGCGCCGGCACCTGGCTGCTCGACCCGGAAGAACTGCGCGTGGTCAACAACGGCTCGCCCGGGACCAACAGCAACGTCACGGGCGCACCGAACTTCGCGCCGGTGTCGAGCGCGACTCCGGCGGTGGTGTCGTCGGACACGCTGCAGTCCGCGATCAACGCCGGCACCAGCGTGACGCTCGCGACCGGCGCCGGCGGCGCCGGCACCGGCGACATCATCTTCGACGCCACCGGGGCGCCGATCGTCATCGCCAAGAGCAGCAACACCTTCTCCTCGACCCTCAACGTCAACGCCTACCGCAACGTCGTCTTCACCGGCGGCGCCACCACGTTCAAGACGACCGCCGGCGCCGGCACCATGCAGTTCAGCGTCAACCTCGCGGCCGGCACCGGCAACCCGGCGCCGGCGCGCGTGGTCACCGACGCCGGCGCCACGGTCAACCTCGATGCGACCACCACCGCGCCGGTCGTCGTGCAGATCAACAACGGCAAGACCTGGAACAACAACGGCACGGTCAACCTGCAGAACTATGCGCTGCTGCGGGTGTTCGATGGCAGCGCGTATGCGGTGTTCCGCAACGCCGGCACCTTCAACACCAGCGTCACGGGCAACTGGTTCATCACGGGCAACCCGGGCACCCAGCTGGGCACGTTCGACAACTTCGGCGTCTTCAACACCACCGGCGGCTCGATCGAGGCGATCTTCAAGAACAACCCGGGATCGACGCTGAACATGGTCGGGCCGAACATCCTCTCGCTGCAGAACGCCCATCTGGTGGCCGGCGCCGCGAACCTGCCCGCCGGATCGACCCTGTGGATCTCGGAATTCCACGGCACGCAGGCGCTGTTCCAGGGCACCGCGATCTCTGGCGGCGGGCGCGTCCTCACGCAGGGGGCGGTGCAGGCCAATTTCGAGGGCGTGACCGCGCCCGGCGCGCAGCTGCACGTCAACGGCGGCAGCGTGTCGGTGCAGAACGGCACGAGCCTGTTCAACAACCTCAACTTCACCGCCGGCTCGCTCAAGATCGACAACGGCATCCTCGCCACGGCCGCCGACCTCACGGTGCCCAACGGCATCACCTACGTCGGCAATGTCGGGCTGGCGTCCGGCGGCATCCTCACGGTGCCGACCGGGCTGACCATCACCGCGCCCAGTGTCGCCCTGGCGGCGGGCACCGGCATCGACCTGAACGGCGGCAACGTGGTCGCCTCGGCCGGTGCGCTCAATCTCGCCACCTCCGGGCTGGTGTTGGTGCGCAATGGCGGCACCGCGACCGGACGGCCGACCCGGATCTTCGCGAACAACCTGGTGGTCACCGGGGGCACCGTCACGTCGGTCAACAATCCGCTCGACATCAAGGTGAACAACGACCTGGTGATGAACCCGGTGAGCGGCACGGCCCTCCTGCTGTCGACCGGCAGCGGTGTCAACATCGACCTTGCCGGCCCGAATTCGCGTCTGGTCCTCGACGGCACGGGCGGCGGCGTCGCCCATGTGGTGTCCAATGCCGCCGGGGGCGCGACACGGATCAATTTCGGGACGCGCGGCGAGGGCGGCATCGTCGTCGACGGGGTGCGCGGCCTCGGGCCCGGGCCCTCGAGTGCCGGCTTCTACGGCGGCGGCGGCCAGCCGGCGGTGCTCGGCAGCAATCTCTTTGTCCGCTATGGCGGTGCCGTCAGCGACGTGTGCCAGACGCTGCCGGGACTGTGCGTGCTGCGTCCGACCAATATTCTCGCCGCGCCGCGCCCGCCCGATCCGCGCCAGGTGCAGAAGGATCCGGACGAGGGCATCGGCGCCTTCGGCGACGACGCCGCCAAGCGCCGCCGCCCCGGCGTGTGCAAGGCGGCATGATCATGAGGACGACCATGCGCCGCTTCTCCGCTTGCGCCGCCTTTCTCGCCGGCGTCCTCGGTCCGACCGCCGTCCACGCCCAGGCCGCCGGCACCGTGACCCATCTCTCCGGCACGCTCTCGGTGGCGCGGCCCGACGGGCAGCGCCTGCTCGCGGTCAACTCCGCGGTGCGCGAGGGCGATCTGCTCACCACCGAGCGCGAGACCTACGCGCGCATCAAGTTCTCCGACGGCGCGGAGGTGGTCCTGCGGCCGAATTCGCAGCTGCAGGTGGCGCGCTACCAGTTCGACAGCAACGCGCCGGAGCGCGACAGCATGCTGTTCTCGATGGTCAAGGGCGGCATGCGCGCGGTGACCGGGCTGATCGGCCGGCGCAACCGCGATCGCGTCGGCGTCACCACGCCGACCGCGACGGTCGGCATCCGCGGCACGCATTTCGGCCTGCTGCACTGCGCCGCGGGATCGTGCGCCGGAATCCAGAGCGCGGGCGGCCGGCCGCTCGAGAACGGCCTGCACGTCGACATCGCGACCGGCACGATCATCGTCACCAACAGCGCCGGCTCCGTGCTGATCAACGCCGGTCAGTTCGGCTTCGTCGCCGACCAGTCGACGCTGCCGCGCGTGGTGCCGCCGGAGGCGGGCCTGCGGGTGACCATGCCCAACGCGATCAGCACCGCGATCGCCTCGCGCGGCGTCGGCATCGGGCTGGCGAAGGACGACGTCTGCGTGATGCAGTAGCCGGGCGGCGGCTCACGCCTTGCTGCGCGGCACCCGCCCCATGAGGTAGAACTCGTCGTTCGGCCGCATCGCCGTGAGGTTGGCCATGCGGTTGGACAGGCCGAAGAACGCGGCGATCGCCGCGATGTCCCAGGCATCCTCGCGCGAGAAGCCGTGCGCGGCGAGGGCGTCGAGGTCGGCCTCCTCGATCTGGTGCGAGGCTTCGGTGACCTTGATCGCGAAGTCGCACATCGCCTTCTGGCGCAGCGTGATGTCGGCCTTCAGGTGATTGGTCGCCACCTGGTCGGCGACGAGCGGCTTCTTCTCGTAGATGCGCAGGATCGCGCCGTGCGCGACCACGCAGTAGATGCAGCGGTTGCGGCCGGAGACGGCCACCACGATCATCTCGCGCTCGCCCTTGGTGAGCCCGGAGTCCTCCTTGAGCATCAGCGCGTCGTGGTAGGCGAAGAAGGCGCGCCACTCGGCCGGGCGGTGCGCCAGCGCCAGGAACACGTTGGGCACGAAGCCCGCCTTTTCCTGGGTGTCGAGGATGCGGGCGCGGATGTCCTCCGGCAGGTCGCGGATCTCGGGGACGGGGTAGCGGCTGATCGGCAGGCTCATGGCGGGCTCGGCAGGGAGGAGGAGGGCGGGGCGCGAGTTTACATTCGCGCCGCCGCGTCGGCGATCAGGCGCGCGACGCGCGCGTTGAAGGCCGCGGCCGAGAAGCGCGCGAGATGGTCGGGCGCGGCGCGCGGATCCGGGCGCGGGCCGGCGGCGGCGCGCGCGAGCACGCGCGCGAAGTCGGCGCCGCCGTCCGTGCGCGGGTCGCGGTAGAGGTAGCCGGTGCGCCCGTCGGCGACCGTCTCGGTGAACGGCGCGGCGTCGACCGCGAGCACCGGCGTGCCCTGCATCTGCGCCTCGATGATGTTGAGCCCGAGGGCCTCCTTCTCGGGCAGGCCCGACATCAGGTAGTCGAGCTGCGGGTAGATCGCCTCCGGATGGCTGCGCCGGCCCCAGAAGCGCGCGCGCGCGCCGAGCGGCCGCAGCGCGCGCTTGAGGTCGGTGACGGAGCGGTAGCCGCCGTTGCCGAAGATTTCGAGGCGCGCGCCGGGAAGCGCCGCGATCGCCGGCGCGATGTGCGCGAACAGCAGGTCGAACTGCTTGATCGGACCGATGGCCGAGACGATGCCCAGCGTCAGTCCCGGGCCGCGCGCGAACGCGCGCGCCGGCTGCGCCAGCGCGCGCAGCGGGTCGAGCCACGACAGCACGCGGTCGCGGAACTTGCGCGTGTCCCACGAGTAGACCAGCCCCTCGCGCTGGGCGTCGCGCGCGCCCGCGGCGAAGCGCTCGAACGCGGCGACCCCGAGGAGCGGCTCGGGATAGGCGGCCGCGACCCCGGCGTCCGGCAGCGTGGAAAGCACGTAGCGCGAGACCGCGTAGACGAGGTCGTAGCGCGCGAGGAGCCCGGCGCGGCGGCCGGCGAGCGGCATGTGGCAGAAGCCGGTGAGCAGGTGACGCCCGGCCACCGCATCGACGAACGCGGCGCTCACCGGCGCGTGGGTGACGATCCAGGCGCGCTCTCCCAGGCGCGGGACGATCGCGGTATCGGCGGCGGCCGGGACCACGCGTGCGCCGGCGGCGGCCAGCGTTCCCCAGTGCGGCGCCTGCGGGTGCGCGTGGAGCGTCACCGTCGCGCCGCAGTCGAGCAGGGCCCGGACGAAGAAATTGGTGTACACCTCGGCGCCGCCGAGGTAGGGCTGCAGGTTGACGACGTGGCAGTGCATGCGGGCGTCGCTGCTAGGAGGAGAGCAAGCGCTCACATGCTTCGATCACCCGTGCCGGGGCCAGCGCCTCCATGCAGGCCGCGGCTGCGCAGCGGTCCGGGCCGCGCTGGCAGCGCCGCACCCAGGCCAGTTCGCGGCCGAACAGGGTGTTCTGGTCGCGACAGGGAAAGTCGGCCGCGATCACCGCCTCGAACCGGTGCCGGCGCCAGAACCGCCCGGGCCCGAACAGGATGTCCGAGCCCGGGCCGAACAGGCCCGCGGTGGGCGTGCCGGCGAGCTTTGCCAGGTGCAGGATGCCGCTGTCCGGCGCCACCAGCAGCCGCGCGCCGGCCAGCAGGTGCCACATCTGCGCGAGGTCGAGCGTGCCGGCCAGCGACGCGTGGCGGCGCTCGGGATCGATCGCGTCGACCAGTTCGGTCTCGCCGGGGCCGGCCGACCAGACCGGCGCGATGCCGCGGCCGGCCAGGTGCGCGGCCACCATGCGCCAGCGTGCCGCCGGCCACAGGCGCAGCGGAGAGCCGGCGCCGACGTGCAGCACCGCGTACGGGCCGCTCGGCAAAGCGCACGGCGCGCAGGGCGGCGCCGGCCAGTCGCCGGGCTCGTAGGCGTCGTCGCCGGCGCCGGCGAGCGAGGCGAAGATGTCGGCCAGATTCGACGGCGCCTGCGGCCAGGGCACGAGTTCGTCGGCCGCGCGGTTCTTCCAGCGCGGCCGGTCGCCGTCGAGCGCGACGATCCAGCGCGCGCCGGCCGCGCGCGCCAGGAGCGCGTAGCGGTTCTCGCCGGGCACCAGGGCCAGATCGAAGGGGCCGCGGCCGGTGACGGCGCGCACGGTGCCAGGTTTGCGCGGGTCGTAGGCGAGGGCCTCGGCACCATAGGGCCGGCCCGCGAACAGCGGCAGCAGCGGCGGCGCCACGGTGAGGTCGATCGCCGCGTGCGGGTGCAGGCGCCGCAGGCGCGCCAGCAGCGCCGCCAGCATCAGGGTGTCGCCCAGGAGCAGGTGATGCGCGACGAGAATGCGCGCGGGCGCCTGCGGGCGCGGGCCGCGCGCGAGCCCGCGCACCAGCGCGCGCGGCACCACGTGCAGGCGCGCTGCCAGCCGGCTCACGGCCGCGCGATCGCCGCGCGGAACACGGCTTCCATGGCGTCGAGCATCGCGTCGTGCCCGTGGCGTGCGCGCACCAGGGCGCGCGCGTTCTCGCCGAGGCGGCGCGCGAGGCCCGGGTCGTCGAGCAGGCGCGCGAGGCCGCGCGCGAGGTCGGCGGCGCTCTCCTTCTGCACGACGAGCGCGGTGTCGCCGTCGCGTGCCACCTCGCCGATGGCGCCGGCGTCGGTGGTCACGACCGGCAGCGCGCAGGCGAACGCCTGCAGGATCGCCTGCGGTACGCCCTCGTTGGCGTAGGACGGCAGCGCGAAGACGTCGATCGCGTGCAGCCACGGCAGGACGTCGCCCTGGTTGCCGGCGAACACCACGCGGCCGCCGAGCTTCAGGCCCGCCACCAGTCCCTCGAGCGCGGCGCGCTGCGGGCCGTCGCCGACGATCAGGAGCACCACGTCGGCGCGGCCGAGCGCGGCGACGGCCTCGACCAGGTAACGGTGGCCCTTCCAGCTGCGCAGCGTCGCGACGATGCCGATCACGCGCGCGTCCCGCGGCACGCCGGCGCGCGCGCGCAGCGCGCCGGCGTCGACATCCGCGGCGCGCGGCACGAAGCGCGCGAGGTCGATGCCGGTCGGGACCGAGACGATGGCCTCGGCCGGAAACCCGTTGTCGCGCACCAGCCGGGCCTTGAGCGCCTCGCCGGTGGTGACGATGCGCCGGGTCGCGCGCGTGTAGAGCCAGCGCGTCGCCGCGTTGTCCGGCACCGGCGCGGAAATGTGGCGGGTGCGCACGATCGGCGGCGCGCCGCGCAGGCTCGCGCAGGCGAGCGCGCTGAGCCAGCTGTCGGTCGAGCTGTGGGTGTTGACGACGTCGAACCCGCGCGCCGCGATGAAGCGGCGCAGCGCCAGCACCCCGGGCAGGCGCTTGCGCGCGATCGGCAGCACGGTCACCGCCAGGCCGGCGCGGCGCGCCTCCTCCTCGATGCGCGCGCCCGGCGCGCACGCGAGCTCGAGCACGTGGCCGCGCGCGGCCATGCCGCGCATCTCCGACAGGATGCGGATCTCCTGCCCGCCCCAGCCCTGCGAATTCTCGGTGTGCAGGATCTTCATGCCGCCGGCGGGACGTCGCGCTCGGTCGCGTACTGGATGCGGTAGAGGTTGGCGTAGATGCCGTCGCGCGCGAGCAGCTCCGCGTGGGTGCCGGTCTCCATCACGCGGCCGTGGTCGAGCACGACGATGCGGTCGGCGTTCTCGATGGTCGAGAGCCGGTGCGCGATGACCAGCGTCGTGCGGTTCTTCATCAGCACCTCGAGCGCCGCCTGCACGGCGCGCTCGGACTCCGAATCCAGCGCCGAGGTGGCCTCGTCGAGGATCAGCACCGGCGCGTCCTTGAGCAGGGCCCGCGCGACCGCCAGCCGCTGGCGCTGGCCGCCGGACAGGCGCACGCCGTTCTCGCCGATCAGCGTGTCGAAGCCCCGCGGCATCGCCTCGATGAAGCCGAGGGCGTGCGCGGCGGCGGCGGCCTGGCGGATCGCCTCGCGCGGCGCCTCGCGCGAGCCGCCGTAGGCGATGTTGGCGGCGACGGTGTCGTTGAACAGCACCACGTCCTGCGACACCAGCGCGAGGTTCGCGCGCAGCGAGGCGAGCGTGAGGTCCTCGAGATCGATGCCGTCGAGCAGGATGCGCCCGGACTGCGGGTGGTAGAAGCGCGGGATCAGGTTGGCGAGCGTGGTCTTGCCGCCGCCCGACGAGCCGACGAGCGCGACGGTCTCGCCGGGCGCGACCGCGAGGTTCACGCGCGCGAGCGCCGGCTTCTCCACCCCCGGATAGGTGAAGCTCACGTCGATGAACTCGAGCGCGCCCCGCGCGCGCGCGAGCGTGCGCGTGCCGCGGTCGTCCTCCTCGGCCTCGTCGAGCAGGGAGAACGCCGATTCCGCGGCCGCCAGGCCGCGCTGCAGCGGCGCGTTGACGTCCGCGAGGTGCTTGAGCGGCGCCAGCAGCATCAGCATGGCGGTGATGAACGAGACGAAGCCCCCGACCGAGGTCTGGTCGTTGGCCGACTGCAGCAGCGCGATCGCGACCACCACGGCCAGCGCGATCGCCGCGAACAGCTGGGTGATCGGCACCGTGGCCGCCGCGGCGATGGTCTGGCGCATGTTGAAACCGCGCAGCGCCGCGTTGGCCTTGTGGAAGCGCTCGTTCTCGTACTTCTCGCCGCCGTAGACCTTGACCACCTTGTGCGCGTCGATGGTCTCGCCCAGGACGTGGGTGATGTCGCCCATGGTGCGCTGCGCCTCGCGGCTCATGCGCCGCAGGCGCGAGGAGAACAGCCGGATCACGAGCGCCGAGAGCGGGATGATCGCCAGCGCCACCAGCGTCAGGCGCCAGTTCTCGTACAGCAGCCACGCGAACAGCCCCGCCACCGTGAGCGAGTCGCGCACCAGCACCGTGAGCACCGTGGTGGCGGCCGAGGTGACGTTGTTGACGTCGAAGGCGATGCGCGAGATCAGCGTGCCGGACGACTGGTTGTTGTAGAACGCCGTCGGCAGCCGCGTCAGGCGCGCGAACATCGCGTCGCGCATGTCCATCAGGATGCGGTTCGACACCCACGCCAGCGCGTAGGAGGTCGTGAAGGTGATGACGCCGCGCAGGAGGAAGATGCCGATCAGCGCGAGCGGAATCCACACCAGCGTGTCGCGGTCGCGCCCGCCGAAGCCTTCGTTCAGCATCGGCTTCATCAGCGCCGGGAACAGCGGTTCCGTCAGCGCGGCCGCCGCCATGCCCAGGATGCCGAGCGCGAACAC
>JAEUOS010000040.1 GCA_016790695.1 Burkholderiales bacterium
CAGCAGCAGTCGCTGCGATCCTGGCATTGCCGGTCTCCTCTCGCGTCGCGCCTGGCCCGCGTCGTCGGCGCGTCAGATGCGCAGACGATCGACCGGCCGGCCGTCGCGCAGGTGCGACTCGACGATCTCGTCGATGTCCTCACGGTCGACGTAGGTGTACCAGACCCCTTCGGGGTAGACCACCACGCAGGGGCCTTCCTCGCACCGGTCGAGGCAGCCGGCGTTGTTCACGCGCACCCCGCCGGGACCGGCCAGGCCCATGCCCTTGACCTTCTTCTTGGCGTAGTCGCGGATGTCGGCGGCGCCCTTGGCGGCGCAGCAGGGGCGCGTGTTGCCGCTGGCGTCGGGTTCGCGCTGGTTGGTGCAGAAGAAGACGTGGTGGCGGTAGTAGGACATGACGGAAAGAGGGGCGGGGACGCGCTCGGCCGCGCAGTATAGCGCCGGGCCCGGACGGCTCAGCCCGCCGCCTGCGCCCCGAACGCCGCCTGCAGCAGGCGCGCGCCGGCGTCGGCGCCGCACTGCGCGCGCGCGGTCTGGCGCGCGCGCGCGCCCAGCCGCGCGCGCAACGGCGGATCGGCGGCGAGCTGCAGCACCCGCTGCAGCGTCTCGTCCTGGTCGACCGTCACGTAGCCGTTGACGCCGTCGTCGATCAGGTCGGTGAAGCCGCCGGGCGCGCCGCAGACCACCGGCAGCGCCGCCGCCATCGCCTCGAGGACCACGCCGCCCGAGGGCTCGACGAACGCGCCGGGACCGCCGGTGCGATAGAGGAACAGGTCGATCGTGGCGAGGAATTCCGGCACCGGCAGGGCGCCCTCGGGCAGCAGTTCGATCGGCGCCGAGGCGGTCGGCGCGCCGCCGGGCACACCGGCCGCCGCGCCGGCCAGCTCGCCGGCCAGGCAGGCGCCGCCGAGGACGCGCACCGCGATGCCCTGCGCCGCCAGCGCCGCGTAGAGCGCGGGATCGTCGCGGTGGTGCTTCTCGCGCACGTCGCGGCTGACCCGCCCGACGGTGAAGCGGCGCCCGGCGCCGCGCGCGACGGCAAGGAAGGCCGCGATGTCGGCGGGCGGCCAGAGCACGCTGCCGTCGAGCACCGCGGCATCGGCAAGCAGGCGCGAGACGTACACCAGCCGCGGCTCGGGCAGCCCGGCGGCGCGCACGTCGAGCACCGCGCGGTAGAGCGCGGCGTGATGGAACAGCTCGCAGACGATCGCGACCGCGCGCGCATGCGAGGCGGCGAGCCAGATGCCGATCGGATAGTGCGTGCCCCAGACGATCAGGCGGCCGCCGCGCGGAAACGCGCCGGCGAACGGCCGGATGGTCTCGATCGCGACGCCCTCGGCGGCCGCGAGCGCGCGCACCCCCGGCGCCGGCGGCACGGTGGACCAGACCCGCACCGGCGCCAGCGGCGCGAGCCGGCGCGCCGCGTGCAGCGCGACGCGCTCGGAGCCGCGGCGCTCGGTCTCGAAGGCGTTGATAATGTGCAGGGTGTCTTGCAAGTCCGGCCGAGGTGGTCCGATGTCCCGAACATGTTAGCCGACCCGGTCCGCGGCGATCGGCTCGCCGCGGCCGCCGCCGCGCTCGACGATGGCGACTGGGCCGGCCACGCCGGGTTCTGCGCGGACGCCGCCGCGCTGGCCGGCGACCCCGCGGCGCGCCTGCCTGCCGGCGCCGCGGTGCTGCACGCGCTGGCCGCGGGCCTGCCCGAGGCGACCTGCGCCGCGCTGCTGCGCGCGGCGGTGCGTGCGCTGCCGCCGCGGCGCATGGCGTATCCCGCGACCGCGCGCCTGGCGCGGCGCCCGCTGCGCGTGGCCTACCTGGCCGACCTCGACCCGACCGGCGTCGCCGCGTTCGTGCTGCCGGCGATTCTCGCGGCCCACGACCGCACGCGGGTCGAACCGCTGGTCTACGCGATCGGCGGCGACGTCGCGCCGCTGCGCGCGCGCATCGCGGCCGCCGGCGCGCTGCTGCGGCCGATCGAGCACCTGCGGCCGCACGAAGCCGAGGGGCTCGCGCGCTGCGACGACCTCGACGTCCTG
This sequence comes from Burkholderiales bacterium, assembly GCA_016790695.1. Taxonomy (GTDB): domain Bacteria; phylum Pseudomonadota; class Gammaproteobacteria; order Burkholderiales; family JAEUOS01; genus JAEUOS01. Next base: position 2,037 of record JAEUOS010000040.1, read on the forward strand.
GTCGACATGTGCGGCATCGCGCACCCGGCCGCGAGCGCGCTGCTGGTGCTCGACGGCGCGCGCGCGCAGTGCGCGCTCCTCGCCGGGCCCTCGGTCGCGCCCGACGCGCTGGATTCCCCCGGCCTGCCGCCGCCCCCCGAGGGATTCGGGACGGACGGCGCGCCGCCCGCGTCGGGCGACGACGCGCGTCCCGATGACCGCGCCGGCTGCCGGCTGCTCTGCGCGGCCGGGCCGCGCGCGCTCGGCCCGGCCGCGGTCGACGCCCTGCTCGCGGTGCTGGCGGCGTGCCCGGAGGCGACGCTGTGGCTGCCGGGCCTGGCCGGCGCGCCGATGCCCGCGCTGCCCGATCGGATCGCCGCCGCGGGCATCGCGAGCGACCGCGTGCGCCTGGCCGCGCCGCCGGGAGCGCAATCGCCCGCCGCATGGGCCGCCGCGGCCGACGTCTGCGCCGAGCCGCTCGATTCCGGCGCCGCCGCCGGCTGCCTCGCCGCGCTCGCCGCCGGCGTGCCCCTGGTCAGCCCGCGCGGGTCGCGCCTCGGCACCCGCATCGCGCCGCAGTGGCTGGCCGACGCGGGACTCGACGCCTGCGTCGCCGACGACCGTGCCGCGTATGTGCGCCTGCTGGTGCGGTTGTGCGGCGAGGCGCGCGCACGGCAGGCCGCGCGCGAACGCATGCGCGAGGCGTTCGCCGCCGGCCGGCCGGAGCGCTTCGGCCGCGCGGTCGCCGCGCTCGAGGCGCGCTATCTGGCCGACTGCGCGGCCCGGGTGTCGGCAGCGAGCGCGAAGGGCAGGTAGAGGGCGACCAGATACGGCCACGCGGCGGCCACCAGCTGCGTCAGGCCGTTGAAATTGAGGAAGCGCCCCGGGTTCAGGTCCTGCACCGTCGCCATGTAGTAGGGATTGGGCGGCGCGAAGTTGACGGTGACCGTCGCGAACGTGGCGGCGATGGCGACGAGCACCAGGCGCATCGGCCGCGGCAGCGCGATCGTGAGGACGAGGAGGACGGCGCCGACCGCCAGCCCGCGCTGCGCGCCCGGCGTCAGCCACGCCCACAGGTGCTCGGGCGGAAACAGGATCGCCTGCGACAGCGCGCGCGCGCCGACCGCGAGCCCGACGAACAGCGCCAGCACGAGCAGCCGCGGCGCCGCCGGCGCGAGCCCGCGCAGCGCCAGCGATCCGGCCGCGAACAGGCTCGCCGCGGTGACCGCCGACTCGACCCGGCTGAATTCGGCCGGCGTGAACGGATAGCCGCTGACCGGGCCGAGCCACGCGATCAGGCTGCCGTGCCCGAACAGGATGCTCTGCGGGTAGAGCAGCGCGAACAGCCACAGGCCCGCGAGGATCAGCGAGCGCGCGCCTTCGGCGGTGTCGGCGAACCAGGCGCCGACGCGCGCGCGGTCGCCGCCGCCGAGCAGCGCGAACAGCACGGCGCCGGCGAGCGCGCCGACCAGCGCGCCCAGCGCGTTGGTGGCGAAGTCGGCGAGCGACGGAATCCGGCTCGGCAGGTAGGTCTGCAGCGACTCCAGCGCGCCGGAGACGAGCGCGCCGACGACGGGCGCGGCGAGCAGCGCGCCGGCGCCGCCGAGCCGGGCACGCGCCGCCCAGAACAGGAACAGGCCGAGCGGCAGGTAGGCCGCGGCATTGAGCGCGAGGTCGAACGGCAGCACCACGCGCGGCCACACCTCGGCCCAGGCGAACGGCGAGAGCCCGCGGTCGCGCCATCCGGTGAACGGGTGCAGCGTCGCGTAGACGATCAGCAGCAGGTAGACCACGCAGAGTTCGCGCGCAAGCGGCGAACCCGGCGCGCGCGCCATCAGGGCCCCCCGGCCCAGTCCAGCACCGTGTCGACCAGGCGGTCGGCCGCGCGCGCGAGCGCCGCGGCACCGCCCGGACCGTCCGGCGACGCGGCGGGCAGGTCGACCACGAAGCGCTGCTGGCGCAGCACCTCGCGGCCGGCCTTGAGCGTGGCGCGCGCGCGCACCACCGCGCGGCTCGCCTTCTCGCTGTCGAACACCTGCGCGAACTCGTCGAGATCGAGTTGCAGCGTCGGCCCGGCGCCGCCGAGGAGCGCGCCGCCGGCGACCAGGCGCTCGCGCAGGCGCGCCTCGAGCAGCGCCGGCGGCGGCATCACCCAGCGCGTGTGCGCGTAGGCCATCGGCTGTGCCGCATTGGCGTAGGCCAGGCGGTAGTGCGTGCCGACCGTGTCGATCCAGCGCGGCGCCGTGACCTCGATCGCCGCGAGCGACTTCACGCGCACGCGCGGCGCCGCGTCCGCGGGCGGCCCGAAGTCCCAGGCTGCCGGCGCCGCCGCGGGCTTCGGCCCGATGCTGCACGCCGCGGCGAGCCCGGCGGCGAGCAGCGCCGCGAGCCGGCGCGGCGCGGCGCGCGGCGTCATCGCGCGCCTCCGGTCGGGGCGACGAAGCCGGGCTCGCCGGGCCCCGGGCGCGGCGGCTGCAGGCCGAACAGCACGCCGGTCGGCTCCTCGCCGAGCCGGTCGGTGACGCGCTCGACGGTGCGCGCGGTGCGGTCGAGGTTGTCGATCGCGTGCGCCAGGCGCGGCACCAGTTCGGTCTCCATCGCGGCGACGCTGCGGGCGATCTGCCCGGCGCTCTGGCCGACCTCCTCGGCGGCGCGGCCGGCGCGGTCGAGCGCCCCGAGGCGCTGCGTCAGCTCGGTCGACAGCTTGCCCGCGGCCGCCACCGCCTCGCCGGTGCCGGCGATCAGCGGCCGCGCGTCGGCGAGGATGCGGCTGCCGTCCTGTGCCAGCCGGGTGACCGCCGCGGCGACCGGCCTGGCGTCGTCGGCCAGCTGGCCGATGCGCGCGGACTCGGCCTTGAGGCTCGCCAGCGCCTGCACCAGCAGCTTCTGGTTCTCGTCGCCGAGCAGCTTGTTGACCTGGTCGACCGCGGTGGCCGCGCGCACCAGCAGGTCCTCGCCCGAATTGCTGAAGCGGTCGAACAGGCCCGGACGGATCGCCAGGCGCGCCGGCGTCTCCGCGCTCGACGGCACCAGGGCCGGGTTCCTGACCCGCGGGTCGCTGTCGAGCTGCACGTAGGCGAGACCGGTCAGCCCCTGCATGCCGAGCTCGGCGAAGGTCGCGGTGGTGATCGGCGTCGACGGCAGCACGCCGATCTTCACCAGGATGCGCCCCGGCTCGTCGGCGTCGAAGGTGATCGCCTCGACCTTGCCGACCTGCATGCCGCGATAGCGCACCGCCGCCTGCGGGTTGAGGCCGGCGACCGAGCCGGTCGTGGTGAGCACATAGGGGGTGCGCTCCTCGGTGTCGCGGTTGAGCCACATCGCGGCCGCGACGATGCCGATCGCGAGCAGCACCGTGAACAGGCCGGCGACGAGCGCGTGGGAGCGGTTTTCCATGGCGGCACTTCTCCGGGGAGCAAGGGTTATACAACAAAGGGATAGTCGCGAATGACCTCGATCGCCCGCTGCGCGCGCTCGCCCAGGAAGAAGGTCTTGATGAACGGGTGCGGAATCGCGATGACCTCGCGCACGGGCGCGTTGGCGATCACCTTCTGGTCGGCGAGCACGGCCACGCAGGTGGTGAGCTCGAACAGCGTGTCGAGGTCGTGCGTGACCATCACGACCGTGAGCTTGAGCTCGCGATGCAGCGACCGGATCAGGGCGACGAACGAGTCCGAGCGGTCCGGGTCGAGGCCCGCGGTGGGCTCGTCGAGGAACACCAGCTCGGGCTCGAGCGCCAGCGCGCGCGCCAGCGCGATGCGCTTGACCATGCCGCCGGAGAGGTCGGCGGGCATCTTCGCGGCGTGGCGCGCCTCGATCCCGACCATCGCGAGCTTCAGGTGCACGATGTCGCGGATCAGCGCCTCGTCGAAGCACTTGAGCTCGCGCAGCGGCAGCGCGATGTTGTCGAACACCGGCAGCGCCGAATACAGCGCGCCCTCCTGGAACAGCACGCCCCAGCGGTTGCGCAGGGCACGCAGCGCGACGGTGTCGGCGGTGTCGAGGCGCTGCCCGAACACGCGCACGCTGCCCTGGTGCGGCGTCTCCAGGCCGAGCATCTGGCGCAGCAGCGTGGTCTTGCCCGAGCCCGACCCGCCGACCAGGGCGAGGATCTCGCCGGCGCGCACCTTGAGGTCGACGCCGCGGTGCACGACGAAGTCGCCGAACCGGGTCCACAGGCCCTCGATCTCGATGACGTAGTCGTCGCTGTGCGCGGTCGCGGCCATGCGCTAGATGCCCACGTTCGAGAAGGCGATCGCGAACACCGCGTCGGCCAGGATGACCACGGTGATCGAGGACACCACCGCGCTGGTGGTGCCGCGGCCGAGGCTTTCGGTGTTCGGCTCGATGCGCAGGCCGAAGTGGCACGACACCAGCGCGATCAGCGCGCCGAACACCGCGCCCTTGGCGAGGCCGATCCACAGGTTCTCGATCTTCACCGCCGCCGGCAGCGCGTCGAAGAAGAATGCGATCGACAGGTCGAGCTGGATCTTCGCCGCCACCATGCCGCCCAGCAGCGACACCGCGTCGGTCCAGAGGATCAGCAGCGGCAGCGCGACCGCCAGCGCCAGCACCTTGGGCATGATCAGCCGGAAGCCGTGCGGAATGCCCATCACCGTGAGGGCGTCGAGTTCCTCGGTCACGCGCATGACGCCGAGCGAGGCGGTCATCGCCGAGCCGGAGCGCCCGGCGACCAGGATCGCCGCCAGCACCGGCCCGAGCTCGCGGATGATCGCCACGCCGAGCAGGTCGACGATGAACACGTCCGCGCCGAACTGCTTGAGCTGCTTGGCCGACAGGTAGGACAGCACGATCCCGATCAGGAAGCCGACCAGCGCGGTGATGCCGAGCGCCTGCGCGCCCGCGCGGTAGACGTTGGCCGAGATCTCGCGCCAGGGCCCGGCCTGCGGACGCGCGGCGAAGCGCGCCAGATCGAGCGACAGCTGCCCGAGCAGGCGCACGAAGCCGGTCAGGTGCTCGAGGAAGCGCAGCATTTCGGCGCCGACCGCGGCCACCGGCGCGAGCAGGTCGCGGCGCGCCGCCGCGGCCGGCGCATGGACGATGGCGGCGAGGTTGTCGAACAGCTGCCGATGCTGCTCGCGCATCTCCAGATGCGCGGGCCGGCGACCGCCCCAGGCCTGCCACAGCATCAGCGCGCCGACATGGTCGAGCGCCTCGACCCGGGTCAGGTCCCAGCGCGCGCTCGCGTCGGCGGCGCAGTCGGTGAGCGCGCCGCGCAACGCGGCGATGCGGCGGCGCGCGCGCGCCCCGCCCGCACCGTCGGACAGGCCCTGGACGTTCCAGCATCCGCGCAGCGCGACCGCGGCCGCGCCGGCGGCATGCGCGACGTCGAGGCGGGGGTCGGAATCGGAAATCGGCATGGCCGGCAGCGCGAGGGCAGCGCGGCGGGTCCCGTACCGCCCGCAGCGGACCGGCGCGCCGCTGGCAACGATGGGCAGGTCCCCGCCCGCCCGACGCCGCGCAGGCGCCGGGCCGCAGAGTGTAGCAAACGCCCCTGTCGCTAGAATGGCATATGCACGCCGACAAGGGTCACGCCGACAACGGTCCTGCGCACAGCGGCACGCACGCCGGCACCCCGGCCGGCCCCGACGATGACGCGCTGGCGGCGCCCGCGGTGGCGCGCGCGATGCGCCCCGAGGCGCGCGCGCGCCTGGCGCTGCGCGTCGTCGCCTCGACCGCGTCGACCAACACCGACCTGCTGGCCGCGGCTGCGGCGCTGCCGAGCGGCACGGTGCTCGCGGCCGAGGCGCAGACCGGCGGGCGCGGCCGGCGCGGGCGCACCTGGCATGCCGAGCCCGGCGCCAGCCTCGCCTTCTCGGTGCTGTGGGTCTTCAGCCGCCCGGCGGCCGGCCTCGCCGGCCTGAGCCTCGTGGTCGGCCTGGCCGTCGCGCAGGCGCTCGAGCGCTGCGGCGCACACGGCATCCGGCTGCGCTGGCCCAACGACCTGCTCGCGCGCCGCGACGGCGGCTGGGCCAAGCTGGGCGGCATCCTGATCGAGCTTGCCGGCCGCGACCGCGAGGCCGCGGCGGTGATCGGCATCGGCCTCAACGTGCGGCCGCTGGCCGACGCGCGCGGCATCGGCCAGCCGGTCACCGACCTCGCAAGCCTGGGCGTCCGGCTGTCGCGCAACCACCTGCTGGCCGCGGTGCTCGACGAACTCGCCGCGGTGCTGCCCGCGTTCGACGCCGGCGGGCTCGCGCCGTTCGCCGCGGCCTGGCACGCGCGTCATGCGTTCGCGGGCCAGCGCGTCACCGTCGCCGGCGACACCGGCACTGCCGTGACCGGCGTCGCCGCCGGCATCGACACGGACGGCGCGCTGCTGATCGACACCGCCGACGGCCGGCGGCGCGTGATCACCGGCGACGTCGGGCTGCAGCCGCCCGGCGCCTGATGTCGGCCGCCCAGGGCAGCGCCGGGTCACAGCCGATCGATCTCGGTCGCGCCGCCGGACCGGGCGGCCGGGTCGTCCGCGATCACGAAGCGGTCGGCCGTGCGGATGTAGAAGCTCGCACCGAAGCGCGCCACCGGATGGTAGTCGCGCAGGTTGACGCGCCAGGCCGCGGTGTCGATCAACCCGTCGCGCGCCGCGAGCCAGACGACGCGGCCGATGAACACGTAGCGGCTGTCGGTCTCGAGCTTCTCGCTGAGCTCGCATTCGAAGGCGACCGGGGCCTCGGCGATGCGGGGCGGGCGCACGCGGCTCGACGGGATCGGGGTCAGGCCGACTTCGGCCAGCTCGCTCACGTCGGAGGCGAAGGCGCCGCCGCACGCATGCATCTGCGCGGCCATCGCCTCGTCCGCGATGTGGACGACGAACTGGCCGTTGTGCAGGATGTTGGCGGCCGTGTCCTTGCGCTGGCCGTCCTGCAGCTTGTTGATGCTGATCATCAGGATCGGCGGGTCCTCCCCGACCATGTTGAACATCGAGAACGGGGCGGCGTTGACCACCCCGTTCTCCCCCAGCGTCGTGACCAGCGCGATCGGCCGCGGCACGATCAGGCTCGCCATCAGCTTGTAGCGCTGGTAGGCGCCGAGCGCGGCGAAATCGACCTCGGTCGTCTTCGCCCCGATCAAGCCACGACCTGCACGTTGGCGCGACGCGCCACCTTGGTCCAGGTGTCGATCTGCGCGCGGATCAGGCGGACGAACTCGTCGCCGGTCACCGGGGTCCTGCGCGGCAGCGTCTGCAGGTCCTCGAGCCGCGACGCGATGTCCGGCTTGGCCAGGATCTCGGGGATGATCGACACCAGCCGCTGGGCGATCGGCGCCGGCAGGTTCTTCGGCGCCGACAGGCCGAGCCACTGCGAGCCGGTGAGCGAGGGGTAGCCCAGTTCGGCGAAGGTCGGGATGTTCGGCAGCGCCGGCAGGCGCTGCGGGGTCGACACCGCCAGCGCCCGCAGCGAACCGGCCTTCAACTGCGCGACGTTGGTGGTGATGGGGTCGAACAGGCTGTCGATCTGGCCGCCGAGAAGATCGAGCATCGCCGGGGCGCTGCCCTGGTAGGGCACGTGGTCGTGCTGCGGCGCGGGCCCCTCGATCTTGAGCACTTCACCGTAGAGGTGGTTGGCCGAGCCGATGCCGGACGACCCGTAGCGCACCGGCTTGACCTTCGCGTCGTTCATGTACTGGGCGAAGCTCTGGTACGGCGAATTTCCCCGCACCAGCACGACCATCGGCGCCTCGACCAGCATGGCCATGTGGGTGAAATCCGCGACCGCGTCGAACGGCATGGTGTTGCGGGTCGCGGTCGCGTAGATGTGCACCGACGCGTGGCTCACCAGGAGCGTGTAGCCGTCGGCCGGCTGCTTCGACACCCAGTCGGTGCCGATCAGCCCGCCGGCGCCCGGACGATTGTCGACCACGACCGACTGCCCCAGCGCCTGCGACAGGTGCGGCGCCATCAGGCGCGCCACCGTGTCGACCAGCCCGCCCGGCGGGAACTGCGCAACCAGCCGGATCGTGCTCCGGGTCGGCCAGGCGGCACCCTGGGCACCGACGCGGGTGGCGGTTGAGAGGGCGGCGGCGCCGGCCGCGGCAAGCACTTGACGACGATTCATGCGGACTCCGGATAGTGAAGGATGGGAACGATTCTTCTATGATCGACACGGCAACCCGTGCGGCACGACGCGAAGGTCGCCGCACGTTCCATGCCAGTATCCGGAGCCGGCGGGAACGGCGATTGCATCACCACGGAATGACCGCGCACGACGCGCTCGCACAGCATGCCGCACCTTCGTGGTGCGTCGCGACCCGAAATGATGCATCCATCGACCAATTGCCGCTTCGATTGCCCCCCTGTGGGGGCGTGCGCGGGCCGTGCCGCCACCGCGCATCGTCCCGGGCGCGGCCGACGCCGCGATCGTCGCACCCGGTCGGTGCGCGACGATCGGCCGCCGGCTGCCGAGGCAACCGGCGGCGCCGCGCGGTCCGCCGGCCTCCCGCGGCGCACCTCCTCTTCCTCGATACTCCGGAGCCCGTCATGACATCGGTTTCGCATCCTCGCATCGGCATCGTGGGTCTGGGCATCATGGGCGGCGCGATGGCGCGCGCCCTGCTCGCGGCCGGTCACGAGGTGGTCGGCCACGACATCGACCCGCGCCGCATGCGCGACCTGAAGCGCGCCGGCGGCCGTCCCATCGCCGCGGTTGCCGACCTCGCGCAGGCCGCCGATGCGCTGATCACCGCGCTGCCGTCGGCGCAGGCGTTGCACCAGGTCACCACGATGCTGGCCGCAGTCCGGCCGCCGCGCGCGGGACAGGTCCTGCTCGAGACCAGCACGCTGCCGCTGGCCGACAAGGCGCAGGCGGCGCGCAGCCTGCGCGCCCAGGGCCGGGTCATGCTCGACGCGCCGATCAGCGGCACCGCGCATCCCCGGCCGCAGGAGAACTGGATCATGTACCTGAGCGGTCCGGCGCCCGCCTGTCGCCAGGTGCGCGAGTGGGTGGCCGCGTTCACCCTCGAGGCGCCGCGCGTGGGGCCGTTCGGCAGCGGCACCAAGCTCAAGCTCGCCGCCAATCACCTGGTCGCGATCCTCAACGTCGCCTGCGCCGAGATGACCGCGTTCGCCCGGCACATGGGCCTCGATCCCCGCGTGGCGCTGCGCCACATGGGCCACAGTCCCTACATCGGCACCGGCCTGATGCGCCTGCGCATGCCGATGATGATCGCGCGCCGCTACCAGCCCGCGTCGATGAAGGTCGGCATCTGGCAGAAGGACATGCAGATCATCGCGGACATGGCGCGCGCGGTCGACTGTCCCACGCCCCTGCTCAACGCCAGCGCCGGGGTCTACAGCGCCGCGATGGCCATGGGGCTGGCGCAGCACGACACCGCAGCGACGGCGGAGGTCTGGGCGGCCCTGCCGCGGCCGGCGCCAGCGCGCCGGCGCCCCCGCGCCACGGGCGCACCGGGCAGAGCGCGCGGCTGACGGCTGCGCGGGGCGCGCGGCCGGGCAGCGCGGCCCGTGCCCG
>JAEUOS010000056.1 GCA_016790695.1 Burkholderiales bacterium
CTCGCGCATCCGGAGCCCGCGCCGTCGCGCGGTCTGGCCGCCGCCGCGGCCGGCGGGGTTGGCGTGCACCTGGTGCGACGCTTCGCCGACGATGTGCAGTACGGGCGCGACGGCGGGCGCAACCGGGTCACCGTTCGCAGCGGGGCGCGCGCCCTGTCGCCGCGGCGCTGGCGGCGGCGCGGCGCGCGACCGGCGAGCTTCCCGCTCGCGCGGCGCGACGGCACCTGGGTCGAGCGCGACGAGCGCAGCCGCCCCGACCGCCGCTCGCATGGCGCGATCGCGCGCACGGCGCTGTTCCGCGGCATCGTGCCGGCCGATGTCGACCGGATCCTGGCGCGCTGCGAGCTGTGCGAATGCGCCGCCGGCGAGGTGCTGTTCCGCGCCGGCGAGCATCATCGCTGCGTGCTGGTCGCCGTCGAGGGCAGGCTCGAAGTCCGCCTGGACGGACCCGATTCCCCGTTCTTCGTCGAGCTGGGACCGGGCGAATGCGTCGGCGAGCTGTCGGTGGCCGACGGCAAGGCGAACTCGGCATGGGTGGTCGCCGCCACCGACTGCCGGATTCTCGCGATCCCGGAGCCGGTGTTCATCGATGACGTTCTCGGCGAGCGCGCGGTGGTGCGCAATCTGATCGTCGTGCTGTCCGAGCGCATGCGTCGCAGCAACGGGCAGATCGTCCAGCGCCTGCGTGCCGAGCTCGAGCTGCAGGCGCTGCAGCGCGAGCTCGATGCCGCGCGGCGCATCCAGGCCAGCATGCTGCCGCGCGCGCCGCTGTGTGCCGAGGTGCGCGGCTTCGAGGCGCGCGGCTTCATGCGCGCCGCGCGCCAGGTCGGCGGCGACTTCTACGACGCGTTTCCGCTGGGCGAGGGGCGCATGTTCGTCGCCATCGGCGACGTCTGCGGCAAGGGCATGCCGGCGGCGCTGTACATGGTGCGTGCGCTGACCATCCTGCGCGGCGAGGCGCTGCATGGCGGCAGGGACGCGTCGCGCGGCCTGGCGCGCTCGGCGTCGCGCTGCAACGATCTGCTCGCCGAGGCCAACGAGGAGGGGCAGTTCGTCACCATCTTCGCCGCGATCGTCGATGCGGCGCGCGCGCGCATCGACTTCGTCAACGCGGGCCACAACCCGCCGCTCCTCGCCGTCCCCGGCGGCCCGCCGCTGTTCCTCGACCGGCCGCGCAATCCGCTGGCCGGGCTGGTGCCGGGGCTGCGTTTCGCCAGCGGGCGCGCCGACTTTCCGCCCGGCGCGCTCTTGCTGCTCTACACCGATGGCGTAACCGAGGCCGAGCGCGGCGACGGCGCGCAGTTCGGCGAGGACACGCTGCGCGCACTCCTGGCCGATGGCGATCGGCAGCTCGACTGCGTCGACCGCATCGTCGCCGCGGTCGACGATTTCGCGGCGGGCCATGCGCAATCCGACGACATCACCCTGCTCGCGGTGCTGGCCGGCGATCCTGTCAGCGCGATTCCTACGTGAAATGCCGCAGGGCAGGCATGGCGCGGGAACCTGCCGCGCGGCATGCTGTCGGAGCGAGCGGGAGATCGAAGGACGAGGTAGCGCCAGGCCGGCGCCGCATCGCCCCTCTCTCCCGTTCCGACCCGAAGGCGCGGCCTGTCCCGGGGGCAGCCGCGTCCGGGGCTAGCGGCGTCCGGCGCGCAGCCGCAGCAGCGCGAGCCCGGCCAGCAACATCGCATAGGTCTCCGGTTCCGGCACCGGGTTGACCTGCAGCGCGACGAACTGGGTGAACTGGGTGCCCGAGAAGTTGTTGTCGGAGACCAGGATAACGGTGTCCTTGCCGCCGAACGACGGCCCGAGGGTGATGCCCTCGATGTTGTCCAGCGCCAGCGGCGAGCTGTCGTCGTTCGTCAGCGTCGACAGGTCGAGCAGCAGGGTCTTGGCGACCGGGACGATCGCCTGTCCGGCCAGCGACGCCAGCCCGGAGACATCGGTGGCGTTGCGCGCGTCGACATGGAAGAGTCGGATCGTGTTGCCGGTGACCGGCGTGCCGGGGGTGATCGCGCCGACCGCGAACGAGCGCTCGATGGCGATGAACTGCCGGTCGCCGATGGCGACCATGTCGGTCAGGCCGTTGGTGGCGAATCCGTTGGCGGGGTTGGGCGCGATGGCCACCGGACCCGCATCGTAGGCGTACTCGGCGCCGGCGGCGCCGCTGGCGACGTTGAACGACAGGATGCGCGCGCGCGAGCCGCCGAGCACCGACGCCGGCGGGCTGTCCTGCGCCAGGCCGTTCTCGGTGGCGGTGTACAGCGTCGCGCCGTCGCGCGACAGGGCGACGGTCTCGAAGGCGAGGTTGTTGTAGATGCCGCTGTCGCCGGCGGCGGTCCCGGCGTTGCTGCCGGCCGGGTTGTAGCGGGCCGGCACGGCGAAGTCGCGCAGGTGCGCGCCGGCCACGGTCATTTCACGCACGGTCGGATTCTGGAAGCCGGCGCCCGAGCGCTGGCCCTCGTTGCTCCAGTAGAGCGTGCCGGTGGCCGGGTTGTAGCGCATGCCTTCCGGGTCGACGGTGTTGGCGGCGAAGGCGGCGCCACCCGGCGTCAGGATGGTGGTGGTCGCGTGGAACGTCACGCCGGCGCTTCCCGGCGTGGCCGAGCGCTGGAACTGCGCGAGGTTCAGCGACAGTTCGTAGTAGCGCGCCGGATTGATGCCGCTGCGGTCGTCGCTGATGGCGACATAGCGGCCCGCGGCGGCGACGTAGTCGATCGATGACAGGCCGCCGACGGTCGTGCCCGAGAACAGCGTGCCGGAAGGCACGATCTGCTGGCCGAGGTAGGACAGGCTGAAGTCGGCGGCGGCGGCCGGCGGCGCCAGCGTGGTGCCAAGCGCGACGGCGAGCGCGGGAAGGGCGTGCTTGATCTGCATGGAGTTTCCTTGGGCGAGGTGGGCAGGGTGATGCGTCGGCCGTTATAGGCCGGCGGCATGTCAGCGCGGTGTTGGCCGCGCGCGCCGCGATGCGCCGTCCGGATCATCGGCCGGCGCCTGGCCGGTGGCCGGGTCAGTCGAATGCGCGCTCGTGTGCCCACGGCAGCAGGTCGCCCGAAGGCGTCCAATCCTCGTCGCCGTCGTCGAGCGCGTCGACATCGACGAGGCCGTCATGAACGGCGTCGTCGATCTCGAGCGCTTCGTCGAACTCGTCGACGATCTCGTAGGCGATCTCGGCAAGGGCTGTCGCGGGCCGCTGGGTCGGTCGTTGCATGGTGATCCTCCGTGGAAGGGATGGCGCGGGAATGCGATCGATGCGCGCAGCATGGCCGCGCGAGTTTGCATGGCGATGACGCGGCGCCCCCCGTCCGGTGGCCCGCATGGCGCACGGCGGCACGCAGCGAAGGGCGACGCGCGGTCCGCGGCGCCGGCATTCAGCGCATGCGGCTCATGCGCTAGTCCGTTCGGATCATGGCGACCGGCGCGCTTCCCGTGTTGCCGTGTCACCTGCGATGGCTACCTTCGGTCGCATCCGCGGCTTCGGCCTCACTGGCCGGGCGATCGGCCTCACTGGCCGGACGATCGGCCGCATCACCCCGGGAGAGAAAGCACCATGAAGAAGCAACTGCTGGCCGGCTTCGTCGCCGCGCTCGCCTCGTTCAATGCCGCCGCCCTGACGGCCGGCGACCTGTCCTTCACCGCCTTCAATGCCGACGAGGACGGCTGGGCGATGGTCGCCTTCACCGACATCGCGGCCAACACCACGCTGTTCATCACCGACAACGAGTGGAACGGCTCCGCCATCGGCGCGGGCGGCGCGTTCAACACCGGCGAGAGCCATCACCGCTGGGTCAGCGGCGGCAGCGTCATCGGCGCCGGCACGGTGATCCGATTCGCCGCCACCGACAAGACCACCCTGTCGGCCTCGCACGGCACCCTGACGCGCGAGGCGGTGGCCGGCAGCACCAACTACGGCACGGCCAACTCCAACGAGGTGATCTACGTCTACCAGGGCAGTTCGGCCACCGCGCCGACCCATTTCGTCACCGCGATCACCAACGGGTCGTTCGCCGCCGACGGCTCGCTCGCCGGCACCGGCCTCGCGAACGGCACCTCGGCGATCACGCTCAACGCCAACTTCCCCACCGCTTCGCCGGACTTCGGCGAGTACACCGGCCCCCGCACCGGCCTGGCGTCGTTCGCCGCGTACAAGCCGCTGGTCGCCAACCTCGGCAACTGGACCGTCGACACGGCCAACGGGGCGTACGCGTCGATCGTGCCGGACACCACCGCGTTCAGCATCACGCCGGTGCCGGAGCCGGAGTCCTGGGCGATGCTGGCGGCGGGCCTGGCCGTGCTCGGCGCCGCACGCCGGCGCCGCGCGTAGGGAGCGGCGGCGGTGACGCATCGCCCCGCCGTGCGGCGCTGGCTCGCCGCGGCGTGGGCCGTCGTGGCCGGTCTGGTTGCCGGCGCCGCCGGCGCCAGCGCGTCCGGCGTGGTGATCAGCCAGGTGTACGGCGGCAACGGCAACACCTGGGCGAGCGACTACGTCGAGCTCTTCAACGCTGGCGCGGCGCCGGTGGACGTGACCGGCTGGTCGGTGCAATACGCGAGTGCCACCGGCAGCGGCCATTTCGCCGCGAACGGCGTGACCGTGCTCTCCGGCAGCATCGCCGCCGGCGGCTACTACCTGGTGCGGCTTGCCAGCAGCACCGGGCCGGCGCTTCCGGCGGCCGACGCGGCCGGCACCACCAACCTGTCCGGCACCAGCGGCAAGGTGATCCTCGCCAACGTCGCCACGGGGCTCGCCTGCAACGGCGGCGCGACGCCCTGTTCGGGCGCGCAACTGGCGCAGATCGTCGACCTCGTCGGCTACGGCGGCGCCAACTTCTTCGAAGGCGGTGCGGCCCCGGCGGCGAGCAGCACGACCGCGCTGCTGCGCGCCGGGGCCGGATGCGGCGACACCGACCAGAACGGCGCGGACTTCACCGCCGGCCCGCCGGCGCCGCGCAACAGCGCCACGCCGGCGATCGTCTGCGGCGCCGGCAGCGCGCCGGTCGTGGCCGCCTGCCCGGCGAGCCTGGCGGTGGCCTCCGGCGCGGTCGTCGCTTTCCCGCTCTCGGCCGCCGACGGTGACGGCATCGTCAGCAGCGCGATCCTCGCCGCCGGCGGCGCCGCCGGCATCTCGCTTGGCGCGTTCACCGCCGCCGCAGGCACCGGCGGCACCGCGCGCGTCGCGCTCGCGCTCGACGGCAGCCTTGCCGATGGCAGCTACGGGGTGACCGTGCAGTTCGGCAACGACGCCGCCCAGTCCGGCAGTTGCACGATTGCCATCACGGTGGCACCGGCGGCACCGGGATTCACGCCGATTCCCGCCATCCAGGGCCGCGGCGCGCTGGCCGCGCTCACCGGCATCCGCACCACCCGCGGGGTGGTGACCCGGGTCAACAACAACGGCTACTTCATCCAGGATCCGGTCGGCGACGGTGATCCGCTCACCTCCGACGGCATCTTCGTGTTCACCTCCGGCGCGCCCTACGTTAGCCCCGGGCAGGAGGTGCAGGTCACCGGCACGGTGGTCGACTTCGATCCGGGCTTCGGTGCCAATCCGCTGACCGCGGCGAACCCGCTGACCGAGTTGACCAGCGTCACCGCGACGGTGTTCACCGGCAGCGGCAGCGTTGCGCCCACCGACGTGGTGCTGCCGGTGGCAAGCCAGGGCGACCTCGAACGCTACGAGGGCATGCTGGTGCGCATCGTCTCGCCGCTGACGGCCTCGCAGAACTTCTTCCAGGGACGCTATGGGCAGGTCACGCTCTCCGCCGGCGCTCGCCTCTACAAGCCGACCAACCTGTTCCGGCCGGGCACGGCGGCGGCCATCGCGCAGGCCGACCAGAACGCGCGCAGCACCATCCTGCTCGACGACGGCACCAGCGCGCAGAACCCGGCCCCGATTCCCTATGTCGGCGCCGACAACACGCTGCGCGCAGGCGACACGCTGCCCGACGGCCTGACCGGGGTGATCGACTATGGCCTGGCCACCAACCGCACGGACGGCCCGGCGCTGTACCGCATCCATCCGACGATCGCGCCGGTGTTCACGCGCGCCAATCCGCGCAGCGCGGCGCCGCCGGCGGTGGGCGGCGGCGTGCGGGTGGCGTCGTTCAACGTGCTCAACTACTTCACCAGCTTCGGCGACGGCGGCTTCGCCCCCGGCGGCGCCAGCGGCTGCCTGCCGTCAGGCACCACCGCCGACTGCCGCGGTGCCGACAACGCTGCGGAGTTCGCCCGCCAGCGCGACAAGATCATCCGCGCCATCGCCGCGCTCGACGCCGACGTGGTCGGCCTGATGGAGATCCAGCGCAACGGCGGCGTGGCCGAGCAGGACCTGGTGGCCGGGCTCAACGCCTTCATGGGCGCAGGCACCTATGCGGTGGTGCCGGAACCGGCAACCGGCGTGGGCACCGACGCGATCAAGATGGCGCTGATCTACAAGCCGGCGGTGCTCGCGCTCGGCGGTGCCGGCCTGTCCGACACCGCCGCGATCCACAACCGGCCACCGATCGCGCAGACCTTCGTCGCGGCGGGGGGCGCGAAGTTCAGCGTCGTCGTCAACCACTTCAAGTCGAAGAACTGCGACGGGGCGACCGGGGCGGACCTCGACCAGGGCGACGGCCAGGGCTGCTACAACGATCGCCGCCGCCAGCAGGCGAGCGCGCTCCTCGCCTTCGTCGCCGGCGTGAAGGCGGCCGCCGGCGACGACGACGTGCTGGTGATCGGCGATCTCAATGCCTACGCGATGGAGGATCCCGTGGACCTGCTCGTCACCGGCGGGCTGACGGACCAGGCCCGCCGCTTCGCGGGCGCGGCGGCGTATTCCTACGTGTTCGACGGCGAGGCCGGCCATCTCGACCATGCGCTCGCGTCCGCGTCGATGGCGGCGCAGGTCGTCGGCGCCGCGCACTGGGCGATCAACGCCGACGAACCGTCGGTGATCGACTACAACCTCGAGTTCAGGAACCAGGACCTGTACAGCGCGACGCCGTACCGCGCTTCCGACCACGATCCGGTGCTGATCGGCCTGGCGCTGACGGTCAGTCCGCTGGCGCAGACCATCGACTTCGGCAGCCTCGCCGCGCGCCGCCTCGACCAGACCCCGTTCGCGGTGGCGGCGAGCGCGAGTTCGGGACTCGTCGTGTCGATTTCGACGCTGTCCCCGGCGACCTGCACGGTGGCGGGCGGCACGGTCACGCTGCTTGCCGCGGGCACCTGCACGCTCGCCGCCGACCAGCCGGGTGATCCGGCGTATCTGCCCGCGCCGCAGGTGCTGCGTTCGTTCGCCGTCAACGCGGGGCAGGCACAGAGCCTCACCTTCGCCGCGATCGCGGCGCAGACCCTGGGCGCGCCGCCGTTCGGTGTCACCGTGGCGGCCTCGTCCGGCCTGCCGGTGGCGATGTATTCGCAGACCCCGGCCGTGTGCACCGTTGCCGGTCTGAGCGTCACGCTGGCGGGCGCCGGCACCTGCACGCTGCGCGCCGAGCAGCCCGGCGATGCGACTTTCCTGCCGGCCGCGCCGGTGACCCGGTCGTTCAGTGTCGGCAGCAGCGGTGCCGGCGGCGGCGAGGACAACGGCGACGTGCCGCTGCCTGCCTGGGCGCTGGCCGCGCTCGCACTCGCGCTGGCCGCCGGCCTGGGGCGGCGGGCGCAGCGATGACCGTGCCGACCGGCCCGGGGTCCGCGGGCGTGGCGCCGCTGCGGCGCGTCGGCGCCTTCCTCCTGCTGTTCACGGTCCTGCAGGCGCTCTACGGCGCCGCCGCCGGGACCTGGGTCGAGCGCCTCGTGATCGACGAGGCGACGGTGAAGGTTGCCGCCGCGCTGATCCGCCTCGCCGATCCCGGCGTCGGCGTGGTGGCGAGCGGGCCGTCGCTGAAGGCGCCCGGCGGCGGCCTCAACGTGCGCAATGGCTGCGAAGGCATCGACGTGGCATTCCTGCTGGCCAGCGCGATGCTGGTCGCGCCGCTCGCATGGCGCGCGCGGCTGGCGGGTCTGGCCGCGGCGCTGGCGCTCACCTACGTGCTCAACCAGGGACGCGTGCTGGCGCTGTTCTACGCCTACCGTCTCGACCGGGCCTGGTTCGATGCCCTGCACGGCTACGTCGGGCCGCTCGTGCTGATCGCGGTGGCGGGCGCGTTCTTTGCATTCTGGGTGCGGCGCTTCGGTGCGGTCCGCGTCGAGCCCGCGGGGGCGCACTGATGCGCGCCGGGGCCGCGATCCGGGCGGCGGCGGCCGGTCCCGGCCACGAGCCCCAATCCACTCGCCAAGGAGCGACCATGCGCCCGCTGCCCCGGACCGTTCTCGCCGTACTCCTCGCCACCGGCTCTGCAGCGGTTGCGGCGACCGACTATTCGGAGAGCGCGCAGGGCGACCTGTCGAATGACCGCCTGCGACCGACGGTGATCGCGCTGTCGATGGGCGCTCCGGGAGCGAACGGGCGGGCAGGCAACAACGTGCTCACCGGCGCCACCGGCCGTTCCGCCGGAGGGACGGTCGACCGCGACTATTTCACCGTCATCGTGCCGGCCGGTCACGTGCTGTCCGCGCTGCGCGTGGGCAACCAGACCACCGTCGGCGGCGGCGGCTCGTTCATCGGCATGGCCGCGGGCGGCACCATGCCGGTGGCGGAGAACGCGGGCAGTGCCGCGGGGCTCCTCGGCTGGAAGGTCTATGCGCTCGCCGACCGCAACACCGACATCCTCGACAACCTCGCGGTCTCCGGCAACGGCGCCGCGGGCTTCACCGCGCCGCTGGGCGCCGGCGCCTACACGTTCTGGGTGCAGGAACTCGCGACCGGCAGCTTCAACTACCGCTTCAACCTGGTGCTGAGCCCGGTGCCGGAGCCGGCGGGGTGGCTGATGCTCCTCGCCGGCGCGGCGCTGCTTGGCGCACGCGCGCGCCGCATCGCGTTGCCGACCTGACGAACGGGATCAGGGCCGCACCGCTGGGGCGACATCACGTCCAGCGGCGCGAACCTGCGGCCCGGTTGCGCGCCTGATCCTCGTTCCAGCGCCGAAGTTCCTCGATGGTCTCGGCGGTGACCCATTCGTCCTCGTCGCCGTCGACCAGGCCATCGACATCGTCGGACACCCCGTGATCCGGGTCGGCATTCCCGTCGCCGGGACCGCCGGTCGATGAATCCGCCGCGCGCATCCGGCCCGCCGTCTTGCGGTCGGGACTGGCGCTTCAGGCCGGCCGCCGGCTGCGGCGGCGCGCGAGCGCACCGACCACGCCCAGGCCTGCGAGGAGCAGCGCATAGGTCTCCGGCTCCGGCACCGCGGCGACGCGGAAGGCCAGCACCATGGTGTCGTTCTCCAGACCCGCGTTGTAGCTCACCAGATTGCCGGCAGCGTCGATCAGGCTGCCGGTCTGCGACATGAAGTCGTTGTCGTTGCCGACGAACAGGAAGTACTGGCCGCTGCCGTCGCCGACCGGCACCAGGCTCAGCGCCTCCCACTTCTCGGAAAGGGTGTTGATGTCGCCCGGCGCGGTGTTGAGGTTGAGACCGAAGCGCGACAGCTCGCTGGCGGGATTGGTGCCGAGCTTGCCCAGGAGGTTGAGCGCCTCGGTCCACTGGATCGGCGTCACATTCGCATTGAGCACACCGCCCGGCGCGACCGCCGCGCCCTCGGCGTCGAAGCCGGCAAGCGGGGTCGCGCCATTGAGGTCGGCAAGCAGGATCGACTTGAACACCGGCGAGCCGGCCGCGCCGCGGCCGTTGCCGTCGCGCGAGAGGATCAGCAGCTGGTGGTCGTTGAGCGCGACGATGGCGCTCTGCGCGGCGGTGCGGTTGACCGCGGGCGTGCCGCCGTTGTCGTCGACGCGCGGCAGCTGGATCACGTACTGCGCGGCGGGACCGGCCGGCGTGTCCGAGCCGCTGACGTCGAACACCATCAGGCGGGTGTTCGAGCGGCCGACGTTGCCGCTGCCGGAGTCCTGGAGCGTGGCGCTCTGCTCGAGGGCGAACAGCCTGTTGCCGCTGGGGCTCTGCGCCAGGCCCTCGAGGCCCTGGTTGGTGCGCCGGCCGTTGAGGTTGGCGTCGGCGGCGAAATTGACCGTGCCGACCGGCGCATGCGGCACCAGCGCGGCCGGCAGCTGGACCTGGCCGGTCAGCCGCTTGCCGGCGTCGAAGCGGTAGATATAGGCGCCGTACTCGTCGCTGACCCAGCCGGTGCCGGCCTTGCCGGCGCGGTTGTCGAGCACCAGCCCCTCGGTGTCCAGGGTGAGCCGGTTGGTGACCGTGCCGTCGCTCTGGGTGGTGGCGCCGGTCACGACCGGCACGGTGGTGCCGAACAGCGCGGCGGTGCCGTTGGCGAGCAGGCCCGTGGTGTACACCGGCGCGGTCAGCGGGTTGGCGTCGTGGTCGTAGGTGAAGCGCGTCGAGCCGGTGAAGCTCATCGCGATCTGGTTCTGGCCGGCCGCCGGTGCCGCGCCGGTATACGGGGTGAAGGTGAAGCTGAAGGTGTTGACGCGCGCCGCGTAGTTGGAGAAGGTGGCGCCGCTGTTGTAGCCGCGGTCGGGCAGGAAATGGAAGGTGCCGCTCCAGGTGCCGTTGCCGTTGCTGGTGAACCCGGTGATCTGCATGTCGGAGATCGAACCCAGCGTCTCGCCAGTCGCCGGATCGGTCGCGTTGGCGGCGATGCGCCCGACGCCCTGCAGCCCGAGGTTGACGAACGTGGTGCCGCCGAGACTCACGCCGCCGGCCGGCCAGGCGCCGGTGTTGGCCGTGAGCACGTCGCGATTGCCCGAGGTGAACTGCGCAGCGGCGGGGCCGGGCAGGGCCGCGAGGACGGCCGCGGCGAGGCAGGAAAGGGCGGCACGCGGCGCAATGCGGCGCGCGGTCGGGCAGGTGGGCATGGGCGGTTTCTCCTGTTGTCGGCAAGCCGGCGCGGGTCGCGGCGGGCGGCGGTCGCGGTCGGTCGGCACGGCGGCGGCGGTGCCGGCCGACCGGACTGCTGACGCGGCAGTGTGGCGGCGGCGTGTTTCAGCGTCGTTACAGGAACGCGCCGGCATTCACGCATTGTTCATCGCGGCGTCGCGGGACTGTCACGCTGGCGGGCTATCGTCTGCCCAGTCCAACCGTGGAGGATCCATGAATTCGTTTCTCGAGGCTCTCGCCGTGCAGCGCCAGGACGACCACCGCTACTATCACCACAGCCGCATCAACCAGAGCCTGCACCTGGTGAGCGCGGTCAGCTTCCTCGCCGCGTATGCGCTGCTGTTCATCGACCCGGTCGCGGCCGCCCATGTCGGCTGGCTGGTCGCGATGACCACCCGCCAGGCGGGGCATTTCTTCTTCGAGCCCAAGGGGTTCGACCACATCAACAACGCCACCCACGAATACAAGGAGCAGATCAAGGTCGGCTACAACCTGAACCGCAAGGTCGTGCTCCTGGCGGTGTGGGTGCTGGCGCCGGTGGCGCTGTATGCCGATCCTTCCCTGCTGGGGTTGATCGAGCCCGCGGCTGGCGTGCGCGGTTTCGTCGACGACGTCGGCCTGGCCTGGCTCGCGCTGGGTGTCGGCGGGCTGCTGTTCCGCACGCTGCACCTGATGCTGATCAGGGACGCGCAGACCGGCCTGGTCTGGTGCGCCAAGATCCTGACCGATCCGTTCAACGACATCCGCCTGTACCATCGCTCGCCGTTGCACCTGCTGCGCGGCGAGACGATCGATCCGGCGTTCTTCCGTCGCGCCGGGTGACGCGGCGCGCACGGGCGCGGCCCGGCGGTGCACGCGGGCGCCGGGGCGCCGCCGCGAGCGCGCCAGCCGCAGGCAGCGCCCGCGCCCGTCGCTGCCGGCCGCGCTCAGGCGGCGATGCGCGCGACGAGCTCGCGCAGCAGGCGGCGCTTGAGGGTCCTGGCGCTCGTGCCCGGCGCCAGCGTCCACCAGCCGTCGGCCGCCATCGCCCGCGCGGCGGCCACGAAGCGGCGCGCGACTTCCTCGAAGTCCCCGGCGGTGTAGTTGAGACTCCAGACCAGGCGGCCGGTGCCGACCCAGGACAGGGCCAGGCCCTCGGCGCGCAGGTAGAACTGCAGCATCCAGTTGTAGCGCGACGGCAGCAGGTAGAGCACGGTCCAGATCGTCGACAGATTGGCGACGCGCACCGGCAGGCCGGCCGCGGCCAGCCGGCTGTTGAGATCGGCGGCGCGCGCGTTCCAGGTATCGTCCAGGCCGGCGTAGGCGGCGCGCACTTCGGGCGTCTCGAGCGCCTTCAGGAACTCGGCCATCGCCGCCATCACGTAGGGATGCGAATTGAACGTGCCGCGGGCGAAGCAGATGTCGGCGGGACGGTCGTCGCGGTAGCGCTTCATCAGGTCGGCCCGGCCGCACACCACGCCGACCGGCAGCCCGCCGCCCAGGGTCTTGCCGTAGGTGACCATGTCGGCGCGCACGCCGAAGTACTCCTGCGCGCCGCCGGGGGCGAGACGGAAGCCGACGAACACCTCGTCGAGGATGAGGACGATGCCGCGCGCGCTGCAGACCGCGCGCAGTTCGCGCAGCCAGGCGGTGTAGGCGGCACGGTCGAATCCGGCCCGTCGGCCGGCCCCGACCAGGGAAGAGTCGCCGGGTGCGCTCGCGTTCGGATGCAGCGCCTGCAGCGGGTTGACCAGGACGCAGGCGATGTCGCGTCGCTTGCGCAGCACGGTGAGCGAGTCGCGGTGCAGGTCCTTGAGCGTGTAGGTCTCGCGCGCCGGTTGCGGATTGCCCACGCCGGGAGCGACATCGCCCCACCAGCCGTGGTAGGCGCCGCAGAAGCGCACCAGATGGCTGCGCCCGGTGTGGTAGCGCGCCAGGCGCACCGCCTGCATCACCGCTTCGGTGCCGGACATGTGGAAGGAGACCTCGTCGAGTCCCGAGATCTCGCGCAGCCGCCGCAGGTTGTAGGCCACCACGGGATGGTAGGAGCCGAGCAGCGGCCCGAGCGCGCGGACCGCGTCGCTGCCCTGGTCGATGCATTCCTTGTAGAAGTCGTAGCCGAAGACGTTGACGCCGTAGGAGCCGGTGAGGTCGTAGTAGCGGTTGCCGTCGAGGTCGGTGAGCATGACGCCGTGGGCGGCGCGCAGCACCGATCCGCTGCGCAGATGGGTGCGCACGTGGCGGCTGAACTGGAACGGGACGCGGTAGGCACCGGTGAACTGCAGGTCGGAGAGGGCGTCGCGCATCTCGTCGGTGAGGGCGATGCTGCGCGGCGCGCGGCGCAGGAATTCCCCCGCGAGCCGCTCGAAGCCCGCGCGCCGGCGCCGCGCGACATCCGGGCCCGCGGCGTCGGCGGCGTAGAAGTCCTCGTCGGAGAATTCGTAGTAGGGCAGCAGCCGTGCCAGGCGGCGGGCGATGCGCGCGTGTCCGGCCAGGGAGCGGTGCTTGGCCCTGGAGAGCTCGAGGCGCGCCTTGACCCGCGGCAGCGTGGTTGCGGCGGCCAGGCCCAGCGTGGCCAGGAGGAGGGCGGCGGCGTCGATGTCCATGCGGATGTCATTTACGCCCGCGCCTTTACAGGAGCGTGACCGTGCGCCGCTGGCTGCTCGATCTGTTGCAGAAGGAGGACATCAACTTCCTGCTGACCAACCGTCTGCCGCGCCGGGCGCTGACGGTCTTCATGGGCTGGTTCGCGCGCATCGAGCAGCCCCTGGTGCGCGACGCCTCGCTCGCCGTCTGGCGCTGGTTCTCGGACCTCGATCTGTCCGAGGCGAAGCGTCCGCGCTTCGCGAGCCTGCACGACTGCTTCACGCGCGAGCTCAGGCCGGGCGCCCGGCCGATCGACAGCGACAGCCGGGTCCTGATCTCTCCCAGCGACGGCATCGTCGGGGCCTGCGGTCAGGTCGCCGACGGCATGCTGTTCCAGGCCAAGGGCTATCCGTACCGGATCGATGAACTGATTCCCGACGCGCGGCTGGCCGCGGCGTTCGCGCGCGCAACCTATGCGACGCTGCGCCTGACGGCGTCGATGTACCACCGCTTCCACGCGCCGCACGACGCGGCGCAGAGCGGCGCCATCTACGTGTCCGGAGACACCTGGAACGTCAATCCGGTCGCGCTCGCTCGCGTCGAGCGCCTGTTCTGCCGCAACGAGCGGGTGCTGCTGCCGCTGACCCTGGCCGCGAGCGGCGACGAGATCCTGCTCGTCGCGGTGGCGGCGATCCTGGTGGCCGGCGTGCGCCTGCACGCGGCGGACGTGACCATGAATCTGCGCTATCGCGGGCCGAACCGCATCCCCTGCGCCGCCGCCTACGCCAAGGGCGAGGAGATCGGCTGGTTCGAGCACGGCTCGACGATCATCGTCTTCGCGCCGCCCGACTACGCGCTGGCCGAGGGCGTCGCCCCGGGCCGCCGCGTGCGCATGGGCGAGGCGCTGCTGCGCCTGCCGGCCGGGCGCGCCGTCAGGCCGCCAGCGCGACCGGCCTGACCACGTCGAAGTGGAACGGCCGGCTCTCGCCGAGGTCCTGCCAGGCGCGGACCTCCTGTTCGAGCGAGTACGCGGTCAGCGGGTAGGCCTGCAGCCACGCGTCGTCGACGGTCAGGCGCAGGCGCCGCCCCTCGAGTGCCAGGTCGAGCGGCGGCGGGTCGAGCGCCTGGCGGCTGCGGTGGACCAGTGCAGCCAGGCGCAGGCAGGCCACCGCGACCCACCACGCACGCGGCATCGCCTCGCGCGTGAGCTTGGGCAGCTTGCCCGCATGGCCGAGGATGAGGAAGGACAGGCGGCGCTGCTCGTCGCGCGAGAAGCCCGGCATGTCGGCATTGGCGACGATGTAGGCGGAGTGCCTGTGGTAGCCGTTGTGGGCGATCGTGAGGCCGACCTCGTGCAGGCGCGCCGCCCAGTCGATGAAGCGCGGGCACTCCGCGGGCATCTCGGTCAGCGCCGGCAGGCAGCCGCGCGCCAGGCGGACGGCCAGCCCGGCAATGCGCTCGGCCTGGCCGGCGTCGACGCGGTAGCGGGCGGCGAACTGGGCCACGGTGGCCTCGCGCTTGTCGTGCGCGGCCTCCGGCAGCGAAAGGCGGTTGACGAGGTCGTAGAGCACGCCCAGGCGCAGCGAGTTGTCGGAGACCTGCATGCGCTCGATGCCGAACTCGGCGAACACCGCGGCGAGGATGGCGAAGCCGCCGGGCAGGTTGAGGGCGCGCTCCGGCTTGAGGCCGCCGAGCCGGATGCCGTCGATGTTGCCGGCGGCGAGCAGGCGCTTCCGGAGCCAGCGCATGCCGGCGACGGTGATGGTGCCGTCGCCGCCGTTGTTCTCGGCCAGGAGGCGCGCGATGGTCCGCGCCGTTCCCGAGGAGGCGATCGCGGCGGTCCAGCCGCTGCGGCGCACCGCGTCGGCGATCACCTGCACCTCGCGGCGCGCGGCGAGCTCGGCCTGCTTGAGCGTGAAGTCGTCGATGTAGCCGCCCGGGAAGTGGCCGAGCGTCGAGTTGATCGCGCCGACGTAGAGGCTTTCCATCAGTTCCGGCTCGAAGCCGGTGCCGACCGAGACCTCGGTGGAGCCGCCGCCGATGTCGACGACGAGCCGGCGGTCCTCGTTGGCCGGGACGCTGTGCGCGACGCCGGAGAAGATCAGGCGCGCCTCCTCGCGGCCGGCGATGACCTCGATCGGAAACCCCAGCACGCGCTCCGCGGCCTCGATGAACTGGCGCGCATTGCGCGCCACCCGCAGGGTGTTGGTCGCCACCGCGCGCACGTGCGCGGCGCGAAAGCCGGCGAGGCGCTGGCCGAACAGGGCGAGCGCCTCGAGACCGCGCTCCCACGCCGCGTCGTCGAGCAGCTTGTCGGCGCCGAGTCCGGCGGCGAGACGGACGTTGCTGCGCAGCGAGTCCTGCACGTAGATGTGGCCGCGCTCAGCGCGCCCGATCTCGAGGCGGAAACTGTTGGAACCGAGATCGACGGCGGCAACCTGGGGCCAGTTGTTCAATGCCGATGACCGGATATCCGGCGTCTTATTGAGCAAGGTCAAAGCATGCAGGCTTGATATGACGGGAAGATGACATCATGTCCGGGCAGGCACAGGCAACCGGGCGCAAGTCATCGTTTTGTCATGGACATGGCGGATCATCGGATGGTGGAATCCAAGAAGAAGCAGGCGGCGCCCGTGGTTCTCCTGAATCGGGAGCTGGGGATTCTTGCCTTCAACGAACGCGTCCTCGCGCAGGCCGCGGACGAGTCGATCCCCCTGCTGGAACGGCTGCGCTTCGTCTGCATCGTCAGTTCCAACCTGGACGAGTTCTACGAGATCCGCTTCGCCGGCCTGGTCGAGGAGGCGCTGGGCGATGCCGGGTATCGCGGCGTCGACGGCATGCGCGTGGCCGAGGTGATCGCCGCGGTGCGCAGCCGCGTGCGCACCCTGGTGACGCGCCAGTACGAGCTGCTCAACCGCGGCATCCTGCCCGCCCTCGAGAAGGCCGGCGTCAACTTCATGTACCGGCCGCAGTGGACCGAGGCGCTCGACAGCTGGGGCCGCCGGTACTTCGAGGAACAGATCTTTCCGGTGCTCACGCCGATCGGCCTGGACCCGGCGCACCCGTTCCCGCGCATCCTCAACAAGTCGCTCAACGTCGCCGTCGAACTCGAGGGACGCGACGCGTTCGGGCGCGACGCGCGCCTGGCGATCGTGCAGGCGCCGCGCGTGCTGCCGCGGCTGATCGCGCTGCCGGCGGACCGGTTCGGCGCCAACGCCTTCATCCTGCTCTCGACCCTGCTGATGCGCTACATCGGGGAACTGTTCCCGGGCATCACGGTGCGCGCCTGCCACCCGTTCCGCGTCACGCGCAACAGCGACCTGTTCGTCGACGAGGAGGAGATGACCAACCTCAAGCAGGCGCTGCAGGGCGAACTGCCGCAGCGCCACTTCGGCGACGCGGTGCGGCTCGAGGTCAACACCGATTGTCCGAAGGAGGTGATCGACTTCCTGCTCCTGCAGTTCGGGCTCGAGGAAGGCGACCTGTTCCGTGCCGACGGGCCGGTCAACCTCGCGCGGCTGATGCAGCTCGCCGATGCGGTCGATCGCGCGGACCTCAAGTTCCCGCCATTCCACCCCGCGCATCCGCCGCAGCTGGCCGAGCCCGACGGCATCTTCGCGGCGGTGGCCGCGCGCGACGTGCTGCTGCATCATCCGTTCGAATCGTTCGACCCCGTGATCGAGTTCCTGCGCGCGGCCGCCGCCGACCCCGCGGTGGTCGCGATCAAGCAGACCATCTATCGCACCGGCGCCGAGTCGGAGCTCATGGAGATCCTCCTGCGCGCGGCCAAGAGCGGCAAGGAGGTCACGGTCGTCGTCGAACTGATGGCACGCTTCGACGAGGAGACCAACATCAACTGGGCGGCGCGCCTGGAGGAGGTCGGCGCCCACGTGGTCTACGGCGTGGTCGGGCACAAGACCCACTGCAAGATGCTGCTCGTGGTGCGGCGCGAGGGCGGGCGCCTGCGCCGCTACGCGCACCTCGGCACCGGCAACTACCACCCGCGTACCGCGCGGCTGTACACGGACTTCGGCCTGCTCACGGCCAACGAGGCGCTGACCGCGGACGTCAACGAGGTGTTCCGCCAGCTGACCGGGCTGTCCAAGGCGCGCCGCCTCGACCATCTCTGGCAGTCGCCGTTCACCCTGCACGACAACATCCTGAAGGCGATCCAGGGCGAGGTCGCGATCGCCAGGGCCGGCGGCCGCGCGCGCATCGTCGCCAAGATGAACGCGCTGCTCGAGCCGCAGGTGATCGCGGCGCTGTACGCGGCCTCTCTCGCGGGCGTGAAGATCGACCTGATCGTGCGCGGCGCCTGCGCGCTGGTGCCGGGACTCCCCGGCGTCTCGGAGAACATCCGCGTCGTCTCCGCGGTCGGGCGCTTCCTCGAGCACAGCCGCGTGTTCCTGTTCCACAACGGCGGCCAGACGCGGGTCTACCTGTCCTCGGCCGACTGGATGGACCGCAACTTCTTCCGCCGCGTCGAACTCTGCTTTCCGGTGCTCGACCCGGTGCTCGCGCGGCGCGTCTATGCCGAGGGGCTCGCGCCCTATCTGCGGCGCGACGCGGGCGTCTGGGAACTGGGAAGCGATGGCGGCTATGCGCGCAAGCGCAGCGAGATGCCGGTGCAGGAGCGGCTGCTCGACCAGCTGGCGGCGCCGGCGAGCGCAGCGCCGGTGAAGCTGCGCGGCATGCGCAAGGCGCTCAAGCGGCGCGTGCGCTGAGGGGGCGCCCGGCGCGGGCGCCTCGTCGTGTCACCGATCGGTCACGCGGCGGTCACGGGGCTGAAACCTCGCTCGCGTTCAATCGGGGGGTCGCATTCCGCCCGGACCCCGCTTGCGCCCCGACGACCTGCCCGACGACGTCCGACGCCCGTACCGGACCATCTGGATCTCCGACATCCATCTCGGCACCGCCGGCTGCAAGGCGACCTATCTCCTCGACTTCCTGCGCGAGCACGAGTCGGAGACGCTGTATCTCGTCGGCGACATCGTCGATGCGTGGCGCCTCAAGAAGACCTGGTTCTGGCCGCAGGCGCACAATGACGTCGTGCAGAAGCTGCTGCGCAAGGCGCGCAAGGGTACCCGGGTCGTCTACGTGCCCGGGAACCACGACGAACCGCTGCGCGACTACCTCGATCTCTCCTTCGGCGGCATCGAAGTGGTCGAGGAGGCCGTGCATGTCACCGCCGACGGTCGCCGGCTGCTGGTGATCCACGGCGACCTGTTCGACGGCGTCATCCGCCATGCGAAGTGGCTGGCCTACCTCGGAGACACACTCTACACGCTGATACTGCACTTCAACCACTGGTTCAACCACTGGCGCGCGCGCCTCGGGTTTCCCTACTGGTCGCTGTCGCAGTACCTGAAGCACCGGGTCAAGAATGCGGTGTCCTTCATCTCCGATTTCGAGCACGCGATCGCCAACGAGGCGCGCCGGCGCGGCCTCGACGGCGTGGTCTGCGGGCACATCCACAAGGCGGAGATCCGCGACATCGACGGCATCCTCTAGTGCAACGACGGCGACTGGGTCGAGAGCCTGACGGCGCTGGTGGAGACCCTTGCGGGAGAGTTGCGCGTGGTCACCTGGCAGGGGGGGGTGGCGGCGCCCGCGCGGGAGCCGGTGCCGCGCCCCGCCGGCGC
>JAEUOS010000058.1 GCA_016790695.1 Burkholderiales bacterium
TCTCCAGCCCCTGGACGTACCTGGCGTTCCACAACATCCAGCCGCTCGCCGCCGAGGCGGGCGCGACGATCCGCTGGAAGCCGATCCTGGTCGGCGGCATCTTCAACACCGTCAACCCCAGCGTCTACGCCTCGCGCGAGAAGCCGGTGCCGGCGAAGGCCGCGTACATGCGCAAGGACCTCGCCGACTGGGCGCGTCACGCGGGAATCGCGATCCACTTCCCGCCGACGGTGTTCCCGGTCAACAGCGTCAAGGCGATGCGCGGCTGCCTCCTGCTCGAGCCCGCGGGCAAGCTGGTGCCCTTCGCCACCGCGGCCTTCGAGGCCTACTGGGGGGCCGACCGCGACATCTCGCAGGACGCGGTGCTGGCCGACCTGTGCCGCGCGGTCGGCGTCGACCCGGACGCGTTCGCCGCCGGCATCGCGCGCGCCGACGTCAAGGACGCCCTCAAGGCCAACACCGACGAGGTGGTGCGCCGCGGCGGCTTCGGCTCGCCGACCATCTTCGTCGGCGACGACATGTACTTCGGCAACGACCGCCTGCCGCTGGTGCGCGCGGCGCTGCGTGCCGGGAAAGGACCCACGACATGACCGAACCCCTGCTCCTGATGGGCGCGCCCGGCTCGCCCTACACGCGCAAGATGCTCGCGGTGCTGCGCTACCGCAACATCCCGCACCGCTTCATCGTGCGCGGCTCGCCGCTGCTCGCCGCGCTGCCCAAGCCCAAGGTGGAGCTGCTGCCGACCTTCTATCTGAAGAACGCCGCCGGGGAACTCGAGGCCGTCACCGACTCCACGCCGCTGATCCGGCGCTTCGAGGCCGAATGCCCGGGGCCGCGCGTGCAGCCCGCCGACCCGGTGCTGCGCTTCATCGACAGCGTGATCGAGGACTATGCCGACGAGTGGCTCACCAAGGCGATGTTCCACTACCGCTGGCATTACGCGGACGACATCGCCAAGTCGGCCAACATCCTGCCGCGCTGGCGCAACATCACCATGCCGGAGGCGACGGCGCAGGAGCACGCGCGGCTGTTCTCGCAGCGCCAGATCTCCCGGCTGCGCTACGTCGGCTCGAGCCCCGCGACCGCCGGAGTCATCGAGGACAGCTACCTGCGCTTCCTCGCCGCCTTCGAGGCCCACCTCGCGGTGCAGCCGTTCCTGATGGGCGCGCGCCCGAGCGCGTCCGATTTCGGCGTCTACGGCCAGCTGACCCAGCTCGCGCATTTCGACCCGACCCCGGCCGCGCTGACCCTCGCGAAGGCGCCGCGCGTCTACGCCTGGGTCGGCGTGGTCGACGACCTCTCCGGCCTGCAGCCGGCGGAGGACCAGTGGACCGCGCGCGACGCGCTGCCGCCCACCCTCGTCACGCTGCTCGAGGAGGTGGCGCGGGTCTACCTGCCGGTGATGCTCGCCAACGCGCGCGCGCTGAAGGCCGGCGCGCCGCAGGTCGAGGCCACGGTCGACGGCAAGCCCTGGGTGCAGAACCCGTTCCCGTACCAGGCCAAGTGCCTGGGCTGGCTGCGCGACGAATTCCGCGCGCTCGGCGCCGACGATCGCCGCGCCGCCGACGCGCTGCTCGAGCGCGCCGGGCTCGGGGCGCTGGTGCACGCGGCGATCTGATGCAGCGCGACCGGCGCCGCGCGCACGCGTGAACGCGCGCGCGGTCTCGCCGCGCCGCGGGTGTCGGCGTTTCGCCCGCCTGGCGCCCGCCGGCCTGGCACTCGTCCTCTTCAACTTCTGCGCGAGCCCCGGCGCCGCCGACCGCCCCCGCCCCTGCGAGGTCTGGTCCGACCAGCGCGGCAACCCGGCCTGCACGATGCCCGCCGACGTCCTCGAGGCCGATCGCGCGCTCAACCGCGCGTGGCGCGCGCTGCTCGACGCGCGCGCCGGCGCGCCGGCGGAGGTCGCGTTGCTGCGCCGCGAGCAGCGCGACTGGCTGCTGCGCCGCGACAAGACGATGCGCGACGCGCTCAAGGACCTCTACGACGAGCGCATCGCCTACGTCGAGAGCCTGGTGCAGCAGCGGCCGGCGGCCGACCCGGCGCGGCGGGAGGCCGTGTTCGGCCGCTACGGCGAGCGCGTGCGCCGCTGCTACGTCGACGGCACCTGCGCCGGCTGGGGCGACAGCGACGTGTTCATCCTGCCGACCGGCAAGCCGGGCCAGGCCCGCGTGCTCGTCGACACGCTGTTCTTCAACGGCCACTCCTGCACGCTCGACGAGGTCGGCACGATGGAGGACGGGCACCTGGTCGTGCTGCTCGACTCCTGGGATGCGGCGCGCAAGGCCTTCGTCGAGAAGTCCTGCCGGGTGCGGATCGCGTTCGATCCGGGCCGGTCGCTGGTGATCGAGAATCCCGGCGGCTGCGACTCGTCGGCCTACTGCGGCACGCGCGGCTCGCTGTACGGCAGGTATCCGCGCTGGCGCGCGGGAACGCCCGCGCGGCGCTGACGCGCCTGCACGGCGCCGCACGCGGCGCCGGCGTGGACCACGAATCGGCTCAGGCGCCCTCGCGGTACATCACCCCGAAGCCGGCGATGAGCTCGGGGATCGCGCGGTACCAGCGCTCGCGCGTGGTCAGCGCCGCCCCGGAGGCCGCGGCGAACGCGGCGATCCAGTTCTTGGTCTCGTGCGCCGAGCCGCCGCCCGCGCGGACGATCTCGTCCTCCGCCAGTGCCGCCAGGGCCGGCCAGTCCGCCTGCTCGAGCCGGTCCATGATGCGCGTGTCCCAGGCCGGATTGAGCGGCTTGCGATCCGAGGTGCCGGCCGCCAGGTCGCGCCCCGCCTGGATCACGCGTGCCTGACGCTGCGCGCGCTGTTCCGGCGTCGGCTCGAAGCGCGCGATGATGCGCTCGCGCAGCGCCGCGTCGGGATGGTCGAGGGTGGGGATCGGCGGGTCGTGCGACAGGCCGCCGGAGCCGAGGAACAGGATGCGCCGCGGATCGTCGGCGAAATGCCGGCCGACCGCCTGCCCGAGCCGGATCGCGCGGCCCGCCCGGACGATCGCCGGCGGCCCGGCGCCGTTGATGAACACCGGCACGATCGGCGGCGCCGCCAGGCCGCCGAAGAGCAGGTCGAGCGGCTGCGCGACGCCGTGGTCGAAGCGCATGCGTCGCGACACCGCGATGTCGAACTCCTGGTCGATCAGATGCGTCGCCAGCGCCAGGGCGTCCGCCGCCGCGACGCTGACCGGGCCCGCCGGCGTGCCGTAGTCGCCGACCGCGGCGCCTTCGGTGCCGACGCACACCGCCGGCATCACTTCGTGGAAGAAGCCGTTGAAGTGGTCCGGAAAGAACAGCACGATGAGCTCGGGCGCGAACGCCCGGACCAGGGCGCGCGCGCGCGCGAGCGCGCCGCGCAGGTCGGCCTCGACATCCGCGGCCAGCGGATTGAGGCCCAGGAGGGGCGTGTGCGACAGCCCGAGGACGGCGCGCGGCGGCATGGCGGGATTCTACGGCCGGCCGGCCAGCGCCAGCGCGCCTGCCACCAGCCGGTCGCACTCGCCGCGATGGGCGTAGCTGGTGTAGTTCGACGCCACCAGGCGCACCGGGTCGCCCGCGTAGTAGCGCTCGTACTGCATGGCGCGCATGCCGAAGGCATCGCCCGCCAGATCCCACGCGAGCTTGAAGATGCGCACGCGGTCCTCGGCGGAGATCTCGCCCGCGCCGCGGTAATAGCGCCGCACGTCGTCGCCGACCGGGCTCGCGAAGTCCGCCGCGGTGGGCATCATCAGCAGCCCGCCCGCGCCGACCTTCTGCAGGATCTCGATGATGCGCGGGTAGGCCGACGACATCATCCCGCGCAGGGTCTGCAGCGGCGTGAAGCCGGCGCGGATCGTGCCGGCCGCGGTCCGCTCGTGCTCGACCTCGGCGCGGATCACGCAGCTCCGGGCGAGCTCGATGTAGCCGATCGCCTCGCCCAGCAGTTCCTGGATGTGCAGGAATCCATTGCACCTGACGGTCTCGGCCACCGCCATCGCGACGCCCACGGCGAGCTGCATCTTGGCGATCGCCCGCACGCCGGTCTGGTGGGCGGTGTGGTTGCGCAGCGCGGTCTCGGTGTACATCCGATTGGCCAGGTCGACGCGCGCGTGCAGGAACACCCGCTCCCAGGGCACCAGCACGTCGTCGAAGATCAGCAGCGCATCGGGCTCCTCGAAGTGGCTGCCCAGCGGGTGGTCGTAGGCCGCGCGCGCGCCCTCGTCGAACGGCTCGCGGCAGATCTGCCGCACGCCGGGCGTGTCGACCGGGATCGCGAACGCTGCGGCATAGGGCTCCTCGCCGGGCCGGATGCCCGGCAGGTGGTAGACGATCACCTCGTCGGCGATCGGCCCGTGGGTGGCCAGCATGCGCGCGCCGCGCAGGACGATGCCGTCGGCGGTCTCGCGCACCACGCCCATGTGCAGGAAGGCGTCGGCCTGGTCCTTCGACGACCGCGAGCGGTCGGTCTGCGGCGTGATCAGCGCGTGGGTGAGGAACAGGTCGTTCTCGCGCACGAACTCGTAGTAGTTGCGGATGTTGGCGGCAAAGCGCGGCCCCATCTCCTCGAACACCCCGGGCGACTCGGCGAACGCCATCAGCGTGGTGTTGAGGAAGTCCGGCGAGCGCCCGAGCAGGCCGAAGGAGCTCTCCGCCCAGGTCTGGAACGCGCGCCGGCGCTTGACCAGGTCGTCGA
Source organism: Burkholderiales bacterium (assembly GCA_016790695.1). Classification (GTDB taxonomy): domain Bacteria; phylum Pseudomonadota; class Gammaproteobacteria; order Burkholderiales; family JAEUOS01; genus JAEUOS01. The sequence goes on from JAEUOS010000058.1 coordinate 4,671, forward strand.
CGGTCGCGGACATCATGAAGGCGGTGCCGACGCGCTCGCCCGAGGTCGGGCTCGCGTAGGTGAGCACGTCGCGGTGCGCCGGCTCGTGCTGCATGTCGTAGAGCCGCGCGATGTGCGCGGCCGGCCGCGCGAAGGCCGGATGGGCGGTCACGTCGTCGACGCGCCGGCCGCGCACCCACACCTCGCGCGGCCGCGCGCGCAGGCCCTGCAGATACGCCTCGCCCGTCCTCGCCCCCATCCGCCGCCTCCCGTCGCGCCGCTCGCGCACGCCGCTCGCGCGGCACGCGGCGAGTCTACTGGCATGCTAGAACGCCTGTCAACGCAGCGCGGCCGGACGCGCCTATACTTCGCGCTGACATGCCGCCCGTCCCCCGCGCCGACGCGCCGAAGCGCAAGCAGGAATCGGTCTACGACCACCTGCTGGAGCGCTTCGCCGACGGGCGCATCGGCTTCGGCGCGCCGCTCGCGGTCAGGGAGATCGCCGCCGCGACCGGGGCCTCGAAGCACCCGATCATGTCGGCGCTCAAGGAGCTGGCCGCGCAGGGCTTCGTGGTGATCACCGCGCAGGTCGGGTGCCAGGCGATCGCGCCCCGGGCCGAGGAGATCGCCGACTTCTTCCTCATGTTCAGCCGCATGGAGGGCGTGATGGCGGAACTGGCCGCCCGGCGCCGCACCGGCGCCGAGGTCGACGCGCTGGCGGCGATCAACGCGGCGATCGCGCGCCTGCCGCGGCGCGCTGCCGGCAGCGGCGAGCGCTATCGGCAGCTCAACCGCGAGTTCCACGGCGCGATCCACCGCATGGCGCGCTCCGAGGCCCTGCACCGCTCGCTGATGGCGAACTGGGCGATGTCGGACTTCTTCATCAGCCAGAGCGGCGAGTTCGCGCGCCACCTCGACGAGGCCGCCGCCGAGCACGCCGGAATCATCGCGGCGATCGGCGCCGGCGCCGCCGCGCGCGCGCGCCGCGCGATGGAGGACCACATCCTCGGCTTCCGCCTCAAGGTGCTCGCGCGCCTCGGCGGCCCGGCGGCGCGCGCGCGATGAAGCAGGTCGTCCTCCCCGGCGGCGAACGCGTGCCCGCGCTCGGCCAGGGCACCTGGCACATCGGCGACGACGCCGGCACGCGCGCCGAGGAGATCGCGGCCCTGCGCGCGGGCCTCGACCTCGGCCTGTCGGTGATCGACACCGCCGAGATGTACGGCGACGGCGCGGCCGAGGCGCTGGTCGGCGCGGCGATCGCCGGGCGCCGCGACGACGCCTTCCTCGTCAGCAAGGTCACCCCGCACAACGCGACGCGGCGCGGCGTCGTCGCCGCCTGCGAGCGCAGCCTCGCGCGCCTGCGCACCGACCGCATCGACCTCTACCTCCTGCACTGGCGCGGCAGCGTGCCGTTCGCCGAGACCATCGCCGGATTCCAGGACCTGCTGGCCGCCGGCAAGATCCGCCACTTCGGCGTCTCCAACCTGGACCTCGCCGACATGCGCGCGTGGTGGGCGACGCCCGGCGGCGCGGCGCTCGCGGCCAACCAGATCCTCTACAACCTCGCGCGCCGCGGCCCCGAGTGGGACCTGCTGCCGTGGCTGGCCGCGCGGCGCGTGCCGGTGATGGCCTACTCCCCGCTCGAGCAGGCGCGGCTGCTCGGCCATCCCGGCCTCGTCGCCTTCGCGCGCGCGCACGCGCTGACCCCGGCGCAGGCCGCGCTCGCCTGGCTCCTGCGCCGCGACGACACGATCGTCATCCCGAAGACCGGCCGGCGCGCGCGCCTGCGCGAGAACGCCGCCGCCGCGCAGCACGTGCTCGACGCGCCCGCGCTGGCGGCGCTCGACCGCGTGTTCGCGCCGCCGCGCGCGGCGCGGCCGCTGGAAATGCTCTAGCATCGGCGCCACCGCACTTCCGGAGAACCGACAGATGATCCCCAAGGCATTCGACCTGAGCGGCCGCGTCGCCCTCGTCACCGGCGGCAACCGCGGCATCGGCCTGGGATTCGCGCAGGCCCTCGCCGCGGCCGGCGCCGACATCGCGATCTGGGGCACCAGCGCGGAGAAGAACGCCGCGGCCAGGGAGCAGCTCGCGGCCACCGGTCGCCGCGTCGAGACCTTCGTCTGCGACGTCGGCGACGAGGCCGCGGTCGAGGCCGCGTTCGCCGCCACGCTGGCCGCGCTGGGCCGCGTCGACGGCTGCTTCGCCAACGCCGGCGTCTCGGGGCGCGGCGGCAAGTCGTTCACCGAGATGTCGAGCGAGGAATGGCGGCGCGTGATGCGCGTCAACCTCGACGGCGCGTTCCACACCTTCCGCGCGGCGGCGCGCCACATGGTCGAGCGCGGCGGCGGCGGCTCGCTGGTCGGCACCGCCTCGCTGGCGGCGATCCACGGCGCGGCGCGCTCGGAGCACTACGGCGCCACCAAGGGCGCGATGATCTCGATGGTGCGCGCGATGGCGGTGGAATTCGCGCGCCACGGCATCCGCGCCAACGCGGTGCTGCCGGGCTGGATCGAGACCGACATGACCGCCAACGCGATCGGCAACGAGAAGTTCGCGGGCAACGTGCTGCCGCGCATCCCGCTGCGGCGCTGGGGCCGGCCGCAGGACTTCGGCGGCATCGCCGTCTACCTGATGAGCGACGCCTCGGCCTACCACACCGGCGACTCGCTGCTGATCGACGGCGGCTATTCGCTGTACTGACCGCGGCGCGCCGGCGCCCCGGCGACCTCGGGGGCGCCGCCGCCGCGCGACCGACCGTTCGCCCCCTGCCTCGACGAGAGCACCGATGACCACCGAGACCCGCTTCGACCCCGCCAGCCATCGCCTGTGCGAGAGCCGCTACTTCGACGACTTCCGGATCGGCGAGCGCTTCCTGCTGCCTTCGCGCACCATGACCGACGCGCTGTTCGCCGCCTTCGCGCTGGCCAGCGGCGACAACCATCCGGTGCACTACGACGTCGAGTACTGCCGCGCACGCGGCATGCCGCACATGCTCGCGCACGGCTTCCAGGTGGTGGCGCAGACCGCCCCCGGCGCCGGCCTGTTCCCGCACCTGGTGGAGGACTCGCTCAAGGGCTTCATCGAGCAGTCGAGCCGCTTCCTGCGCCCGGTCTACGTCGGCGACACGCTCTACAGCGCGCTCGAGATCGTCGACCTCGCGCCCGGCCGCACCACCGGCGTCCTGACGCTGCGCTCGACCGTGCACAACCAGCGCGGCGAACTGGTGATGGAGGGCACGCAGAAGTTCCTGCTGCGCAAGCGCCCGGCGGCCTGAGCCGGCACGATCGCGGGCGCGGGCTTCACCCGGCCGGGGTGCCCGCGGCGCGCATCAGCGCGGACGCCACGTCGGCCGGCGCTTCTCCACAAACGCCGTCAGGCCCTCGCGCGAGTCCTCGGTGCCCGTCACCGCGCTCAGCAGGTCGACCGCGCCTGCCACGCCGCGCCGGTAGTCCGAATCGATCGCGTGCATGAAGGCCTTCTTGCCGATGCGCATGAGCTGCGGGGACTTCGCCGCGAGCACGCGCGCCAGCGCCATGGCCTGGGCGTGCAGTTCGGCCTCCGGCACCACGCGGCTGACGAGTCCCATC
>JAEUOS010000085.1 GCA_016790695.1 Burkholderiales bacterium
ACCACCACACCTACGGCCTGCCGGTGCTGACCACGAACTGCTCGAACAATTACGGGCCCTATCACTTTCCCGAGAAGCTGATCCCGCTGATGATCGTCAACGCGCTGGCCGGCAAGCCGCTACCGGTCTACGGCGACGGCATGCAGGTACGTGACTGGCTGTACGTAGGCGATCACTGCAGCGCAATCCGTCGCGTGCTCGAAGCAGGGCGCCCGGGCGAGACCTACAACATTGGCGGATGGAACGAAAAGCCCAACATCGAGATCGTCCGCACGATCTGCGCGCTGCTCGACGAATTGGAGCCGCGCCCGGATGGGCGCCCCTATCGCGACCAGATCACGTATGTCAAGGATCGGCCCGGCCATGACCGCCGATATGCCATCGACGCGTCGAAGATCGAACGGGAACTGGGCTGGCGGCCGGCGGAGACCTTCGACACCGGCATTCGCAAGACCGTGGAATGGTATCTCGCCCACCCGGACTGGGTCGCCGGCGTGCAGAGCGGCGCCTACCGCGAGTGGATCGGCCGCCACTACGGGGCCGCCGGCACGGAGCGCCCGTGAAGATCCTGCTATTTGGCAAGGGCGGCCAGGTCGGCTGGGAGCTGCAGCGCAGCCTCCTGCCACTCGGGGACCTCATCGCCCTTGATTTCGACAGCACCGAGCTGTGCGGCAGCTTTGCCGACCTCGATGGCATCGCACGCACGATCCGCACAGTGCGCCCGGCCGTGATCGTCAACGCGGCGGCGCACACCGCGGTGGACCGCGCCGAGGCCGAGCCCGCGCTCGCCCACACCCTCAACGCCGATGCCCCGGGCGTGCTGGCACGCGAGGCCGACGCCCTCGGCGCCTGGGTCGTGCACTATTCGACCGACTATGTGTTCGATGGCAGCGGCTGCGCGCCCTGGCGCGAGACGGATCGACCGGCCCCGCTGTCGGTCTATGGTCGTACCAAGCTCGCGGGCGAGGGCGCGGTCGCACGGGCGTCGCGTCACCTGATCCTGCGCACCAGCTGGGTGTACGCTGCACGCGGCGGAAATTTCGCCCGGACCATGCTGCGCCTGGCTGCCGAGCGTGACAGCCTGCGCGTGATCGACGACCAGGTCGGCGCGCCGACGTCCGCCGAACTGCTCGCCGACTGCACCGCGCACGCGCTGCGCGCGGCGCTCGATCGCCCAGCCCTCGCCGGGCTCTACCACGTGGCAGCGGCGGGCGAGACCAGCTGGCACGGCTACGCGCGTCACGTGATCGCGCGGGCTGCGGCGCGCGGCCAGCCGCTCAAGGCCGGGCCGGACAACATCGTTGCGATTGCGACCGCGGAGTATCCGACGCCGGCGCGGCGGCCGCTCAATTCGCGCCTCGACACGTGCCGATTTCGGCAGGCCTTCTCGTTGACGCTTCCGGACTGGCGTGTCCAGGTCGACAGGATGGTCGACGAAATCTGTGCGTGACGCGGGGACAACTTCACCGAGTTAGAGATTCTGGAGTTCAATGTATGAGCGCAAGTCAACGCAAGGGGATCATTCTCGCCGGCGGTTCCGGTACCCGCCTGTTTCCCGCCACGCAGGTGGTGTCGAAGCAGTTGCTGCCGATTTTCGACAAGCCGATGATCTACTACCCGCTGTCGACCCTGATGCTGGGCGGCATGCGCGACATCCTGATCATCTCGACGCCGCAGGACACACCGCGATTCGCCCAGTTGCTGGGTGACGGTTCAGCCTGGGGATTGAACCTCCAGTACGCGGTGCAGCCGTCGCCCGACGGCCTGGCGCAGGCGTTCCTGATCGGCGACGCGTTCATCGGCGACGCCTGCTCGGCGCTGGTGCTCGGGGACAACATCTTCTACGGCCACCACCTGGTCAACCTGCTGCAGAGCGCCGACGCGCGCCGGACCGGGGCGACGGTGTTCGCCTACGCGGTGCAGGATCCGGAGCGCTACGGCGTGGTCGAGTTCGACCGCGCCGGCCGCGCCGTCAGCCTCGAGGAGAAGCCGCAGCGCCCGAAGTCGCGCTACGCGGTGACCGGCCTGTACTTCTACGACCGCGACGTGGTCGCGCTGGCGCGCTCGATCCGGCCGTCGGCGCGCGGCGAGCTGGAGATCACCGACCTGAACCGCCTCTATCTGGAGCGCGGCACGCTCGACGTCGAGATCATGACGCGCGGCTTCGCCTGGCTCGACACCGGCACCCACGAGTCGATGCTCGAGGCGAGCCAGTTCATCCAGACCATCGAGCGCCGCCAGGGCCTGAAGGTCGCCGCGCCCGAGGAGATCGCCTGGCGCAACGAATGGATCGGCGACGAGCAGCTCGAGCGCCTGGCGGCGCCGCTGGCGAAGTCGGGCTACGGCCAGTACCTGCTCGGGCTGCTGCGCGAGAAGCGGGGGGCGTGATGCACATCACCGCGACCGCGATCGCCGACGTCCTGCAGATCGAGCCGCGCGTGTTCGGCGACGACCGCGGGTTCTTCTTCGAGAGCTTCAACCAGCGCGCCTTTCGCGAGGCCGCGGGCCTGGCGGCGGAGTTCGTGCAGGACAACCACTCGAAGTCGGCGCGCAACGTCCTGCGCGGCCTGCACTACCAGATCCGCCAGCCGCAGGGCAAGCTGGTGCGCGTCGTCGCCGGCGCGGTGTTCGACGTCGCGGTCGACATCCGGCGCGCCTCGCCGACGTTCGGGCGCTGGGTCGGCCAGGTGCTGTCGGCGGAGAACAAGCGGCAGCTGTGGATTCCGCCCGGTTTCGCGCACGGCTTCCTCGTGCTCTCCGACAGCGCCGAGTTCCTGTACAAGACGACCGACTACTGGGCGCCGGAGCACGAGCGCTGCATCCGCTGGGACGACGCGACGCTGGCGATCGCGTGGCCGGACCTGGGCGCGCCGCCGCTGCTGTCGCGCAAGGACGCGGCCGGCGCGGCGTTCGCCGACGCCGAGGTGTACGCGGCATGACGCCGGACCGGACCGCGGCGGAGGCGCCGATGCTGCCGCGCGCGCGCTTCCTCGAGATCGTCCGCCACACGCCGCTGGTGTCGGTGGACCTGGTGCTCGTGCGCGGCGGCGCGGAACTCCTGCTGGGCCTGCGCGCCAATCGGCCGGCGCAGGGCACCTGGTTCGTTCCCGGCGGCCGGGTCGCGAAGGGGGAGACGCTCGCGGCCGCCGTGCGGCGCGTGGCGCGGCGCGAGCTGGGCCTGGACGGCGGCGCGGCGGGCGCGAGTGCGGCGCGGTTCCTCGGCGTCTACGAGCACTTCTATCCCGACAACTTCGCCGACGAGGCGGGCACGTCGACGCACTACGTCGTCGTCGCGCACCGGATCGACGTGCCCGCGGGCTTCGCGGTCGCCGCGGCCGACGCGCAGCACGAGGACGTGCGCTGGTGGCCGCTGGCGCAGGCCGCGTCGAGCCCGGCGGTGCACGAGAATTCGCGGGTGTACGCGCGCCAGCTGGCGGCGCCGGCGGCGGGGTGAGGATGCGCGCGCTCCGGTTCGGCCCGCGGCGGCCGTTATCCCCGGATGGGCCGCGCGGCTGGCGCGCGGCCGCGCGTGGCGACGGAGCGTGACATGACCATGGTTCTCCTCACCGGCGGCGCCGGCTACATCGGATCGCACACCTGCGTCGAGCTGCTCGCGGCCGGCTTCGAGGTGACCGTCTTCGACAACTTCAGCAACAGCCATCCGGAGGCGCTGGCGCGGGTCGCGCGCATCGCGGGGCGCGCGCCGGGCCTGGTCACCGGCGACATCCGCGACCGGCCCGCGCTGGCGCGCGCGATCGCCGCGTCGGGCGCGACCGCCGTGATCCACTTCGCGGGGCTGAAGGCGGTCGGCGAGTCGGTCAGCAAGCCCCTCGAGTATTACGACAACAACGTGGTCGGCACCGTGCGCCTGCTCGAGGCGATGGGCGACTGCGGGGTGCGGATCCTGGTGTTCAGCTCGTCGGCGACGGTGTACGGCGATCCGCAGCGCCTGCCGCTGACCGAGGACCATCCGCTGTCGGCGACCAACCCGTACGGGCGATCCAAGCTCATGATCGAGGACATGCTGCGCGACCTGCACCGCAGCGACGCCGGCTGGCGCCTGGCCCTGCTGCGCTACTTCAACCCGGTCGGGGCCCATCCGAGCGGCCTGATCGGGGAGGACCCGCGCGACGTTCCCAACAACCTGCTGCCGTACGTGGCCCAGGTCGCGATCGGCAGGCGCGAGCGCCTGAGCATCTGGGGCAACGACTATCCGACGCCCGACGGCACCGGGGTGCGCGACTACATCCACGTGGTCGATCTCGCGCTCGGCCACGTCAGGGCGCTCGAGCGCCTGAGCGCGCACGCGGAGTGCCTCACCGTCAACCTCGGCACCGGGCGCGGCTACAGCGTCCTCGAGATGGTGCGCGCGTTCGAGGCCGCGAGCGGCCGCCCGGTGCCGTACGTGATCGCGCCGCGGCGCTCCGGCGACATCGCGTCGTGCTATGCCGATCCGGCGCGCGCGCAGGCGCTGCTCGGCTGGCGCGCCGCGCGCGGCCTCGATCAGATGTGCGCGGATGCCTGGCGCTGGCAGTCGGGCAACCCGAACGGCTTCGCGGGCTGAGGCAGGGGTCCGGGCGGGCGAAGCGAGGCGAACGACAAGCGAATGGAGCGACGATGGCCAAGGGAATGATTCTGGCGGCAGGGCAGGGCACGCGGGTGCGGCCGCTGACCCGCGACCTGCCCAAGCCGATGGTGCCGATCCTCGGCAAGCCGGTGATGGAGTACCTGATCGAGCATCTGGCGCGCTACGGCGTGACCGAGATCATGGTCAACGTCGCCTACCACCACCGGCGCATCGAGGAATACTTCGGCGACGGCCACCGCTGGGGCGTGCAGATCGGCTACTCGTACGAGGGCGTGCGCGAGCACGGGGAGGTGCTGCCGCGGCCGCTCGGCTCGGCGGGCGGCATGCGGCGCATCCAGGACTTCAGCGGGTTCTTCGACCAGACCACCCTGGTGCTGTGCGGCGACGCGCTGGTCGACCTCGACATCGGGGCCGCGCTGCACGAGCACCGCAGCAAGGGCGCGCTCGCCAGCGTGGTCGCGCTCGAGGTGCCGCGCGAGCAGGTCGCGAACTACGGCATCGTGGTCGCGGACGCCGACGGGCGCATCGAGTCGTTCCAGGAGAAGCCGCGCCCCGAGGAGGCGCGCTCGTGCCTCGCCTCGACCGGCATCTACATCTTCGAACCGGCGGTGCTCGAGCGCATCCCGCCGGGGCGCAGCTACGACATCGGTTCCCAGCTGTTTCCGCAGCTGGTCGCCGAGCGGCTGCCGTTCTACGCGCAGAGCCGCTTCTTCAACTGGATCGACATCGGCCGCGTCACCGACTACTGGTCGGTGCTGCAGCGCGTGCTGCGCGGCGAGGTGGCGCAGATGGACATGCCGGGGCGCGAGGTGCGGCCCGGCATCTGGGCCGGGCTCAACACCTCGATCGACTGGAACACCGTGCACATCGCCGGACCGGTCTACATCGGCTCGTCCGTGCGCATCGACGCGGGCGCGTCGATCATCGGCCCGGCGTGGATCGGCCACGGCAGCCACATCGGCGCCGGCGCCCGGGTGCGGCGCAGCGTGCTGTTCGAGTACACGCGGATCGCCCCGGACATGGAATTCACCGACATGATCGTCTCGCCGGACTACTGCGTCGACTGTCACGGCGAGACGTTCTATCGCGGCGACGAGCGCACCAACCTGCGCTGGGGCGACGCGCGCGGATAGGCGGGGCACGGCGCCCGGGCCGGCCGGGCCGCGGCGCGCCGGATCAGCGCGCGGCGGCGACGGCCGCCGGATCGAGGCGCGTGCCGGGAAGGTACTCGTGCGCGTTCGCGGCCGGCTTCCCGGGCGGCTGCGCGGGCGGCGGGACCGCCACGGACGGCGCCGGCCGGTAGCGCTGCAGGACCGCCGGCACGTACTGCCGCGTCTCGCGATACGGCGGGACGGCATTGCGGTGGCGGCGCACGGCGCCCTCGCCCGCGTTGTAGGCGGCAAGGGCGAGGTCGAGGCGGTCGCCGAAGGCGTCGATCAGATTGCGCAGGTGCCGGGTGCCGGCCTTCAGGTTCTCCGGCACGTCGGTCAGGTTGGTCACCCCGTAGCGCTCGGCGGTTGCCGGCAGCAGCTGCATGAGGCCGACCGCGCCCTTGGGCGACACGGCGGCGGGGCGGTAGGCCGACTCGACCGCGACCAACGCGTGCACCAGCGCCGGGTCGACGCCGGCGGCGCGCGCGGCGCTGTCGATCTGCTGCGCGTACGGCGCGACCGGCAGCGGCGCGGGCGGCGGGTCCGGCGCGGCGACGCAGACCCCGGGAAACAGCAGGCGATAGGCGGGGTCGCGCTGGTAGGCCTCGGCCGCGCGCGCGGCAGGTTCAGGCTGCGCCAGCGTCGCCGCCGCGGGATCGAGCGCCTGCGCCGCGGCCTGGCCGGGCGGCCAGACCACGCAGATCGCAAGCAGGGAAAGGAGCCGGCGCGGGACCATTCGGGAATGATCGGCCACGGCGGCCGCAGCGCAAGGGCTCGAACGGGCCAAGCCGGCGCGCGCCGCCGCGCCGCGGCGCG
>JAEUOS010000147.1 GCA_016790695.1 Burkholderiales bacterium
CGCGCCGCCGCGCCTGCCCGACGCCCTGACCGCCCAGTTGCGCGCGACGCTGGCGAAGATCGCGGCCGAGCCGGAGTTCAAGTCGTTCCTGGAGGCGCAGGGCTCGGAGCCCCAGCCAAGCGAGACGCCGGAGGCGTTCGTATCCTACTACCGGAGCGCCCTGACGCGCGAGGCGGAACTGGTGAAGAAGCTCGACCTCAAGCTGCCCTGACGCGATCGCCGACGGTGTGACGTCCTGCCCGCCGAGGCTGTCCGGCCGCTGACTCCGGGACTTCCCATCGACCAACCGCTGCGGGGGCCCGTGGCGACGATGCCGGTGCTCGAAGCTGCTTGATGAATCTATTTCCTTACTTTATAGTAAGGAATTTGCATACGCTAACGGAAACCATGGCCACCGCCACGCTCACCAGCAAGGGGCAAGTCACCATTCCCGCCGATGTCCGGCAGCGTCTGGGCCTGGAGTCGGGCGACCGGATCGAATTCATCGAGCTGGACGGCGGCTACGCGATCAAGCCGGCGATTGACGATGTGCGCTCGCTCAAGGGCTTGCTGCGCAAGCCTGCCAAGCCGGTCAGCATCGAGGACATGAATGCCGCGATCCGCGCACGCGGGGCGGGTCGGTGATTGGTCTTGATACCAATATCCTGGTGCGCTACATCGCACAGGACGACAAGGTACAGTCCGCGCGCGCGACTGCCTTGATCGAAAACGAATGCAGCGCGGCGAATCCGGGCTATGTGGGGCTGGTGGTGCTGGCCGAACTGGTGTGGGTAAGCGAGAGCCGCTATGGCGCCACACGGCGGGAGGTTGCGGAAATCGTGCGCAGGGTGTTGAGCATCCGCCAGCTGGTGGTGCAGGAGGCGGAAATTGCCTGGAAGGCGCTGCGCATGTTCGAGGGCGGCAAGGCCGACTTCGCGGATTGCCTGATCGAACGCACGGCGGCCGGCGCCGGCTGTACCCGCACCGCGACGTTCGACAAGCGTGCCGGGATGACGCTGCTGGTTTGAGCAACTGGAAAGGCGCCTGGCGCGCCCGCGCAGCGTCAGTTGGCTCCGAGCGATTGCGCCATTCTCGAAACTGCCGTCCCCCGCCAGAGCGAGCGGCGCTGAACGCGCGTTCGCGAACCGGGGCGAAACACGCCCGGCGCCCTCAGGCGGGTTTCTGCGCGCGCCAGGCGTCGACGATCTCGCTGCCGGTGGCCGGCCACACGCCGCGCCGCGACAGCATGTGGTCGAGCGCCTTCTCCAGGGCGCCGATGCGGAACGGCTGGCCGATGATCCACGGGTGCAGCGAGATCGCCATCACGCGGCCGCCGCCTTCCGCCGACTCGCTGAACAGCACGTCGAACTGGTCGACCAGCGCATCGGTGAAGTCGTCCTCGGTGTGGTGGTTGTTGATGAGAATCTGGTAGTCGTCGATGTCGCAGGGATGCGGCATCGCGGTGATCGCGCCGGACGGCGTGGCAAAGGCGTACGGCATGTCGTCGTTGACCCAGTCGCACAGGTAGTCGCAGCCGGCGGCGGCCACCAGGTCGGGGGTCGCGTAGGACTCCGACTTCGCCGGCGACAGCCAGCCGCGCACCTTCTGGCCCGATGCGCGGCGCAGGATGTCGAGCGTGGTGGTGACGAGGCGCTGCTCTTCTCCGGCCGGCAGCCCTTCGTAGTGCAGGTGGTCCATGTCCAGGCCGTTGGCGAGGATCTCCCAGCCCTGCGCGACGCAGGCCGAGACCAGTGCCGGGTAGCGCACCGCCACCGCGGCGTTCATCGCCACCGACGCCCTGATGCCGCGCGCGGCGAGCGACTTCATGACGCGGAAGATGCCGACCCGGTTGCCGTAGTCGCGCAGCGTGTAGTGGCGCAGGTCGGGGTAGGAGGTGACCATCGCCCCCGGCGGCTTGAACGGCTTGCCCTTCATGTCGAGCGGGAACCACTCGAGCGCCGGCACCACCCACAGGGCGACGCGCGCGCCGTTCGGCCACGCCACCTTCGGCCGCTCGTGCAGTTGCGACCACGCGTAGCGGTCGTGGTCCATGCCGTAGCGCCGCCTGGCGTACTGGAGGTAGCTGGCATCCATGCTCATAGCGGCGCCTCCGCGACCGGATGCGAGGCCTGCGCGAAGGCCTCGTAGTTGTGTTCCAGGAAATGCTGCGCGATCTCGCGCCCGGTGGCGAGCCAGACCTTGTCGTGGCCGCAGATGTAGTCGAGCGCCTCCTCGAAGGCCTTGATGCGGTAGGGCCAGCCGACCAGGTAGGGATGCAGCGGAATGCACATCACCGTGCCGGATTCGGCGCCCTCGGCGTAGAGCCGGTCGAACTGGCGCTTGAGGATGTCCGCATAGCGCCGCGGGCTCACCAGGTTGATGTTGTAGACGATGACGTCGTTCATCTCGAGCGAGTAGGGGATCGAGACCAGGCGGCCCTGCCTGACCTTGACCGGTCCCGGCTGGTCGTCGTGGAACAGGTCGCAGACGTAGGTGAGCCCCATCTCCGCGACCAGGTCCAGGGTGCGGTCGGTGTAGGTGAGCGCCGGCGCCAGCCAGCCGTCGAGCTTCTGGCCGGTGTGCTTCCGGATGGTGTCGATCGAATCCTGGATCACCGCGCGTTCCTGCGCCTCGTCCATGTTGAACAGGTAGCGCGTGTTGTAGGTGCCGTGGCTGTAGAACTCCCAGCCGCGCTCGGCGCAGGCGGCGATGATCTCCGGATGGTGCTCGCACATCGCGACGTTGAGCGAGACGCTGCCGCGCACGCCGCAGCGGTCCATCGCGTCCATCATGCGCTTGAAGCCGGCGCGGTTGCCGTAGTCGCGGTACGAGTAGTTGAGCACGTCCGGCTGCGGCCGCGCCCAGGCCGCGCGCGACGGGTTCTTCGGCGGGTCGAGCTCGTAGAACTCGATGTTGGGCGCCACCCAGAACGCGACGCGCGCGCCGTTCGGCCAGGAGATCTTCGGGCGCGTGCCGTCGTAGGGAAGGTAGTCGTAGAGACCGGGATCGCGTGCCATCGCAAGCCTCCCGCGCTACGCCTGGTTGGCCGGCATCGCGGCCAGGTGCGCGAGCGCCTCGGCCACCGGGATCACGTCGCAGTACTTGAGCGCCATGTCGTAGAGGTTCGCGAAGTGCGGGCTCTCGTGCTTGTCGGCGGTGGTCTCCTCGGGCACGATGGTGCGGAAGCTGCGCTGCAGGCTGTCGACCGCGGTCGCGCGCACGCAGCCCGAGGTCGAGCCGCCGGTGACGATCACCGTGTCGATCCGGTGGAAGGTGAACAGCGAGCCCAGGTTGGTCTCGAAGAACGCCGAGGCCATGCGCTTGTTGATGATGATGTCGCGCTGCCGGTCGATCACGAGGCGGTCGTCGAACTCGCTGCGCCGCGATCCGACCTTGATGTTCTGCAGCGAGTCCGGCGTGTTGGTGCGCGTGCCCCAGACGCCGCAGTCCTCGCCCGAGTCCATGTAGGCGACATAGGTCCAGACCACGGGGAAGCCCTTCGCGCGCATCGCCGCGGCGAGCTGGTTGACGTAGTCGATCTGCCGCGGGTCGGTCTCGTAGGCGGTGACGAACTCGCCGACGTTGGTGTAGGCCTTCTGCAGGTCGACGTTGATGAGTGCCGGCCGCGCGCCGAAGCCGAAGCGCTTGCGCGTCGGGTTCTTCTTGACGTCCTCGAAAAGCTGCCGGGCGGTCTTGTTCGATTGCTCCATGGCGTGGGTCTTCCTGTGTCAGCAGGTTGCGGGGCCGCGCGCCGTCCGGCGACGGACGATCGCGCAAACCCTCATTTTGCACCCTCGCGGCGCGGCGGCCGGAAATTCAGGGTGATGTGCGTTTCGTAGCGGGCGGGCTTGCCGTTGCGCACCGCCGGCGCGAAGCGGAACTCGGGCGCGGCGGCGTTGACCACGGCATCGAACAGCAGCGGCGGGTCGGACTCGATGATGCGGTACCGCTCCGGCACGCCGTCCTCGCCGACCAGGAAGGCGACGACCACCGTGCCCTCGCGGCCGCGGCGCTCGGCTTCGACCGGATACGGCAGCGGCGGCTGGTGCGTGACCGGCGCGCCGATCGCGAACGGCAGGCCGGTGAAGATCGACGCGCGGTCGGCGCCGCCGGCGACGGCCGGCAGCAGCGCCGCGACGGCGAACGCCATCAGGCAGGCGATGCGACGCGCGCCGGGCACTTCAGTCCACCTTCGCCCCGCTCGCCCGGACCACCTGCGCCCACTTGGCGATCTCGCGCTGCACATGGGCGGCAAATTCGGCCGGCGTCGAGCCCACCGGCTCGGCGCCAAGGCCCGCCAGGCGCTCGCGCACGTCCGCCAGGCGCAGGATGCGCTGCACCTCGGCGGCGAGCTTGTCGACGACGGGGCGCGGCGTGCCCTTGGGCGCGAACAGGCCCGACCAGGCGTCGGCATAGAAGCCCGGGTAGCCGCTTTCGGCGATGGTCGGCAGTTCCGGCGCCGCGGCCGAGCGCTTCTGGCTGGTCAGCGCGAGCGCGCGCAGCCGCCCCGCGCGGACATGCGGCAATGCCGAGGGCAGGCCGTCCATCATCACCTGCACCTGGCCGCCGATCAGGTCCGCCACCGCCGGCGCGCTGCCGCGATAGGGGATGTGCACCATGAAGATGCCGGCCTCGCGCTTGAGCATCTCCATGCCGAGATGCGCGGCGGTCCCGCTGCCCAGCGACGCGTAGTCGAGCCGCCCGGGCTGCGCCTTGGCCAGCGCGACGAATTCCCTGAGCGTGGCGGCCTTGACCGACGGGTGTACCACCACGACGTTGGGCACCACCGCGACCTGGGTGATCGCCTCGAAGTCCTTCACCGGGTCATAGGGCATCTTCGCGTACAGCGAGATGTTGATCGCATGCGAACCGGTGACGCCCATGACCAGCGTGTAGCCGTCGGCGGGCGACTTGGCGACGACATCCGAGCCGACGTTGCCGCCGGCGCCACCGCGGTTCTCGATGACGACGGGCTGCTTCCAGGCGGCACCCAGCTTGTCGGCGATGGCGCGCGCGGCGATGTCGGTGGCGCCGCCGGCGGGAAACGGCACGACGATGCGGATCTGCCGGGACGGGTAGGCGTCCGCCGTCTGCGCGTGCGGCGCAGCGCTGGCCAGCGCGACGGTGGCGACTACAATTGCCCGCGCGCAGCAGGCGGTGAAGGCAGATTTCATGACGCATTCCTCGTTACGGGACTGGCAGGCACGCCGTCGCGCCTGCCTTGCGGCCATCGGCGGTGGCGCAGTTGGCGCCGCCGGGTTTGCCTGGCCGGCGCTCGCCTCCCAGGGTAGCCTCGCCGCCGGCGTGCCCAGCCGCACCGCGCTGGCGGCGGCGATGCATCGCGCCGCCCACCAAGTCTACGACCATCCGCTGGTGTTCGACGATCCGCTCGCGCTGCCGATTCTCGACCCCGCGGCCAGCGCCGCGCTGCGCGCCGATCGACTCGACATGCGCGCGCCGAACCCGATGCGGGCATACATCGTCTGGCGCGCGCGCGCCGCCGAGGACGCGCTGGCGGCAGCGGTGCGGCGCGGGGTCCGCCAGTATCTGGTGCTCGGCGCGGGGCTCGATACCTTCGCCTATCGCAGCCGCTTCGGCGAAGCGCTGCGCGTCTTCGAGGTCGACCATCCGGCCACCCAGGCCTGGAAGCGGGAGCGCCTGGCGGCCGCGTCGATCGCGCTGCCGCGCGGTCTCACCTTCGCGCCGGTCGATTTCGAACGCGAAACCCTGGCCGCGGGCCTCGCGCGCGCCGGCTTCCGTGCCGAGGCGCCGGCGTTCGTTTCGCTGCTCGGCGTGGTGATGTATCTGACGCCGGCGGCGGCGCGCGCGACGTTCCGGGCGGTGGCCGCGCTCTCGCGCGGCAGCGAGCTGATCCTCGACCACGGGGTGCCGGATGCCATGCTGGGCGAGGACGAGCGCGTCGCGCGTGCGCGTCTGGCGCGCAGGGTGGCGGCGATCGGCGAGCCCTGGATCAACTGGTACGCGCCCGACGATCTGGCCGCGCAATTGCGCGCCGACGGTTTCGTGCGCACCGAATCGCTCGATCCGGTCGCGGGCCAGGCGCGCTATTTCGGCGGACGCGCGGATAACCTGCGCCTGGGCGGCGGCGGCTACCTGATGCATGCCGCGACCTGACCCCGCCCGTCAGGGGTCAGAACAGCAGATCCCACAGCGCCGACATCTTCACGTCCACTTCTGCCGACAGTACCGCGTTGGCGAACACGAACGCCTTTTCGTGCGGCACCGACGCCGACGCGTAGCGCATGAACTTCGCCGCGACCTCCTCGGCCGACAGCGGCTGCGCCGGATCGCCGGGGATGGTGCGCACGTCGTGCTCGATGTCCTTGTAGCCGCTGGTGACGGCGAGCGCGGCGCCGCGCCGGCCGGCGGCCGCCAGCGCGGGTTCGACGTCGATCCGCACCAGCGCCTCGAGGCGCCGCAGTTCCGGGTCGCTGAAGCGCGGCTCGCGATACACGCTGTGGTCGAGGACGCCGAAGCGCAGCATCGCCGCGACGCCGAACGAGAGCGAGAACTGGGCCTGGATCGGCGCGCGCGGCGCGCGGTTGCCGCAATAGGTGATCGCCTCCGGGTAGACCGAGAGCGCGATCCTGCCGATGCCTTCGGTGGCCCCGCCGAGATCCTCGCGCACGCGCCGGGCCAGTTCCGCGCCATAGTGCACGTGGCGCACCGCCGCGTGCGGCTTGATGTAGGCATCGAGGATCAGGTCCGCGGCGGGCGCGGGCGGCGCGGCCGGGTCGGCCGCGGCGAAGCGCGTCGCATAGAACGCCAGGGCGCCGGCGGGGGCGTCGATGCCCGCCTGCGCCGCCTGCGCGGCCATGAGACCCAGGCCGGCGCTGTGCGCGAGATAGGTGTTGCGCGCGGTGCGGCCCTCGCTGACCGGCAGGTACAGGCTGGTCGCGAGCTGGCAGGCCGCGATGTCGATCGCGCCCGCGATGCCCGCCTCGCCGGCGCCGCCGAGGCGGGCCGCGCCGGCGGCCACGCCCAGCGCGGGCCAGTTGCCGTCCACGTGCATGCCGGGGCGGATGCGCAGCCAGGCGCCGGCGCGCGCCGCCACCTCGTAGGCCAGCGCGAGCGCGTCGGTCAGCGCGTCCAGGCCGCGGCTGCCCGCCACCGCCAGCGGCAGCAGTCCGGCCACCGCGGCCACCCCCGGCCGGCCGTGGGCGAAGGCATGACCTTCGCAGGCTTCGTCCCAGGTGGCCGCCATCGCGCCGACCTGCGCGGCGGCGGCGAGCGACAGGCGGCGGCCGCCTGGAAAGGTGAACGGCCCGGACTCGAGCGCCGAGGCATGGCGCTCGAACGCCGCGACCTCGGGCGCGGCGCGCCCGGCCAGCGCGCAGCCGATGGTGTCGAGGAGGATCAGGCGCGCCGCGCCGGCGGCGGCGATGCCGGCCGGCCGGCGCGCGCGCAGGGCGGCTGCCGCATGCAGTGCCGCCGCGTGCGCCGCTGCCGGGTCGTCCTCGCCGTGCACGTGAGCGTCAATTGCCCTTGACGCCCGCCGCCTTGATCACCGGGCCCCAGCGGCTGATCTCGCTGCGAATGAACGCGGTGTACTCGGCGCCGACCATCAGGCGTGGCGTCAGGCCCAGTTCGGCGAGCTTGACCTGGAACTCCGGCTGCGCCACCACGCGCGCGAGCTCGGACTGCAGGCGCTCGAGGATGTCGCGCGGCACCTGCGCCTGGGTGGAGATGCCGAACCAGGCCTCGCCGCCGGTGCCCGGCACCACCTCGTCCATGGTCGGCACGTCGGGATAGGCCTTGAGGCGCTCGCTGCTCGCCACCGCGAGCGCGCGCGCGCGGCCGCCGCGGATGTAGGGTCCCGCCGCCACCGGCCCGTCGAGGACCGCGTCGAGCTGCCCGGCCACCATGTCGGCGGTGGCCGGGCCGGTGCCCTTGTAGGGAATGTGGACGATGTCGATGCCGGCGCGCTGCTTGAGCAGTTCCCCGGACAGGTAGCCGGCCGAGCCGACGCCGGCCGAGGAGTAGTTCAGCACGCCCGGCTTGGCGCGCGCCATCGCGATGAAGTCGCGGAACGAGCGCGCCGGATGGTCGGTGCGCACGATCAGCAGGTTGGGCAGCATGCCGAGCAGCACCAGATGCGCGAAGTCGTCGAGCGGCCGGTAGCTCACGGTGTTGATCTGCGGCCCGAGCGAGATCGACGCGTTGTTCGACATGAACAGCGTGTAGCCGTCGGCGGTCGCCTTGGCGGCGGCGTCGGCGCCGACGGTGCCGCCGGCGCCGGGGCGGTTCTCGACCACGAACGAGGCCTTCATCGCATCGGACAGCCGCTGCGCCAGGAACCGCGCGAGGATGTCGGTCGAGCCGCCGGGCGCGAACGGCACCAGGATGCGGACCGGGCGCGCGGGCCAGGATTGGGCATGGGCGGCCGGCCAGGGGCACGCGGCGGCACCGGCGATGGCGAGCAGGCGGCGGCGAAGCGGTTTCATCGGAATCCTCCGGCGTGGTCGATGGCGGCCGGCGCGATCAGGACGCGGCGGCCGGCGGCGCCGCGAAATCCGGCGCGATGTCGAGCATGGTGACTTCGCGCAGGAAGCGCCGCGCGCGATCGGGAAAGCGCGCGCTCGCCTCGATCGCGGCGAGATAGGTGGCGCCGCCGCCGACCGAGCGCTCGGTGCGCGTGACCAGTTCGTCGACCGCGATCGCGCGGCGGCGGTCGGCCCAGGTGTCGAGCGCGACCTCCAGCGCCGCGGCGTCGGCGGCGCCGCTGAATTCCTGCGCCAGCGTCCACGCGTCGAACATGCCGGCGTTCATGTTCATGCCGCCGCGGGTGTTGGTGACATGCGCGGCGTCGCCGATCAGCAGCACGCGCCCGCGCCGGAACGCCGAGGCGATGCGCCGGCTCGCGCTGTAGGTGTCGCGCGCCTGGGCCGGCAGGTCCGGCGCGGTGCGGACGAAGCGCCGCAGCGCCTTGTGCAGGTAGGCCGGGTCGAGCGCCTCCTCGTCGGTCACGGTCTCCGGCAGGCGCAGGACGATGCGCCAGTGGTCGCGCATCTGCAGCAGGCTTGCCGAATCGTCCTCGTAATACAGGTAGGACACGCCGGCCAGGCCCGGAATCAGGGTCGGCAGGTCGGCGGGCGTCATCACGCGCAGCACGCGCTTGGCGTAGTCCTCGCCCTCGAAGCGCAGCCCGGCGCGGCCGCGCACCGTGCTGCGCACGCCGTCGGCGCCGATCAGCCAGTCGAAGCTCTCGCGCCCCGGGCCGGACTCGCGCTCGAGGCAGACGTCGATGCCGGTCCCGGTTTCGGCCAGGTCGACGACCGCGGCGCCGAACTCGACGCGCGCGGACGGCAGCGCGGCGACGGCGTGGCGCAGCGCGTCGGTGAGCAGGTACTGCTCGAGGTGCAGCCGCCACGGGTGGGCGACCTGGTCCTTGAGCAGCTCGAGCCGGAAGTGCGCCGCCAGTTCGGGCCGCCCGGTGTAGCAGCGGAAGTACTTGAGCTCCTCGACCGCGCGTCCCTGCGGCGCGAGCGCGTCCAGCACGCCCAGGGTGTCGAGCAGGTCGACGGCGGGCGGGTGGAACGTGGTCGCGCGCGACGCCGTCGAGGCGCAATCGCGGCGTTCGAACACGTGGACCGCGTGGCCCGCGCGGGCCAGCGCCAGGGCGGCCACGAGGCCGGCCGGACCGGCCCCGGCGACGGCGATGCGCTGTTTCATCGCGATGCGCGCGCGATGCGCTCGGTTACCATGGCGGGATCCGGGAACGGGATTGGGTGTGCATGGCCGCTAGTGTACTGATTGCGGGCGCCGGGCCGGTCGGCCTCTGCGCCGCGCTCGCCCTGGCCGACGCCGGCGTCCGCGTGCGGGTCTTCGAGGCGGCGGCCGATGTCGAGGAAGACTTGCGCGCGTCGACCTTTCATCCGCCGACGCTGGACCTGCTGGATCGCTACGGCGTGACGGCCGAGCTCCTTGCCCGCGGCCTGGTCTGCCCGCACTGGCAGATCCGCCTGCACCCCTCCGGGGAACGCGCGGTGTTCGACCTCGCGGTGCTCGACGGCGAGACGCGCCACCCGTACCGCCTGCAGTGCGAGCAGTGGAAGCTGTCGCGCGCGCTGCTGTCGCGGGTGACGGCAGCGCCGCAGGCCGAGGTCGCGTTCGGTGCCGAGGTGACGGCGTTCGCGCAGGACGCCGACGGCGTGACCGTCACGGTCGAGCGCGCGGGCCGCGCCGAGACGCTGCGCGGCAGCTTCCTGATCGGCGCCGACGGGGCGCGCAGCACCGTGCGCCGGCTCCTCGGCCTGGAATTCGACGGCCAGACCTATCCCGAGACCACGCTGCTGGCGACGACCACGTTTCCGTTCGAGGAACATCTCGACGGCCTGTCCAATGTCAGCTACTGCTGGAAGGACGGCGGCAACTTCTCGCTGCTCAAGGTGCCGGGGCGCTGGCGCGTGTCGATCTACCCGCGCGAGGACATGTCCATCGAGGAGCAGATCTCGGAGGCGAACATCGAGGCCGCGCTGCAGGAGATCGTGCGCCGCGACGTGCGCTACGAGGTGCTGGAGCGCCGGCCCTACCGGGTGCACCAGCGCATCGTCTCGTGCTATCGCCACGGCCGCGTCGTGCTCGCCGGCGACGCCGCCCACCTGAACAGCCCGGCCGGCGGCATGGGCATGAACGGCGGCGTGCACGATGCGCTGAACCTCGCCGACAAGCTCGCGCGCATCGTCCGCGGCGAGGACGCGCGGCTGCTCGACCTCTACGACCGCCAGCGCCGCCCGGTCGCGCGCGAGCAGATCCTCGCGCAGGCCGACCGCAACCGCGCGCGCATGCGCGAGAAGGACCCGGCGAAGCGGCGCGCGATGCTCGCCGACATGCAGGCGCTGGCGGCCGACCGCGACCGCCTCAAGGCCCATCTGCTGAAGACCTCGATGATCGAGGGGCTGCGGCTGGCCGAGCAGGTGGCGTAGGCGGCGCGGCGCGGGTTCACGGCAGCGCGCCGCGCACCCGCGCTGCCACCGCGCCGGGATCCGCCGGCGCGCGCTCGCCGCGCCAGCACACGTGGCCGTCGGGGCGCACCAGCACCAGCGGTTTCTCGTGGAGCGCGGCCAGCGCCGCCGGCAGGGTTTCGGTGCGGCAGGGCGCGCCGGCGGCGGCGAGCGCGGCCGTCAGCGGCGCGCCGTCCGGTGCGCCCGGCGCGCGCACCAGCACGTAGTCGCGCCCGTACCAGTCGAGCGTGCTGGTGCCGCGCACCGTGGTGTCGTCCGTGAGCCATGCATGCGGCGCGCGCGAGCCCGGCCAGGTCGAGGGCACCACCTGCATGAAGTCGTCGGGCGGCTCGGGCGTGCCGTCGGCGACGATCACCGGCGAATCGACGTAGCGGTAGCCCAGGTGCGTGCCGGCGGAATTGAACTGGCGCGCCATCCAGCGGATGCGCGCGGTGATGTAGGCGCGGTGCGCGTCGCCGGCCGGGCCGTCGTCCTCGATCTCCGGGCCGATCTCGTCCATCACCATGTCGATCTTGTCGGAGTTGTTCGCCGAGATCACGCTGTTGCGCACGGCCACGGGCTTGCGCTCCTCCTCGTAGCTGTCGAGCAGCGCCGCGCCGCCCCAGCCGCGCAGGGTGGCGTCGAGCTTCCAGCCGAGGTCGACGGCGTCGCCGATGCCGGTGTTCATGCCCACCCCGCCGGTGGGCACGAACAGGTGGGCGGCGTCGCCGGCGAGGAACACGTTGCCGACGCGCCAGCGCCGGGCCACCGACTGGTGGTGGTGCCAGTGCTGGGTGCCGAGCAGCTCGAAGTCGAACGGCTTGCCGACCGCGCGGGTGAGCACGTCGCGCGCGTCGAGCGCGGCGGTCTCCTTGGCCGGGTCGAGGAAGTAGTACTGGAAGTTCCAGAAGTCGCGCCCGTCGATCGCGGTGAAGACGCCGAAGGCGTCCGGCGCGAAGACGAAGTAGAGGTTGCCGAGGCCCTTGCCGTGGATCGCGAGGAAGTCCGCCGAGCGGAAGTAGAAGCTGACGTTGGCGCGCATGCGGCCGCGGCCGTTCATGCGCACGCCGAGCGCCTTGCGGATCGCCGAGGCGCCGCCGTCGCAGGCGACCAGGTGGCGCGAGCGCACGGTGCGGGTCCGGCCGGTGGCGAGTTCGGTGAGCCGGCTCTCGACATGGCTGCCGCGGTCGGCGAATTCCTCGAAGCGCCAGCCGTGGCGCAGGTCCACGCCCTTCTGCGCCGCGGCGAAGCGCCACAGCACCGGCTCGACCGCCTGCTGGCCGATCTGCGTCTTGTAGTAGGGGCTCCAGGACAGCTCGCGATACTTCGCCATCACCGCCGCCGGGCGCTCGATGGTGTCGCGGATCGACGGCGAGGTCACGCGGTACAGCTCGCGCCCGGCCAGGCGCGTCGAGAAGGTGATGAAGTAGTTGACCTCGGGCGGCAGCGCCGCGGCGAAGATCTCGTCGGTGATGCCGAAGCGCCGCAGGTACTCCATCGAGCGCGCGCCCAGGAGCGTCGCCTTCGGATGGCGCGTCGGTTCGGTGCGCTCCTCGACCAGCATGCACGCGGTGCCGCGCCAGCCGAGCTCGGCGGCAAGCGTCAGGCCCACCGGCCCGCCGCCGACCACCAGCACCGGCGTGTCGACCGCGCCGGCGGGCCTCGGCGCACTCACCGCGCCGCCAGCCGCGCGCGCCAGCGCGCCTGCGGCGCGAGCCAGGCGCCGAGGTCGCGCTCGCCGCCGGCGGCGGCCGTCATCGCCCAGGCCAGGCACAGGTTCGACGACAGCATCGGCGCGCCCGCGCCGGCCGCGGCGATGGTGCGCAGCGTCGGCATGCCGGTGCCGGACAGCAGCACGGCGTCGGCGCCGCGCGTGTCCAGGCGCGCCAGCACCTCGGCGACGCGCGCGGTGGTGAGCTTGTAGATGCCGCGGGTGTCGAGCAGGTCGGCCGGCAGCCCGGCGACCGCCGTCAGCGTGAATCCGGCCGCGCGCCAGTAGGCCTGCCCGGCCTCGGAGAGCCACTTCGGGTAGGGCGAGAGGAGCGCGATGCGCTTCGCGCCGAGCACGCCCAGCGCGGCGCGGATCGCGGCGGCGGCGGAGATCACCGGAGTGCCGGCGCGTTGCGTCGCCTCCGCGATGCGGCGCTCCTCGTCGGCCTGGCCCACGAGGTAGGCCGAGCCGGTGCAGGCGAAGCCGCAGGCGCCCAGCGGCGCCACGTCGAAGCGCGCCACGGTCTCGGCGAGGCGGTCGAAATAGTCGATCAGGCGCGCGCGCGAATCGGCGAGCGGGCTCGCCAGCCGCGCCGCCAGCACCGAGCCCTCGAGGAGGAGCTGCATCTCCGGCTCGACGGTGGTGTTGGCCTGCGGCGTGCAGATGCCGAGCGCGCGGCCGTATTCCGGAGTGAATTCGGAGAGCTCACTCTTCATACTTCTTTCCCTTCGCGAGGAGTTCGGGCGTGCCGATCAGCCCGTTGAGCCGTTCGAAGTCGAGCATGTGGCGCGCGAACGGCGCGGTGGTGCCGTGCGTCTTGAGGCTCGCGTAGTAGCGTGCCAGCAGGTGCGCGACCGCGCGCACCGTGCCGCCGGGAAAGATGGCGATGCGGTAGCCGAGCGACTGCAGTTCCTCGGCGCTCTTGACCGGCGTCTTGCCGCCTTCGACCATGTTGGCGAGCAGGGGCACGCGGTCGCCGAAGCGGGCGTTGACCGCGCGCATCTGCTCCTCGGTGCGCACGGCCTCGATGAACAGCACGTCGGCGCCGGCCTCGAGGTACTTCTCGGCGCGCTCCAGCGCCGGCTCGAAGCCCTCGACGGCCACCGCGTCGGTGCGCGCCATGATCAGGGTGTCGCGGCTCGCGCGCGCATCGACCGCGGCGCGGATCTTGCCGGCCATCTCGCCGGCGCTGACCACCGTCTTGCCGTCGAGGTGCCCGCAGCGCTTGGGGAAGCCCTGGTCCTCGAGCTGGATCAGGCTGGCGCCCGCACGCTCGAAGCCCCTGACCGTGCGCTGCACGTTGAGCGCGTTGCCGAAGCCGGTGTCGGCATCGACGATGATCGGCAGCGCGATGCGCTCGCGGATCGCCTCGAGCGTCGCGCACACCTCGGTGTAGGTGGTGAGCCCGACGTCGGAGCGGCCCAGGCGCGTGTAGGCGATCGAGGCGCCCGACAGGTAGACCGCCTCGAAACCGGACTGCTCGGCGATGAGCGCCGAGAGGGCGTCGTAGATCCCCGGCGCCAGCAGGATGGCCGGCTTCTTCAGCCGCTTGGCAAGACTCATGAAGGTTCTCCGTCCACTGCGCGCGCGAGCGGGTCGCGTCGCGCGCCGGGCGACCGCCGGCCCGGAGGGAGGATCATACGGCAGGGGCGCGCCGCCGGCGGGTAAACTGCGCGTCCGCCCGCGCCGTCGGGATCGTTCCGGAGCCACCGCCATGCGCAACGAAGCCGTGATCGTCGATGCCGTCCGCACCCCGATGGGGCGCGGCAAGCCCGGAGGCGCGCTCTCCGAACTGCACGCCACCGATGTCCTCAGGCCGGTGCTGCAGGCGCTCGTCGAGCGCAACCGGCTCGATCCCGGCAGCGTCGACGACGTCATCGCGGGCTGCGTCTCGCAGGCCGGCGAGCAGTCGGCCGGCGTCGGCCGCTTCGCCTGGCTCGCCGCCGGCTATCCCGAGCACGTGCCGTCGACCACGATCGACCGCAAGTGCGGCTCCTCGCAGCAGGCGGTGCATTTCGCGGCCCAGGGCATCATGGCGGGCGCCTACGACATCGTGATCGCCTGCGGCGTGGAGTCGATGAGCCGGGTGCCGATGGGCTCGGCGCGCATCGGCCAGAACCCGTTCTCGCCGGGCGTGCTGGCGCGCTACGCCCCGGGCATGATCGGCCAGGGCGTCTCCGCCGAACTGGTCGCCGACAAGTGGAACCTCTCGCGCGCCGAGCTCGACGCGTATTCGGCGCAGTCGCACCAGCGCGCCGCCGCCGCGCGCGCCGCCGGCCACTTCAAGGCCGAGATCGTGCCGGTCGAGACCCCCGCCGGCAGCGTCGCCGAGGACGAGACCATCCGTGCGCAGACCACGGCCGAGAGCCTGGGCCAGCTCAAGGTGTCGTTCGCCAGCGACGACATGAAGGCGCGCTACCCGCACATCGACTGGCGCGTGACCGCGGGCAATTCGTCGCAGATCACCGACGGCGCCGCGGGCCTGCTCATCATGAGCGAGCGCACCGCCGCGCGCCTGGGCCTGCGGCCGCGCGCGCGCTTCGTCGGCTTCGACGTCATCGGCGACGATCCCCTCATGATGCTGACCGCGCCGATTCCCGCCACCCGCCGCGTGCTCGGGAAGACCGGCATGGACATCGGCGCGATCGAGCACATCGAGGTCAACGAGGCGTTCGCCTCGGTGCCGCTGGCCTGGCAGCGCGAGTACGACGTCGACCCGGCGCGCCTGAACCCCTGCGGCGGTGCGATCGCGCTCGGCCACCCGCTCGGCGGCTCGGGCGCGCGCCTGATGACCACCATGCTCAACGCGATGGAGCGCAGCGGCGCGCGCTACGGGCTGCAGACCATGTGCGAGGCCGGCGGCATGGCCAACGCGACCATCATCGAGCGCCTCTGAACCGGGACGGACGACCATGAATCCCCAGGGCATCGCGGCGCTCGTCACCGGCGGCGCCTCCGGTCTGGGCCTGGCGAGCGCGAAGCGCCTGCTGGCCGCCGGGGCGGCGGTCACGATCGTCGACCTGCCGGGCTCGGCCGGCGCACTGGTCGCGCGCGAGCTCGGCGAACATGCGCGTTTCGCCGCCGCCGACGTGCAGGACACCGCGCAGATGGAGGCGGCGCTCGACGTGGCGGGCTCGTTCGGCCGGCCTCTCCGCGTCGTGGTGCACTGTGCCGGCCGTGGCGGACCGGTGCGCGTGCTCGACCGCGACGGCAAGCTCGGCTCGCTCGAGAAGTACGAGGAGATCGTGCGCCTGAATCTCACCGGCAGCTTCAACGTCCTGCGCCTCGCGGCCGCGCGCATGGCGGCGACCGAGCCGGTCGACGGCGAGCGCGGCGTGGTCGTGCTGACCGCGTCGATCGCCGCCTACGAGGGCCAGATCGGGCAGATTCCCTACGCGTCGTCGAAGGCCGGCGTGGTCGGTATGACCCTGGTCGCGGCGCGCGACCTCGCCGGCCGCGGCATCCGCGTGGTCACGATCGCGCCGGGGATCTTCGACACGCCGCTCCTGGGCCGCCTGGCCGAGCCGATCCGCGCGTCGCTCGCGGCCTCGGTGCCGCACCCGTCGCGGCTCGGCCAGCCCGACGAGTTCGCCGCGCTGGCGCTGCACATCGTCGAGAACCCGATGCTGAACGGCGCGACCATCCGCCTCGACGGCGCGCTGCGCATGGCGCCGCGCTGACCTTGCCCGTCGCCGCTCCCGCGCCCCGGGTGGCGCCGGGCGCGGCCCGCGACCCCGCACCATGACGTCCTCGCCGCGGCCTGCCCGCATCCTGCCGGCGATCGTCGTCTCGCAGCTGGCAGGGTCCTCCACCTGGTTCGCCGGCAACGCGGTCCTGCGCGACCTCGAGGCCGCGTGGCACCTTGCGCCGGGTGCGATCGGGCAGGTGACCTCGGCGGTGCAGCTGGGCTTCATCGCCGGCACCCTGGTGTTCGCGCTGGTCGCGATCGCCGACCGCTTCTCGCCGCGGCGCGTGTTCCTGCTCTGCGCGCTCGCGGCCGCGCTCGCCAATGCGGCGCTGCTCGCCGCGCCCCCGGGCCTGGCGACCCTGCTTGCGTGCCGCTTCGCGACCGGCTTCTTCCTGGCGGGCATCTATCCGGTCGGGATGAAGATCGCTTCGGGCTGGTACCGGAGCGGACTGGGCAGCGCGCTCGGCTTCCTCGTCGGCGCGCTGATCCTCGGCACCGCGTTCCCGCACCTGCTCAAGGCGCTCGGCCAGTCCTGGCCCTGGGAGCGCGTGGTCGCCGGCGTGTCCCTGACCTGCGCTGCCGGCGGCCTGGTGATGGTCCTGCTGGTGCCGGACGGTCCGTATCTCTCGCGCAGCCAGAGGTTCGACGCGGGCGCGCTCGCGCGCGTGTTCGCGGTGCGCGAGTTCCGCGCCTCGGCCTGCGGCTACTTCGGCCACATGTGGGAGCTCTATGCCTTCCTCGCCTTCGCGCCGCTGGCGATCGCGCGCCATGTCGAGCCCGCGCAGGTGTCGCTGTGGAGCTTCTGGGTCATCGCGGCGGGCGCGGTCGGCTGCGTGGCGGGCGGGCTCGCGTCACTGAGATTCGGCAGCGCGCGCGTCGCGGCGCTGCAGCTGGCGGCCTCGGGCCTGTGCTGCCTGGCCTCGCCGCTGCTGCTCGTCGCGCCCGCGCCGGTGGCGCTCGGCTTCCTGGTGTTCTGGGGTGTCGTCGTGTCGGGGGACTCGCCGCAGTTCTCGGCACTCAATGCCGCCAACGCGCCGCGCGAGTGGGTCGGGTCGGCGCTGACGATCGCCAACTGCATCGGCTTCGCGATCACGATCGTCAGCCTGCAGCTGCTGAGCGTGCTCGCCGAGGTGCTGCCGGCGCACTGGCTGTTCGTCTGGCTCGCGCCCGGTCCCGCCCTCGGCCTCCTCGCGCTGCGGCCGCTGCTGCGGCGCGCCTGACGGCCGCGGCGCGGGCGCCGCGGCCATCACTCCGCCGTCGCCCCCGAGTCCCTGACGACCTTGGCCCAGCGCACGATCTCGGCGCGGATGAAGGCGTCGAGCTCGGCCGGCGTGGAGCCGACGATGTCGTAGCCCGCCGCCTCGATGCGCGCCTTCGCGTCGGGCGCGTTCATCGCCTTGATGAACTCGGCATTGAGCTTCTGCACGATCGGCGCGGGTGTGCCGGCGGCGGCGAGGATCGAGTACCAGACCGAGACGTCGAAGTCCCGGAGCACGGTCTCGTGGATCGTCGGCACGTCCGGCAGGATGCGCGAGCGCTTGAGCGTGGTCACGGCGAGCGCGCGGAACTTGCCGCCCTGGATCTGCGGCAGCGAGGAGGAGAGCGAGTCGAAGATCAGGTCGACGTCGCGGGCGAGGAGCGCGGTGATCGCCGGGCCGCTGCCCTTGTACGGCACGTGGGTCGCCTTGGTGCCGATGAGCGAGGTGAAGTACTCCACCGACAGGTGGCTCGTGTTGCCCGGCCCGGCCGAGGCGTAGTTGAGCTTGCCCGGATTGGCGCGCATCGCCGCCACCAGGTCCGCCATGGTCCGGTACGGCGAGGCGGCGTTGACCACCACCACCAGCGGCAGCGTGGCGGCCAGGGTGATCGGCGCGAAGTCCCTGACCGTGTCGTACGGCAGCTTCTTCATCAGCGTCGCGTTGACCGCGTGCGCGGTCAGCATCATCACGATGCTGTAGCCGTCGGGCGGCGACTTGGCGATCAGGTCGGCGCCGATGGTGGTGCCGCCGCCGGGCTTGAAGTCGATGAAGACGTTCTGCCCGAGGTTCTTCGTGAGCTCCGCGGCGATCGGCCGCGCGAGGATCTCCGAACTGCCGCCGGGCGCGTAGGGCATGACGAAGCGGATCGGCTTGGTCGGGTACGCGCCCTGGGCGCGCGCGTGCATCCACGGGGCGGCGACGGCGCCGCCGCCGGCGGCGACGATCAGCCTGCGTCGATTGTTCATGTCGGTCTCCTGGGCGTCGTGCCGGAATTCGTCCGCGCCGGGCTCACGCGGCGGCCATCGCGCTCGCCGCGGCGAGCGCCTCGCGGCACTCGCGCAGGATGCGCTCGATCAGTTCGGCGCAGCTCGGGATGTCGTCGATCAGCCCGATCACCATGCCGGCGCTGACGATGCCGGTGTCGACCTCGCCGGTCTTCATCGCGTTGCGGCCGCGTGCGCCGGCCACCAGGTGGCGCACTTCCTCGAACGCGGCGCCCTTCTTCTCCATCGCCACGACCTCGTCGGAGACGGCGTTCTTGAACACGCGCGAGGTGTTGTGCATGGTGCGGAAGATCAGGTTGGTGTCGCGCTCGCTGCCCTTGAGCAGCGCCTGCTTGACGTTGTCGTGGATCGGCGCCTCGCGCGTCATCATGAAGCGCGTGCCCATGTTGATGCCCTGCGCGCCCAGCGCCAGGCAGGCGGCCATCTGGTAGCCGTCGGCGATGCCGCCGGAGGCCACCACCGGGATCTTGCAGGCGCGCGCGGCGGCGGGGATCAGGATCAGGTTGGTGACGTCGTCCTCGCCGGGGTGCCCCGCGCATTCGAAGCCGTCGATCGAGATGATGTCGACGCCGTGGCGCTCGGCCGACAGCGCGTGGCGCACCGAGGTGCACTTGTGGACCACGGTGATGCCGTGCTCCTTGAACTTGGGCGCGAAGTCGCGCGGGTTGTTGCCCGCGGTCTCGACGATCTTGATGCCCGACTCGACGATCGCCGCCATGTACTCGGCATAGGGCGGCGGCTTGATCGAGGGCAGGATGGTGAGGTTGACGCCGAACGGCTTGTCGGTCATCTCGCGGCAGCGCGCGATCTCGCGCCGCAGGTCCTCCGGCGTGGGCTGGGTCAGCGCGGTGAGGATGCCCAGGCCGCCGGCATTGGAGACGGCGGAGGCGAGTTCGGCATAGCCCACCCATTGCATGCCGCCCTGGATGATCGGATAGCGGGTGCCCAGCAGTTCGGTGACGCGGTTCTTCATCGGGATTCCTTGGCAGGTTCGGGGGTTGGGAGAGGTTGCGCGCGATCGGTCAGGCGACGAAGCGCCAGGCGTCGCCGTCGGCGACGATGCGCCCGGCGGTGGCGCCGGCGAAGTGGGTGCCGATCACCAGCGTCGGCGTGTCCGCGAGGTCGCCGAACATGCGCCGGCGCGTGGCGATCGACGCGGCCGGATCGAAATCGGCGGTCGAGGCCCACTCCGGGTGTGCCATCTGGCACGGGTGGTGGACGAAGTCGCCGGTGATGAGCGCGTTCACGCCCTCGGATTCGATCACGACGCTGACATGCCCCGGCGTGTGGCCGAGGGTCGGCGTCAGGCGCACCTCGTCGCAGAGGCGGTGGTCGGTGTCGACCAGGTCGACGAGACCGGCCGCGAACACCGGCGCGACGGAGTCGTCGAAGATCACCGCCTGCGACGCGCCCTGCGGCGCGCCGCGCCAGTAGTCGAACTCGGACCGTGCCATCAGGTAGCGCGCGCGCGGGAAGGTCGGCACCCAGCGGCCGTCGACCAGCATGGTGTTCCAGCCGACGTGGTCGACGTGCAGGTGGGTGCAGAGCACGGTGTCGATCGCCTCGCGCGCGTAGCCAGCGGCGGCGAGGTCGGCGAGGAACGGCCCCTGCATGTTGTTCCAGTGCGGCGCCATGCGGCCGGACTTGTCGTTGCCGATGCAGGTGTCGACGACGATGCGCCGCGTCGGCGTCTCGACCACCAGCGCGTGCACGCTCATGACGAGCTGGCCGTCGTCGTTCATGAAGTGCGGCTTGAGCCATGCGAGGTCGCGCACCGCCTCGCGCGTGGCCTGCGGCAGGATGAAGCGGGTGCCGCCGGTGAATTCCAGCTCGACGATCTTGGTGACCGTCACCGCGCCGATGCGCCATCGCATTGCCATCTGTTCTCCGCTTTCCCGTTCAGACGATGCGCGTCTTGTGCCCGGCCCAGTAGCGCTCGCGCAGGACGCGCTTGTAGAGCTTGCCCGTGGGCAGGCGCGGCAGCTCGGCCTCGAAGTCGATCGAGCGCGGGCACTTCATCGACGCCAGGTGCGCGTGGCAGAAGGCGATCAGCTCCTCGGCCAGTGCCGGTCCGGCCTGGTGGCCGGGCTGCACCTGCACCACCGCCTTGACCTCCTCGCCGAGGTCGGCGTTGGGCACGCCGAAGACGGCGGCGTCGGCGACCTTGGGATGGGTGATCAGCAGGTTCTCGCACTCCTGCGGGTAGATGTTGACCCCGCCCGAGATGATCATGAAGGTGGCGCGGTCGGTCAGGTAGAGGAAGCCGTCGTCGTCGACATAGCCGACGTCGCCGACGGTGGTCATGCTGCCGTCGGCCGAGCGGGTCTCGGCGGTGCGCGCGGGGTCGTTGAAGTACTCGAACGGGCTCGCGGTCCTGAACCACAGCGTGCCGGGCACGCCCCTGGCGCAGGGCTGCATGGCGTCGTCGAGCACGTGCAGGTCGCCCAGCAGCACGCGGCCGACCGTGCCCCGGTGCGCCAGCCATTCCGCGCTGTCGCAGGCGGTGAAGCCCATGCCCTCGGTGGCGCCGTAGTACTCGTGGATGATCGGGCCCCACCAGTCGATCATCTGCTCCTTGACCTGCACCGGGCAGGGCGCCGCGGCGTGGATCGCGATCTCCAGCGACGAGAGGTCGTGGCGCCGGCGCACGGCCTCGGGCAGCTTCAGCATGCGCGAGAACATCGTCGGCACCAGCTGGCTGTGGGTGACCCGGTGCTTCTCGACGAGCGCGAGGTAGAGCGCGGGGTCGAAGCGCTCCATGATCACCGCGGTGCCGCCGTGGCGGATGGTCAGGCACACCGCGGCCTGCGGCGCCGAGTGGTACAGGGGCGCGGGCGAGAGGTAGGTCATGCCCTCGCGGTAGTGCCAGAGCTTCTGCAGGAAGTCGAACAGCGGCAGCTGCTGCGCCGGCGGATTCTCCGGCAGCGGGCGCAGGATGCCCTTGGGCCGGCCGGTGGTGCCCGACGAATACAGCATCGGCGTGCCCAGCGCCTCGTCGGCGATCGGCGTGGCGGGCAGCGCGGCGGTCGCCTCCTCGAGGCCGACGAAGCCGTCGCCGGACGGCCCGTCGGCGAGGATCGCGAGCGTCACCCGCGGGCAGGATGCCAGCGCCGCGCGCGCCACCTCCTGCTTGGCGCGCGAGGTGATCAGCACGCGCGCCTCGCAGTTGCCGACGATGTAGGCGAGCTCCTCGGCGGTGAGGTAGGAGTTGATGCAGGTGTAGTACAGGCCGGAACGCTCGCCGGCGCCGCAGGCCTCGAGGTAGCGGCTGTTGTTCTCCATGAAGATCGCGTAGTGGTCCAGGCGCTCGAGGCCGTGCCCGCGCAGCAGGTGCGCGAGGCGGTTGGTGCGCGCCTCGTACTCGCCGTAGGTGACGGTCTCGCCGCTCTCGGCCATGATGAAGGCCGGCTTGTCGGGGGTGAGCGTGGCGTGCTTGCCTGGATACACGGTTGCCTCCCTAGATGATCCTGCTGCCGTGCCCGGCCCAGTAGCGGTCGCGCAGCAGGCGCTTGTAGAGCTTGCCGGTCGGGTGGCGCGGCAGCTCGGCGGTGAAATCCACCGAGCGCGGGCACTTGATGTGCGACAGGTGGGCGCGGCAGAACGCGATCAGCTCCTCCTCGAGCGCGCGGGCGCGCTCGCCCTCGAGTTCGGCGGCGTCGCGCGGCTGCACCACCGCCTTGACCTCCTCGCCGAATTCCTCGTTGGGCACGCCGATGACGGCGCAGTCGAGCACCTTGGGGTGGGTCACGAGCAGGTTCTCGGCCTCCTGCGGGTAGATGTTGACCCCGCCGGAGATGATCATGTAGGCCTTGCGGTCGGTCAGGAACAGGAAGCCGTCGGCGTCGACGTAGCCGACGTCGCCCAGGGTCGTCCATCCGTCGCGGTTGCGGCTGCCGGCGGTCTTCTCGGCGTCGTTGTGGTACTGGAACGGCCGGCCGTCGGCGAAGTACACCGTGCCGGCGGTGCCGACCGGCACCTCGTTGCCGTCGTCGTCGCAGATGCGCAGCTTGCCGATCACCGCGCGCCCCACGGTGCCCGGGTGCGCGAGCCAGTCCGCCGAGCCGACCAGGGTCATGCCGTTGCCCTCGGTGCCGGCGTAGTACTCCCAGATCACCGGGCCCCACCATTCGATCATCTGCTGCTTGACCGGGATCGGGCAGGGCGCGGCCGCGTGGATCGCGATCTTCAGCGACGCGAGGTCGTGGCGCCGGCGCGCCTCCTCGGGCAGCTTCAGCATGCGCACGAACATCGTCGGCACCAGCTGCGTGTGGGTCACGCGGTGGCGCTCGACCAGGCGCAGGTAGTGCTCGGCGTCGAAGTGCTCCATCACCACGCAGGTGCCGCCGAGGCGCATGGTGGCGATGCAGAAGCGCAGCGGCGCGGCGTGGTACAGCGGCGCCGGCGACAGGTAGACCGTGTCCTGGTTGATGCCCCACAGGTTGGCGCAGATGTTGAGCAGCGGATTGACCGCGTCGATGGCCGGCGAATCCGGCGGTGCCCACACGCCCTTCGGGCGGCCGGTGGTGCCCGACGAGTACAGCATGTCGCCGCCCGCGGTCTCGTCGGCAATGCGCGCGGCGCTCTGCGCGGTGACGGCGTCCTCGTAGGACGCGTGGCCGGGGGCGACGCCGTCGATCATCAGGCGATGGGTCACCCCCGGGGTCTGCGCGAGGAGCTCCTCGGCCAGGCCGGACATTGCCCGCGACGTGACGAGCAGCCGCGCCTCGCAGTTCTCGATGATGTACGCGGCCTCGCCCGCGGTGAGCCGGGTGCTCATCGCCGTGTAGATGATGCCGGCGCGGTGCGCGCCGAAGCAGATCTCGAAATAGCGCGGGTGGTTCTCCAGCAGGATCGCGATGTGGTCGCCGGCCTTTAGGCCGAGCGAGCGCAGCAGCTGCGCGAACCGGTTGGAGCGGTCCTCGAGCTCGCGGTAGGTGACGGCGACGCCGCTCTCGGCCATCACGAAGGCGGTCTTGCCGGGTTGCGTCTGGGCGTGGATGTGGGGATGCAAGCTTGTCTCCGGGCCGCCTCTTCGCGGGCGGCGTGGGGTGGGGCCGGGGCGCGGCGCTAGGCGGTGCCGTCGCCTCCCGCGCGGATGGCGTCGAGCACCGGCCGCAGATGACGCAGGAAGCCCTCGGGATCCTCGCTCATCGGAAAGTGTCCGATGCCGGGCATGATGACGGCTTTCGCCCCGGCGATGCGGCGCTCCAGGTCGCGCGTGTCCTCCGGGTTGCACGAGTAGTCGTACTCGCCGGTGAGCAGGTACAGCGGGCAGGCGCGGGTGTCGATCGCGGCGACGCGGTCGCGGATGTCGCCGTCGATCTTGTAGAAGTACAGGTCGCCCTTGAACACGCCCGGGCCGCCCTGCATGTAGTGCCACAGCGTCTCCCAGCGGTGCGCCTCGGGGGCCCCGGGCCCGATCAGGCCGGAGACGATGCCGGCGCACACCTCGCCGCCGTGCACGTCGGGGCGGTGCAGCCACTGCAGGTCGTAGTAGGGATCGACGTGGGCGCCCGACTGCAGGCCGATCAGCGCGCGGAACTCGCGCGCGTGGTCCAGCGCCAGGTGCAGCACGATGCGCCCGCCGATCGAGCAGCCCATCACGACCGGGCGCTCGAGCCGCAGCGCCGCGGCGACCGTGCGCACGATCTCGACGTAGTCGGCGGAGGTGAGCCGGTACTCCTGGGTGTGCCACTGCGCCGGCGGCGACGACTTGCCGTGCCACGGCAGGTCGAAGGCGATGACGCGGAAGCGCTCGAGGATCGCCGCGTCGTTCTGCACGGCGCGGTACTGGCGCGAGTCGCTGCCCGCGGTGTGCAGGCACAGGAGCGGGATGCCGCGCCCCGACTCCTCGACATAGAGCCGGTGCGGCCGGCCGAGCAGGTGCAGGTTGAGGTAGCGCCCGGTGACCGGCTCGAATGCCGGGTCGGGGGCGGCGCTCATCGGACGCTCCCGCGCGGCAGCGCCAGCAGGTCCTTGAAGTACAGGAGGTTCGCCATCAGCACGTGCTGGTCGCCCTCGATGGCCAGGGTGCGCGACTTGACCATCGCCAGGAGGTCGTTGAACCCCGGCGGCGGCAGCGCCGACCAGAAGCGGCGCCAGGCCTCCTCCGGCGCGCGCAGCGCGAAGGTCCAGCGCGGCATCACGAACGGGCCGCGCGTCACCGACTCGACGCGCCCGGCATGGATCGCGACCAGCCACTGGGTGGCGCCGGCCTCGAGCAGGAAGCGGGTGTCGACGAAGCGGCCGCGCTGGACGAGCCAGGCGTCGTCGTTGGCCAGTGCGGGGAGGCGTTCGAGCATGCGCGGGTCGGGTGGCGGGCCCGGCGCAGGCGCGGCTCCGGGGTGGAGCCGAAGCATAGCGCAAGATGCCGGCGCGCCCGGGGGCGCTGCCGTCGCGCCGCGCGCGTGGCCGGCGCCGACCCGGCCTACCCGCGCGTGCCGCCCTTGACGAACACGCGCTTGCCGGTGTCGTGCGCCACCGCGCGCAGTTCGGCCGCCGAGAGCAGCGCCGCCGAGTCGAGGAAGCGCTGCACCATGTCCTTGTAGGTGCCCGAGGAGGTGCCGATGTCGGACCCCCACATGATGCGGTCGGCGCCGTAGAGGTCGACGGCGCGGCGCAGCACGCGCTCGGCCGGAATGCCCGCCTCGCGGCAGATGTCGAGGTTGATCGAGGTGAACTTGAAGAAGATGTTGCTCTCGCCCGCGAGGGTCTCGTAGCGCTCGTCCAGGCCGAAGTGCTCGCCCTCCTCCATCTCCGGCTCGAGCAGGTGGTCGAGCACCAGGCGGATCGCGGGATGGCGCCGCGCCAGCGCGATGATCGCCGGGATCGACGGACCGCCGCCGCCCTGCGCCAGCACCTCGAGGTCCATCACCAGGCCCAGTTCCTGCGCCACCTCCCAGGTCTTGAGCGCGTTCGGCGAGTCGAGCCAGGGCATGCTGCCGTCGCTCCTGCGCCCGCCGAACAGGCGCACGCCGGCCAGGCCGTGGTCCTTCGCATACTGCCGCACCAGCCCGGGCGTGCCCGCGTCCTCGGCGTCGAGGATCACGACCGCCGAGAACAGCTCCGGGTACTTGTCCGAGGAATCGAGGATGTAGCTGTTGTCGTAGCGGTAGATCATGCGCTTCTGCACCGCGACGATGCCGTCGACGTTCTCCTCGCGCATCCACTGCAGCACGCGCACCGCGTCCGGCACCTCGTTGATCGGGTTGGGGCCGTGGTGGCCGCCCGGGCGCCCGATCACCCCCGGCGGACGGTAGGGCGCGTCGGCCGCGCGCTGCATCGGATTGCGCGGATAGCGCACCTGGTCGTCGGCGACGAGGTGGGCGTGGGAGTCGAACAGCACGGGGCGCGGGCTCGCGGAGGTCACGGGGCGTCCTTGCGGGGCAGGGTCGGGTGGGCAGGCGCGCATGATGCAGCGAGCGCGCGGCCGGCGCAAGCGGGCGCGGGCGGGATTTCGCTCTGCGAAAAGATGGCACAAACCCCTTGAGCCGCGCGGCGCCCTGGCGCATGCTTGGCGGTCGCGCCCGACCCTGCCCCGCCGGGGGCGCCACGCCATGCCGATCAGCAGCCGACAGATCCGTTCGATCACCGCCGACCTCTACGAGTGGTCGCTGAAGAAGGTGCCCGACGACACCCTGGCCGCGCTGGCGCGCGCCGGCGCCGCGGAGACCCATCCGGTCGGGCGCCGCACCATCGCGATCATGCAGGAGAGCGCCGTCGCCGCCGCGCGCGAGAACCACCTCGTGTGCACCGACGTCGGCGTGCCGACCTATTCGGTGAAGGTCGGCACGCGCGTGCAGTTCGACGGCCCGGTGCGCCAGGCCATCGTCGACGGCTTCGCCGACCTGGTCGCGCGCATCGACCCGCCGATCCTGAAGATGGTCACCAACCCGCTCACGCACGAGCGCGGCTACGCGGGGCGGGCGATGCCGCTCGTCACCTTCGACCTCGTCGACGACGCCGACTACGTGGAGATCGCCTGCGCCCCGAAGGCGATGGGCACCGGCCGCTGGGAGGCGATCGAGTCCTTCGTCTTCCCGACCCACGAGACGATCGAGAAGTTCGTGCTCGACACCGTGCTCACCGCCGGCAGCCAGCCGTGCCCGCCGATCGTGGTCGGCGTGGGCATCGGCGGCACCTTCGACTACGCCGCGAAGATGGCCAAGGAGCAGGTGCTGCGGCCGTTCGGCCTGGTCAATCCCGAGCCGATCCTGGCGGCGATGGAGGCGCGTCTGCTCGAGGCGATCAACGCCACCGGCTTCGGGCCGATGGGCACCGGCGGCGACACCTCGGCGATGGCGGTGCACATCGACTACGCGGCCAGCCACGGCTACATGCCGGTGGCGGTCGCGTTCAACTGCTGGATCAACCGCCGCACCCGCGCGCGCCTGCACGCGGACGGACGGGTGGAGCGCCTCGAATGAGCATCGTGGTCCTCGACGACGGCACCCGCGAGCTGCGCCTGCCGCTGACGCGGGAGGAGGCCTGCTCGCTCGCCGTCGGCGACCCGGTGGCGCTGACCGGCGCGGTCACGATGACGATCGGCCTGCCGACGCACCGGCGCATGGCCGCGCTGCTCGAGCGCGGCGAGGCCCTGCCGCAGGACCTCGGCGGCGGCGCCTTCGTGCACCTGAGCTCGTACAACCGCGAGCGTCCCGGCGGCGGCTTCGAGGCGCTCTACCTCAACCCGTCGACCAGCACGCGCTACGACGACAGCATGCCGGCGATCATCGCCCGCAGCGGCGTGCGCGTGGTGGGCGGCAAGGGCGGCCTCGGGGACGCCGGCGTCGCGGCGCTGGCCGCCGCGGGCTGCGTCTACGTGTCGTTCCTCGGCGGCGGCTGCACGCTGCTCTCGCGCGCGATCCGCAGCGTGGTCTCGGTGCACTGGAACGAGTACATTTCGCAGTTCCGTCTGGTGACCCTGGACGTCGAGCGCCTCGGGCCGGCGGTGGTCGCCATCGACGCGCACGGCAACAGCACCTATCGCAACCTGCGCGAGGCGGCCCGGGAGCGGCTGCCCGGCATCCTCGACCGGCTCGCCCGCGCGCGCGGCGCGGCCGGCACCACAACGAAGGAGACCTCATGATGAAGCTGCTCACCTGGATCACCCTGGCCGCGGCGGCGCTCGCCGGGCCGGCCGCCGCGCAGGACTATCCGACCCGCCCGGTGCGGATCATCAACCCGTTCCCGGCCGGCGGCAGCTCGGACATCCTCGCGCGCCTGATCGCGCAGGGCCTCTCCGAGCGGCTCGGCCAGCAGTTCGTGGTCGAGAACCGCGCCGGCGCCGCCGGCAACCTCGGCACCGACGCGGTCGCCAAGGCCGCGCCGGACGGCTACACGCTCGGCGTCTCGACCTCGGGCCCGCTCGCCAACAACAAGCTGCTCTACAAGGCGATGCCCTACGACCCGGAGAAGGCCTTCGCGCCGATCATGCTGATCGGCGAGATTCCGCTGGTGATCGCGGCCAATCCGCAGGTGCCGGCCCGGACGCTGAAGGAGTTCGTCGAGCTCGCGCGCGCGCAGCCCGGCAAGCAGAGCGTCGGCCATCCCGGCAACGGCACCATCGGCCACCTCGCGCTCGAACTGGTGAAGTCGGTCACCCGCACCGACATGCTCGGGGTCGCCTACAAGGGCGACATTCCGGCGATGACCGAGCTCCTCGGCGGGTCGATCCAGGCGACCTCGGCCCCGGTGTCGGCGTTCATCGCCAACATCCAGGCCGGCAAGCTCAACGCGCTGGCGCTCACCTCGAAGTCGCGCTTCCCCGGGCTGCCGAACGTGCCGACCGCGCAGGAGCAGGGCTTCGACATCGAGGCCACGGTGTGGTCGGCGATGGTGGCGCCGGCGGGCACGCCGCGCGCGGTGATCGAGCGCCTGAACCAGGAGGCCAACCGCATCATCGCCTCGCCCGAGGGGCGCGCGCGCCTGGCGCAGTTCGGCGCCATCGCGATCGGCGGACCGCCCGAGCGCCTCGCGAGCCAGATCGCCGGCGACACCGCGAAGTGGCGCCGCGTGATCGAGGCGGCGAAGATCAGCATCGAATGAGCGCCGCCGGCCGCCGCTTCGAGGACTTCCGCCTGGGCGAGACCTGGGAGAGCGCGCCGACCGTGCTCTCGGCCGAGGAGATCGTCGCCTTCGCGCGCGCCAACGACCCGCAGCCGATGCACACCGACGCGGAGCGCGCCGCCGAGGGCCCGTTCGGCGCGCTGGTGGCGAGCGGCTGGCAGATCGCCGCGCTGTCGATGCGCGTGTTCGTGCAGGCCGGCGGCTACGGCGCGACGCCGGTGGTCGGCCTCGGGATCGACGAACTGCGCTGGCAGCGGCCGGTGCGCGCCGGCGATGCGCTGAAGGTGACGCGCGAGGTGGTCGAACTGCGGCGCTCGGCGTCGAACCCGGCCTACGGCATCGTGCGCACCCGCGTCACGGTCACCAACCAGGACGCGCAGACGGTGATGACCCTGGTGACCAACGGCCGGGTGCCGGCGCGCGCGCCGGCGCCGGAGGCGGCGTCGTGACCACCGTCGTCGAGCGCGCGGCCGACCTCGCCGCCTGGAAGGGCAAGTCCCTGGGCGCGAGCGACTGGATGGCGCTCGACCAGTCCCAGGTCGACGCGTTCGCCGCGCTGACCGGCGACGATCACTGGATCCACGTCGACACCGCGCGCGCGCAGCGCGAGCTGCCCGGCGGCACGACGCTGGTGCACGGTTTCTTCACCCTGGCGCTGATTCCGTGGCTGCAGCGCAGCGTCTACCGGGTCGAGAAGCGCGGGCGCGGCCTCAACTACGGCTGCAATCGCATCCGCTTCACCAGCCCGGTGCCGGTCGGCGCGCGGCTGCGCCTGCGGCAGTCGCTCAAGGATTGCGAGGTCCTCGCCGGCAGCACCCGCCTCACGCTCGAGTGCACGATCGAGATCGAAGGGCAGGAGCGGCCGGCGCTGGTGGCCGAGACCATCGTGCAGATCTTCGATGCCTGAGCCGATGCCCGCACCGCCCGCCGGCACGCCGCCGGCCGTCCCGGAAGGCTTCGTCGCCTTCGGCGACCTGATCGCGGCGCACGCCGATACGCAGCCGGAGGCCTGCGCCCTGGCCGACGGCACCGCGCGCCTGACCTGGCGCGAGTTCGCGCGCGCCACGCGCGCGGTCGCCGCGTCGCTGCGTGCGGCCGGGGTCGGCCCCGGCGACCGCGTCGCCCTGCTCGCGGAGCCGTCGGTCGACGCGGTGGTCGCCTGGCTGGGAACGGTCGGCGCACGCGCCTGCGTGGTGCCGCTGGCGTCCTCGGCGACCGGGACCGCGCTCGCGGCGATGCTCGACGACGCCGGCGCGACCTTCCTGTTCGCCGACGCGGCGGCAGCAGCGCCGCACCAGGACATCGTCGCCGGCTTTGGCGCGCGCCTGCCGGGGCGCGTGGTCTGGCTGGGGCCGCCATCGGCCGGCGAGTCGCCATCGGCCGCCGGGTCGTCGTCGGCCGCCGGGCCGTCCGTGGCCGCCGGGCCGTCGCTGGCCGCGTGGAGCGCCGCCGCCCCGGCCGGCGCGGGGTCGCCTGCCGCGGCGCCGGCCGCGCCCGAGGACGCGTTCAACATCATCTACAGCTCCGGCACCACCGGCAGCCCGAAGGGCATCGTGCACGCGCACGGCATGCGCAGCCGCCAGGCGCGGCGCCCGGGCTTCGGCCTCGGCCCGGGCACCCTGACGCTCCTGGCCACGCCGATGTACTCGAACACCACCATGCAGCCGCTGCTCGCGGCGCTCGCCCATGGCGGCGCGGTCTGGCTGATGCAGCGCTTCGACGCCGGGCGCTACCTGCGCATCGCCGCCGCCGAGCGCGCCACGCACACCATGCTGGTGCCGGTGCAGTACCAGCGCATCCTCGCCCATCCCGATTTCGCGGCCGCCGACCTCGCGTCGTTCGTCCTCAAGCAGACCACCGGCGCGCCGATGGCGGCGGCGCAGAAGCGCGCGATCCTCGAGCGCTGGCCGGGCCGGCTCGTCGAGGTCTACGGCATGACCGAGGGCGGCTGCACCTGCGTGCTCGACGCCGGCGCCCATCCGGACAAGCTCGCGAGCGTCGGCCGGCCCGCGCCCGGCAACGAGGTGTTCGTCATCGACGAGGCCGGGGAGCGCCTGGCGCCGGGCGCCGTCGGCGAGGTGGTCGGGCGTTCGCCGTTCATGATGGCCGGCTACCACAACCGGCCGGACCAGACCGCGGCGATCCGCTGGGTCGACGCGGCCGGCCGCGTCCACCACCGCACCGGCGACATCGGCCGCTTCGATGCCGACGGCTTCCTCACGCTGCTCGATCGCAAGAAGGACGTCATCATCTCCGGCGGCCAGAACGTCTATGCCGCCGACCTTGAGGCCGTCCTGGCCGCGCATCCGGACGTCGAGGAGTCCGCCGTGATCGGGATTCCGAGCGAGCGCTGGGGTGAGACGCCGCTGGCACTGGTCGTGCCGCGTTCCGGCGCGCGGGTCGACGCGGCGGCGCTGCGCGACTGGGCCAATGCGCGCCTCGGGCGCATGCAGCGCCTGCACGCGGTCGAATTGCGCGCGGGCCTGCCGCGCACCGCGCTGGGAAAACTGTCGAAAAAGGACCTGCGCGCGCCCTACTGGGCGGGCGCGCCGGCGGAGGCATCGTGAGCGAATACATCACCGTCGAGGCCGCGGCGCTGTCGACCCCCGAGGCCTATCGCCTGCTGATCGGCTGCGTGACCCCGCGGCCGATCGCGTGGATCACCACCGTCGACGCCGCCGGCGCGGTCAACGCCGCGCCGTTCTCCTCGTTCAACTACGTCGCGCACAGCCCGCCGATGCTCGCGGTCAACATCGGCACGCGCGACGGCGCGCTCAAGGACACCGCGCGCAACATCGTCGCGACCGGCGAGTTCACCGTCAACGCGGCCACCGAGGCCAACATGGAGCTCATGCACCAGTGCAGCGCCGAGTACGCGCCGGGCGAGAGCGAGGCCGCGGCGCTCGGCATCGCGCTGCTGCCCGGGGTCGCGGTGCGCGCGCCGCGCATCGCCTGCTCGCCGATCCACATGGAGTGCCGCCTCGAGCGCGCCGTCCCGCTCGGGCGCGGCCTCAACACCCTGTACATCGGCGAGATCGTCGCCTTTCACCTCTCCCCGGACGTCTACGACGGCCGCCAGGTCGACAGCGTCAAGCTGCGCCCGGTCGCGCGCCTCGGCGGCCCGTACTATGCCGGCCTCGGCGAGATCTTCAACCGGCCCGCGCTGGCCAAGCCGCCCAAGTAGCGAGACCCGCCATGGACCTGCATGCCACCCTGCGCGCCGGCGTCACCACCGGCACCTTCGTCAAGACCGCGCATCCGCAGGTGGTCGAGGTGCTCGGCACCGCCGGCCTGCCGTTCGCCGTCATCGACGCCGAGCACGCGCCGTTCGACCGCAACACGCTGGACCTGATGCTGCTCGCCGGCCGCGCCGCCGCGCTGCCGCTCCTGGTGCGCATCCCCGACAAGGCGGCGCCGACCATCCTGCAGGTGCTCGACCTCGGCGCCGCCGGCCTCGTGGTGCCGCACGTGAACAGCGCCGACGAGGCGCGCGCCGTGGTGTCGCGCGCGCGCTACCGCGGCGGCGAGCGCGGCTTCTCCGGCTCGCCGCGCTTCGCCGGCTACGGCGCGCTCGGCATGCAGGCGGCGCTCGCGGCGGGCGACCGGTCGGTCGTGATGTGCCAGATCGAGAGCCGCGACGGGCTGGCGAACGCGCGCGCGATCGCGGCCGTGCCGGGCGTCGACGCGCTGTTCATCGGCCGCGCCGACCTCGCGCTGGCGCTCGGGCACGAGGACATCCGCGCCGCGGCGGTGACCGCGGCGACACAGGCGATCATCGACGCCGCGCGCGCCGAGAACAAGATCGCCGCGATGTTCGTGCCGAACCTCGCCGAGCGCGAGCAGTTCCGCGCCGCCGGCGTGAGCTGCTTCGTCGTCGGTTCCGACCAGTCCTTCCTGCGCCAGGGCGCGCTCGCGCTCGCGCCGTCCCGCTGAATCCGCCCTTGTCCGCCGCCAGGAGCACACGCATGACCTACGACGCCACCTACGCCCGCCATCACGAGTCACCGCCGCATATCGAGGAGGCGCACGGCACCTGGATCACGCGCGGCGCCAATTTCGTCATCGCGGTCTCGCGCGTGGCCGCCGGCGACGTGCTGGCGCGCGCCGACAATCCCGACGAGTCGATCGTCTTCCTGCCCGATGCCGGCGCGCTGATCGAGGCCGGCGGCGCGGCCGTCGACGCGGCGGGCGAGACGCTGACCATCGTCCCGCCGGGCGCGTCGCGGGTGACCGCGCGCGCCGCGGGGCTGGTCGTGCGCGTGTTCTCGACCCGCGCCGCCGACCTGGCGGCCGCCGCCGGCAACGCCGCGGTCTACGCGAACGGCGCGCCCGGCGCCGCGCCGCTGGTGGCTTGGCCCGATCCGCCGGGCGGGTTCCGGCTGCGCCACTATCGCGTTGCCGACTTCGACCGGCCGGATTCGCAGATGCGCATCTTCCGTTCGACCAACCTCATGATCAACGTGCTCAAGCGCCGCCCGGTCGCGCGCGACGTCACCAAGCTCTCGCCGCACTCGCATGCCGACTTCGAGCAGGGCTCGCTGGCGGTGGCCGGCACCTACGTGCACCACCTGCGCTGGCCCTGGACTCCCGACATGACGACCTGGAAGAGCGACGTCGCCGCCGAGATGGGCAGCCCCTCGGTGCTCGTGGTCCCGCCGAAGGTGATCCACACCAGCCGCAACGTCGGCGGCCCGGGCTGGCTCGTCGACATCTTCTCCCCGCCGCGCCTGGACTTCTCCGCCAAGCCCGGCCTGGTGTGCAACGCGGACGAGTACCCGCTGCCGCCGGGCGTCGATCTTTCCGCGTTCGCCGGCGCCAGCGCCGCGTAGCCGCGTCGCCGCGTCGCCGCGGTTCCGACCGCGTCGCGCCGGCGGGCGCGGGTTACCATCGCTGCCCCGCAGACAGCAGGCAGCGCCCATGCCGTCCTTTCCTCCCGTCCAGTCGGTGGTGCGCGCCATCGAGCTCCTGCAGGCGCTCAACCGCCAGCCGGTGTCGACCATCGATGCGCTGCATCGCCAGACCGGCATTCCCAAGCCGTCGCTGGTGCGCCTGCTGCAGACCTTCGAGGCCAAGGGCCTGGTGCGCCATGCGCCGCAGCCCGGCGCCTACCTGCTGGCCTCGGGCGTGGCGACGCTGACCGCGGGGTACCACGGCGAGCCGCTGGCCGTCGAGGTGGCGGCGCCGCTGCTCGATGCGGCCGCGGGCGAGCTCAAGTGGCCGCTCACGCTCGCGGTCGTCGACGGCGACGCGGTGGTGGTGCGCTACTCGACGATCCCGAAGTCGCCGCTGTCGTTCCTGCACTCCTCGATCGGCATGCGGCTGTCGATGGCGAGCCAGGCGCTCGGGCGCGCGGTGCTCGCGCACTGCACGCGCCAGGAGCAGCGGCTGCTGCTGGAGGCGCTGGCCAGGTCGAGCCGCGCGGAGGACGCGCTCGCGCGTGACGGTGCCGCGATGCGCCGGATGATCGCCGAGACCCGCAGGCGCGGCTACGCGCTGCGCGACGCATCGGTGCGCCCGGAGTCGAACACGCTGGCGCTGCCGGTGTTCGACGGGCGCCGGCCGGTGGCCTCGATCGGGCTCACCTGGTTCG
Source organism: Burkholderiales bacterium (assembly GCA_016790695.1). Classification (GTDB taxonomy): domain Bacteria; phylum Pseudomonadota; class Gammaproteobacteria; order Burkholderiales; family JAEUOS01; genus JAEUOS01. The sequence goes on from JAEUOS010000147.1 coordinate 34,264, forward strand.
CCTCGACCATGACGCCGGAGGAGGCGGTGCGCCGCTACCTGCCGCGCCTGCGCGGCCTCGCCGCGGAGGTGACCGCGGGCCTGAAGACGCTGGCGCGGCGCCGCGCCTAGGGACGGTCAGCGCCGGATGCGCGCGCGGACATCCCGCCGCGCATGCGTGTCCTGCGTCGGCAGGCCCTAGCGCTCGATCGCCGCGTAGACCATGTTGCGCAGGATCGGCCGGTAGCCGGTGCGCTGCCTGGGCGACTGCATCATCAGCACGACGAACAGGCGGTTCTTCGGATCGACCCAGAACGCGGTGCCGCCCGCGCCGCCCCAGTTGTACTCGCCGGCCGCGGCGTTCGCCGCGGGCTCGCCGGTCGTCCGGCGCACCGCGAAGCCGAGGCCGAAGCCGTAGCCGGGGCCCGGCAGGTACAGCGGCCCGGGCGTCACGCTCGAGCCGAGATGGTCCGCGGTCATGAACTCGACGGTCTTCGGGCCGAGGATGCGCGTCTTGCCCAGGCGCCCGCCGTTCAGCAGCATCTGCAGGAAGCGCGCATAGTCGCCCGCGGTCGACACCAGGCCCTGGCCGCCGGGCTCGGCGGTGCGCGCGATGCGCGGATCGTTCATCTCGATGCCTTCGCCGATCGCGCGGTCGCTGGCGAGCGGTTCGGCCAGGCGCGCCTGCCGCGCGGGCTCGGGGGCGTAGAACGTGGTGTCCTTCATGCCGAGCGGGTCGAGGATGCGCTCCTTCATGAACGCGAACAGGCTCTTGCCGGCGACGACCTCGACGACGCGCCCGAGCACGTCGGTCGAATAGCTGTAGTCCCAGGTGCTGCCCGGCTGGTAGTGCAGCGGCAGGCCGGCGATCTTCTTCGCGAACGCCTCGTTGGTGGTGTCGCCGCCGGCGTCGAGCCTGGCGTCGACATAGGCCTTCTTGACCAGCGAATTGCCGAAGAACCCGTAGGTCAGCCCCGACGAGTGGCGCAGCAGGTCCTGCACGGTGATCTGGCGCCGCGCCGGCACCAGGTCGAGGGACTTCGCGCCGGCGGCATCGGTCTTCTCGACGCCGACCTGCATCTTCGCGAACTCCGGAATGAAGCGCGAGACCGGCGCGTCGAGCGTGAGCCGGCCTTCCTCGACCAGGATCATCGCCGCCACCGAGGTGATCGGCTTGGTCATCGAGTAGATGCGGAAGATCGCGTCGGCCGGCATGGCGTCGGGCTTCTGCGGGTCGAGGCGCCCGATCGCCTCCTGGTACGCGATCCTGCCGTCGCGCGCGACCACGACGATGGCGCCGGGGATGCGGCCGGCCTCGGTCTCGGCCCTGAGCCAGGCGCCGATCTTCGCCAGGCGCGGCCCGGACATGCCGACCGCTTCGGGCCTGGCGCGCGGCAGGTCCTGCGCGAGCGCGTGGACGGCGGCGAGCGCCAGGACGAGCGCGCCCCAGGCGCGCCATGCGGGAGTGCTCATCGATTTCCTTTCGGGGGCGACGGTGCCGCGCTCACGCCAGCCGGATCGGCAGCGAGCGCACCGGCTTGCCGGTGAGCTTGAAGACCGCGTTGGCCACCGCCGGGGCGATCGGCGGGGTGCCCGGCTCGCCGACGCCGCCGGGCGGCGCCTTCGACGGCACGATGTGGGTCTCGACCACCGGCGCGCCGGCCATGCGCACCATCGGATAGTCCGGGAAGTTCCGCTGCTCGACCGCGCCGCCCTTGACCGTGATCTCGCCGAAGAGCGCGGCGCTGAGCCCGAAGATGACGCCGGATTCCATCTGCGCGGCGACGATGTCGGGATGGATCACCTGGCCGCAGTCGATTGCGCAGACCACGCGGTGCACGCGCGGTGCCATGCCCTTCTCGCCCTTGACCAGCGAGACTTCCGCCACCTGCGCGACGATCGAGCCGAACGATTCGGCCAGCGCGATGCCGCGCGCGATGCCCGCCGCCGGGGGCTTGTCCCAGCCGGCCCGGGCCGCGGCGAGGTCGAGCACCGCGAGGTGCCGCGGATGGCCGGCGAGCAGCGCGCGGCGGAACTGGTAGGGATCCTTGCCGGCGGCCGCCGCCAGCTCGTCCATGAAGGCCTCGGTGAAGTAGGCGTTCTGCGAATGCCCGACCGAGCGCCAGAAGCCGAGCGGCACGGCGCTCTTGACCAGCGCATGCTCGACCTTGTGGTTCGCGAACTCGTAGGGCACGTCGGCCGCGCCCTCGGCGTTGGTCTTGTCCGGTCCCATCGGCGCAAAGCCGATGCGCTCGACCATCGAATGCATCACCGAGCCGCTGGCGCCGAAGTGCTCCCAGGCCACGACGCGGCCGTCGCTGTCGACGCCGCCGCGCAGGCGCGCGATCGCCGCCGGCCGGTACATGTCGTGCGCCATGTCCTCCTCGCGGCTCCAGACCAGCTGCACCGGCCGCCCGCCGGTCGACCGGGCGATCTCGACCGCCTGCACGACCAGGTCGAGCTCGGCGCGGCGGCCGAAGCCGCCGCCGAGCAGCGTCGGATGGACGGTCACGTCGTGCCCGGTGACGCCGGCGGTCCTGGCGGCGATCCAGCGCACCAGCGACGGCGCCTGCGTCGGCACCCACACCTCGACCTTGCCGTCGGCGACCCGCGCGGTGCAGTTCTGCGGCTCCATGGTCGCGTGCGCGAGGAACGGCACCGCGTACTCGGCCTCGACGATGCGGTTGGCGCGCGCGAAGGCCGCCGCCATCGCGCCCTTGGCGCGGTAGGCCGCGCCGCGCCGCGCGTCGAGCGCCTCGCGCATGCGCGTGGCGATGATCGCGCTTTCCATGCCGCCGTGCGGGCCGGCGTCCCAGGTGATGTCGAGGGCGTCGACGGCGCGCTTGGCCTGCCACCAGGTGGTCGCCACGACCGCGATGCCGCGCGCGGCGCCGGCCGCGCGCGACGACACCGGCAGCACCGCCTTCACGCCGGGCATGCCTTCGGCGCCGTTGGCGGCGAACTTGATCCAGTCGCCGCCGAACGCGGGCGCCATGCGGATGGCGGCGTGGAGCATGTCGGGCAGGCGCACGTCGGTGCCGAAGCGCGCGGCGCCGGTGACCTTGGCCGGCACGTCGGTGCGCGGCAGACTCTTGCCGATGATGGTGAAGGCCTCGGCGCTCTTGAGGACCGGGAAGCGGTTCGGCTCGATCTGGGCCGCGGCCGCCGCGAGCTCGCCGAAGCTGGCCTGCAGGCCCGAGGCGTGCCGCACCCAGCCGCGCTCGACGCGGCAGGTCGACGGGTCGACGCGGAAGCGCGCGGCCGCCGCCGCGACCAGCATCTCGCGCGCCGAGGCGCCGGCGATGCGCAGCGGACCCCAGGCATCCTTGACGCTCGAGGAGCCGCCGGTGACCATCAGGCCCAGTTCGCGCCCGATCTTGCGCACCACCCAGGCGCCGGCCGCATGCGCGCGGCCCTTCTCGTCGGGATGGAACGGCAGGCCGTCGACCAGCATCTCGACGTTGCCGTAGATGCGGTCGATCGGCGCGGCCGCGGTGCGCACCGCGGCCCAGTCGCAGCCGAGCTCCTCGGCGAGCAGCATCGGCAGCGCGGTCAGCACGCCCTGGCCCATCTCCGCGCGCGGCACCGCCACGGTCACCAGGCCCTCGGGCGAGATGGTGAGCCAGCCGTTCAACTGCACGTCGCCGCGCTCCAGCGGCAGCGACGCGGCTTCGGCGACCAGGCGCGTCGCGGGCGGGCGCACCGCCCAGCCGACCACCAGGGTGCCGGCAATGCCGGCGCCGGTCAGGAGGAAGGTGCGGCGCTTCATTTGGCACCCCCGGGCGCGGCCTTGGCGGCCTCGAGCGTGCGCGTGAGCGCCAGCGCCGGGACCGCCTGCGGCGCCGCGGCCGCCGCCTTGCCGGCGCCGGCCGCGTCCTTGATCGCGGCGCGGATGCGCTGGTAGGTGCCGCAGCGGCAGATGTTGGTGATCGCGCCGTCGATGTCGGCGTCGGTCGGCGCGGGGTTCTTCGCCAGCAGCGCGGTGGCCGCGATCAGCATGCCGGACTGGCAGTAGCCGCACTGCGGCACCTGGTGGCGGATCCAGGCCTGCTGCAGGGCCGAGAGCTGGTCGGCGCCGAGGCCCTCGACCGTGCGCACCTTCTTGCCCGCCACGCTGCCGGCCGCGGTGATGCACGACATCACCGCGGCGCCGTCGACCTCGACCATGCAGGCGCCGCAGGCGGCGACGCCGCAGCCGTACTTGGTGCCGGTGAGGTTCAGGTGGTCGCGCAGCACCCACAGGAGCGGGGTGTCGGGCGCGGCGTCGACGCTGCGAGTGGCGCCGTTGATGTCGAGTTTGAGCATGTTTCGGTGGTCGCGCGGTGGATACGAACCAGGGAGGATAGCAGGCCGCTCGCGCGGCCGGCGCGGGCGGCTACGGCCGGCCGCGGAGGAATCCGGCGTGCAGCGCCGCCGCCGCGAGCGCCTCGGCCCACACCGCATAACCGGCCGGCGACGGGTGGAAGCCGTCCTCGGCGAACAGCGCGGGCTCGATGCGCACCGCGGGCGTCACCAGCGTCGCGCGCTCGATGCGGGCGCGGTGCAGCGCGCGGTTGAGCAGCTGCGCGCGCGCGCCGAGGTAGGTCGACAGCGGCGCCGGCAGCGACGGAAAGCGCGCCATCGGCGGTGCCGCGCACAGGAGCGCCGGCGCCGGGCCGCCGCGTGCGCGCAGCGCCGCCACCAGCGCGGCGACGCGCTCGGCATAGCGCGCCGGGCGCGTATGCTCGAGCACGTCGTTGACGCCGAAGGCGACGACGATGAGGTCGAGTGGTGATCCGGCGATGCCAGGCAGGAGGCTCGCGCGCGCCTGCGCGACGGTGGCGCCGGAGAGTCCGTGCGCCTGCCAGGCGACGCGCCGGCCGGTGGCCGCGGCGAGGCCGCGCGCGAGCTGGCCGGTCAGGGCGTCGGCATGGGTGGCCGCGCCGACGCCGGCAACGGTGGATTCGCCGATCGCCAGCAGCGACAGGGGCGCTCCCGCACCGTCGTCGCCCACGATGCCGGCAACCGGCCCGGCCGCCGGCGGCAGGCGCGGGGTGACCCGGCGTACCCGCCGGCCCTGCGCCACCAGGAGCGGTGCCAGCGGCAGGGCGGCCAGCCCCAGCGCCAGGTCGATCACGCGAAGCGCGAGAAGTCCGGCTTGCGGCGCTCGAAGAACGCGGCGAACGCTTCCTTCGCCTCGGGGGAGGAGAGCATCTTGCGGAAGTGCGCGCCTTCCTCGGTCATCTGCGCCTCGACCGCCTTGACGTGCGTGCCGCGCATCAGCGCCTTGGTGGTGCGCACCGACGAGGCCGGCAGGGCGGCGAGCTTGTGCGCGCGCGCGCGCGCGAAGGCCGCGAGCTCCGCCGCCGGCAGCACCTTGTTGACCAGCCCCATCTCGCGCGCCTCGGCGGCGTCGAACGGCTCGCCGAAGAGCAGCTTCTCGGCGGCGCGCTGGTAGCCGCAGAGCGCCGGCAGCAGCAGGCTCGAGGCCGCCTCCGGGCACAGGCCCAGGGTGACAAAGGGCATCGAGAAGCGCGCGTTGTCGGCCGCGTAGACCGCGTCGCAGTGCAGCAGCATGGTGGTGCCGACGCCGACCGCGGCGCCGGCCACCGCGGCCAGCAGCGGCTTCTTCGCGTGCGAGAGGTTGTAGAGGAACTGGAACACCGGGCTGTCGTTACCCGAGGGCGGGTGGTGCATGAAGTCCTCGAGGTCGTTGCCGGCGGTGAAGATGTCGGCGCCGCCCTCGAACAGCACCGCGCGCACGCCGGCGTCGGCGTCGGCGGCCTTGAGCGCGTCGGCCAGCGCCTGGTACATGGCGCCGGTGATCGCGTTCTTCTTCGCCGGGCGGTTGAAGGCAATGCACAGCACGCCGCCGTCGCGGCTGGTGGCGATGTCGCTCATGGGGAGTTCTCCGTCGGGGTCGGGGCGGCGCCAAGCGCCGGCAGGTCGTCGATCAGCCGCGCGATGCGCGGCCAGTGGGGGGCCATGTCCTTGCGGAAGACGCCGAGGTGGCCGATGCGCTTCGCGCCCCAGTCGGCCGGGGCGATGCGCGTGTGGCGGCGCGGCGCGGCGGTGTAGCAGTCGAGCATCGCCTCGGTGCCTTCGACGGTCATGAACTCGTCGTCGGTGAACGACACGTAGTGCACCGGAAAGCGCGCGCGCGCGAACGCGGCATCCGCGCCCGGCTCGACGCCGGCGCAGTAGCGCGGGTGGCGGCACCAGCGCAGCCACTGGCGCATCGCGCCGGCCGGCACGTCGTCGAAGATGCCGATCTTCCTGCCCGGAAAGTAGCCCGCGAGCGCCATCGACACCGGCCCGACCGCATAGGCGAGCAGCGGGAACCGGCGGCGGACCGACGGCCGGATCGTGCGCCAGTAGCCGCTGCCGGTCGCGAGCCCGAGGAGCCCGGCGATGCCGTCGACCTCGGGAAAGAGTCCGGGAACCTGCGCGCCCAGGCTGTGGCCGAGCAGATAGACCGGCGCGGCCGGCGCGTGCCTGCGGGCGTGGGCGATCGCCGCCGGGTAGTCCTGGCGCACCCAGTCGGTCAGCGTCGCCGGGTGGCGCCGGAGCGGCCCTTCGAGCGAGCCGCCGACGCCGCGATAGTCGAACGTGGTGACCGCGAAGCCGGCCGTGGCCAGGTGCGCGGCCAGCGGGTGGTAGTAGAACGCGGCCACGCCCATCGCCGGGCCGATCACGACGCTCGCGCGCGGCGCCGCCGCCGGCGCGAAGGTGTGCGCGGCGATGCGCGCGCCGTCGCGGGTGGTCAGCGTGTGCGGATGGCCCTGGCTCATTGCGGCCACAGCACCATCTGCGTGCAGCGGAACAGCGCGATCGTCCTGCCGGTCTCGCGGTGGGTGACCGTCGCGTCCCACACCTGGGTGGTGCGTCCCAGGTGCGCGGCCGCGGCGCGCACCGCGATGTGGCCGTCGAGCGCGGTGCCGAGGTGGTTGCTCTTGAGTTCCACCGTCGTGAAGCCCTTCGCGCCCTCGGGCAGGTGGGCGACGCAGGCATAGCCGCACGCGGTGTCGGCGAGCGTCACCACCGTGCCCGCGTGCAGGAAGCCGTTGGGCGCGAACAGGTCGCGCCGCACCGCGAGTTCGGCCTCGAGAAAGCCCTGGCCGATGCCGAGGATGTTCACACCCATCCAGCCCGGCAGGTGGCCGGGGCTGCGGGCGTTGAAGTAGGCGGCATCGCAGGCGGGACGGTAGACCGACATGGCGTTTCCTCCGGGGCCGCGGCGCGGACCGGCCGCGCGCGGCGCGTTGCTACAGCGTCTCGAAGATGCCCGCGGCGCCCATGCCGGTGCCCACGCACATCGTCACCATGCTGTACTTCGCCTTCGTGCGGCGCGCGCCGTGGATGGCGGTGGCCGCGCGCATCGCGCCGGTGGCGCCGAGCGGGTGGCCGAGCGCGATCGCGCCGCCGTTCGGGTTGACCACCGCGGGGTCGAGGCCCAGGTCGCCGATCACCGCCAGCGCCTGCGCGGCGAAGGCTTCGTTCAACTCGATCCAGCCGATGTCGTCCTGCTTCAGGCCCGCGTGCTTCAGCGCCAGCGGGATCGCTTCCTTCGGCCCGATGCCCATGATCTTGGGATCGACGCCGCGAATGGCGTAGGAGACGAAACGCGCCAGGGGAGTGAGGTTGTACTGCTTGAGCGCGCGCTCGGAGACCAGGACCAGCGCGCCGGCGCCGTCGGAGGTCTGCGAGGAATTGCCGGCGGTCACGCTGCCCCTGGCGGCAAACACCGGGCGCAGCTTCGCCAGGCCCTCGAGCGAGGTGTCGGCGCGCGGGCCTTCGTCGGTGTCGGCGCTGCGGTTCCGGACCGCGATCCGGCCGCTCGCGAGGTCCGGATGGCGCTCGCTGACCGCCACCGGCGTGATCTCGTCGGCGAACGCGCCCGAGGCGATCGCGGCCAGCGCCTTCTGGTGCGACTTCACCGAGAACGCATCCTGCGCCTCGCGCGAGACCTGCCACTGCTGCGCGACCTTCTCGGCGGTGAGGCCCATGCCGTAGGCGATGCCGATGTTCTCGTCGGTGAAGATCCTGTCGTTCATCGACGGCGCGTTGCCCATCATCGGCACCATGCTCATCGATTCGCAGCCGCCGGCGATCATGACGTCGGCCTCGCCGACGCGGATGCGGTCGGCCGCCATCGCCACGGTGGTGAGCCCGGAGGCGCAGAAGCGGTTGACGGTGACCCCGCCCACGCTCTGCGGCAGGCCCGCGAGCAGCACCGCGATGCGCGCGACGTTCAGGCCCTGCTGGCCTTCGGGGATCGCGCAGCCGACGATCGCGTCCTCGACCGCCTGCGGGTCGAGCGACGGCACCTTGGCCATTGCCGCGCGGATCGCGGTGACGAGCAGGTCGTCGGGGCGGGTGTTCTTGAACATGCCGCGCGGCGCCTTGCCGATCGGGGTGCGGACGGCGGCGACGATGTAGGCGTCCTGGATCTGTTTGCTCATGTCGTGTCTCCGGTTCGTTCAGTTGCGCAGCGGCTTGCCGGTGGTGAGCATCGCGTAGATGCGTTCCTGGGTGCGCTCGTCCTTGAGCGAGTCCATGAAGCCCTTCGCTTCCAGCGCGAGGATCCACTCCTCGTTGACCAGGCTCCCGGGCTCGACGTCGCCGCCGCAGATCGCCTCGGCGATGCGCTCGCCGAGCATCATGTCGTACTCGCTGATGAAGCCGCCGTCGCGCATGCCCACCAGTTGCGCCTTGATGGTGGCGATGCCGGCGCGCCCGGCGACCGGGAACGTCGGCTTGAGCGGCGGCCGGTAGCCGGCCTCGGCCAGCGCCAGCGCCTCGGCGCGCGCGACGTGCAGCAGTTCGTACAGGTTGAAGACCACGGTGTCGGTCGGCTGCAGGAAGCCGAGCGCCTTGGCCTCGAGCGCGCTCTTCGCAACGGTGGCGGTCGCGATCGCCTGGAAGCGGCCCTTGATGAAGTCGAGCAGGTTGGTCGCGCCGATCGCCTGCGCCTGCATGGCCGCCTGCAGCGCCGCTTCCTTGAGGCCGCCGCCGGCGGGGATCAGCCCGACGCCCACCTCGACCAGGCCGATGTAGGACTCGAGCGCCGCGACGCGCTTCGCCGCGTGCATCTGCAACTCGTTGCCGCCGCCGAGCGCGAGGCCGGCGACCGCGGCCACCACCGGCACCGGCGCGTACTTCATGCGCATGAACGCGCTCTGCAGCTTGCGGATCTCCGGCTCGACGATGTCCAGGCCGTGCTCCTGGATCATCGGCTGCATCGACTGCAGGTCGGCGCCGGCGGAGAACGCGCCGCCGTCGGTGGCGCCGGTCTGGTACACCACGACCGCCTTGTACTCGGCCGCGGCGATGTCGAGCGCGCGATGCAGCGCGCCGATCTGCAGCGGGCCCAGCACGTTGAGCTTGGACTTGAACGAGACGATCAGCACGCCGTCGCCCAGGTGCCAGAGGCGCGCGCCGTCGTCCTCGAACACGGTGGTGCCGCCTTCGGCGGCGGAGGTCGCGCCGGCCCCCTTGACGCTGGCGCGGAACGCCTGGCGCGCGTAGACCGGGTGCGACGATGGCGGCTTGAAGCGGCCTTCCTTCGCCGACCATGACCCGGCGCTCGTATGCACGCCGTCCTTGTTGGCGAACACCCAGTCGGGCAGCGGCACCGCGGTCAGGGTGCGGCCGGCGGCGATGTCGTCGCGGATCCACTCGGCGACCTGCGACCAGCCGGCCTCCTGCCACAGCTCGAACGGCCCCTGCTTGTTGGCGAAGCCCCAGCGCATGGCGAAGTCGACGTCGCGCGCGGTGTCGGCGATCTCGGCCAGGTGCACGGCGATGTAGTGGAAGCTGTCGCGGTACATGCCCCAGAGGAACTGCGCCTGCGGATGCGCCGACTCGCGCAGCAGCCGGAAGCGCTCGCCCCAGTCCTTCTTCTTGAGGATCTTGTCGACCTCGGCCGCGGCCTTGCCCTTCGACGGCACGTAGTCGCCGGACTTGGGGTCGAACATCAGGATGTCCTTGCCGACCTTCTTGAACACGCCGCCCTTGGTCTTGCGGCCGAGCGCGCCCTTCTCGAGCAGGGTCTTGAGCCACGCCGGGTGGTCGAAGTACTTGTGCCAGGGATCGGCCTGCAGGGTGTTCTTGAGGGTGTTGATGACGTTGGCCATGGTGTCCAGGCCCACGACGTCGGCGGTGCCGAAGGTGGCGGACTTGGCGCGGCCGATCCTGGCGCCGGTCAGGTCGTCGACGACGTCGAACGGCAGCCCGAGGCGCTCGGCGTTGTAGAGCGCCATCGCCATGCCGGCGGTGCCGACGCGGTTGGCGATGAAGTTCGGCGTGTCGTTGGCGCGCAGCACGCCCTTGCCCAGGGTGCTGGTGAGGAAGGCCTCGAGGTTGTCGAGGATCGCCGGCGCGGTCGCGGCGATCGGGATCAGCTCGACCAGGTGCATGTAGCGCGGCGGGTTGAAGAAGTGCACGCCGCAGAAGCGGCCTTTGAGCGCCTCCGGCAGCGCCTCGGCGAGCCGGTGGATCGGGATGCCCGAGGTGTTCGAGGCGAGGATCGCGTTCGCGCCCAGGTGCGGCGCGATGCGGCGATAGAGGTCGTGCTTCCACTCGATGCGCTCGGCGATCGCCTCGATGACGAGGTCGCAGCCGGCGAGCTTGGCCAGGTCGTCGTCGTAGTTCGCGGGCTCGATGAACTCGGCCAGCTGCGGCACGCCGAGCGGCGCCGGGTTCTGCTTCTTCAGCGCCTCGATCGCCCTGATCGCGATGCCGCTCTTCGGACCGTCCTTGGCCGCGAGGTCGAACAGGATCGCCGGCACCTTCGCGTTGACCAGATGCGCCGCGATCTGCGCGCCCATCACCCCGGCCCCCAGCACCGCTACCTTGTTCACGTGGAAGTTCGTCATGTGATTTTTCCTCGATTTTTCGTCCGTCGAATCGACGGGCTCCGCCCGCGATTCGACGGCAGGTCAGGCCGCGCAAAAGTAGGTTTGTACTTTTGCGCGCTAAAAATTCTCGGCCTCCAGCGCCAGCAGCACCTTCGATCCCGCCTTCAGGCGCTTGGCCAGCATCTCGGTTTCCGGCAGCAGGCGCGCGAAGTAGAAGCGGGCGGTGGCGAGCTTGGCCTTGTAGAACGGGTCGGTGTCGGCCTTGGGCAGCGCGACGGCCGCCATGCGTGCCCAGAAGTACGAGTACACCAGGTGCCCGGCCAGGCGCAGGTAGTCGGTGGCCGCCGCGCCGACCTCGTCGGCGTTCTTGAAGCCCTGCATGCCGATCCACATCGAGAGCTCGGCCAGCTTCTCGCCGAGCTCGGCGAGCGGGTCGATGAACTCCTTCATCGCCGGGTTCGCGCCGTGCTCCTCGGCGAGCGCCTCGACCAGCGCGCCGAACTTCTTGAACTTCTTGCCGCCGTCGCCCAGCACCTTGCGGCCGAGGAAATCGAGCGACTGCACGGTGTTGGTGCCCTCGTAGATCTGGTTGATGCGGGCGTCGCGCACGAACTGCTCCATGCCCCATTCGGCGATGTAGCCGTGGCCGCCGAAGACCTGCAGTGCGAGGTTGGTGCACTCGAAGCCGGCGTCGGTGATGAAGGCCTTGACGATCGGGGTCAGCAGCGCCAGCAGGTCCTCGGCGTCGGCGCGCTCGTCCTCGTCGTCGCTGTAGTGCGCGATGTCGGCCTGCAGCGAGATCCACAGCGCGAAGGCGCGGCTGGCCTCGAGGTAGGCGCGCTGGGTCAGCAGCATGCGCCGCACGTCGGGGTGGACGATGATCGGGTCGGCCGCCTTGTCCGGCGCCTTCGGGCCCGACAGCGAGCGCATCTGCAGGCGCTCCCTCGCGTACGCCGCGGAGGACTGGTAGGCGACCGCCATCAGGCCCAGCGACTGCATGCCGACGCCGAGGCGCGCGCCGTTCATCATCACGAACATCGCGTTCAGGCCCTTGTTGGGCTCGCCCACCATGGTGCCGATCGCGCCGTCGAGGTTCATCTGGCAGGTGGCGTTGCCGTGAATGCCCATCTTGTGCTCGAGCGCGCCGCAGGTGATCGCGTTGCGCGCGCCGAGCGAGCCGTCGGGATTGACCAGGAACTTGGGCACGATGAACAGCGAAATGCCCTTGGTGCCGGCGGGCGCGTCGGGCAGGCGCGCGAGCACCAGGTGCACGATGTTCGCGGCCATGTCGTGCTCGCCGGAGGAAATGAAGATCTTGCCGCCGGTGATGCGGTAGGTGCCGTCGCCCTGCGGCTCGGCGCGGCTGCGCAGCAGGCCCAGGTCGGTGCCGCAGTGCGGCTCGGTCAGGCACATCGTGCCGGTCCACTCGCCGGAGATGAACTTGGGCAGGTAGGTCCGCTTCTGTTCCTCGGTGCCGTGGCGCATGAGCGCCTGGTACGCGCCGTGGGTGAGCCCCGGGTACATCGACCACGCCTGGTTGGCCGAGTTCATCATCTCCTGGAACGCGGTCTGCACCACGTGCGGCAGGCCCTGGCCGCCGTAGGCCGGGTCGCACGACAGCGCGGGCCAGCCGCCTTCGGCGAACTTGCGGAACGCCTCCTTGAAGCCGGTCGGCGTCTTGACTTCATGCGTGGCCTTGTCGAGCACGCAGCCTTCGCGGTCGCCGACCTGGTTCAGCGGGAACAGGACCTCGGCGCAGAACTTGCCGCCTTCCTCGATCACCTGGTCGATCAGCTCGGGCGTGATCTCGGCGTGCGCCGGCAGTCCCTTGAGGACCGCGCCCGCACCGAGGACTTCGTGCAGCACGAATTGCATGTCGCGCAGGGGAGGAGTGTATTGAGCCATGGGGTTGCCTCTTCGTGGTGCTGGTCAATGATGTGGATTCGCCGGTCGCATCGCCGCGTTCTCCCTCACGCGGCGACGCTTGCGGTTCGGTGGGCGGCGCGCGTGCGCGCCGGCGGCGCCTCCGCGGCCGTGTGCTGCGCGATGATGCGGTCGAACGCGCGCCGCGCGCGCTCGACCGCGCGCGCATCGCGCAACAGCCGCGCGTCGTGGTGCAGCGCGAGCATGACGCCGTAGAGCTCGAACACCAGCTGCTCGGGGTCGCAGGCGGGCACGAGGTGGCCGCAGTCGATCGCCTGCCGCGCGGCCTTCTGCATCTCGCCCTGCCAGCCGCGGTTGACCGTGACCATGCGCTCGCGCACCGGGCCGTCGCGGTCGTCGAACTCCACCGCGCCGGAAATGAACACGCAGCCGTTGGGGATCTCGACGGTCTGCACGCGGTGCAGCCAGTTCTCGAACATCGCCGCCAGGCGCGGCAGGCCGCGCGGCAGGCCGATCGCGGGATGGAACACCGCGTTCATGAAGCGCCGCGCGTACTCGTCGATGACCGCGATCTGCAGTTCCTCGCGGCTGCCGAAGTGCGCGAAGACGCCGGACTTCGACATGCCGAGCGCCTCGGCGAGCATGCCGATCGACAGGCCCTCGAGGCCGTCGCGACTGGCAATGGCGAGCGCCGCGTCGAGGATGGCGCTCTTGGTCTGCAGGCCCTTGGAACTGGCGTTGCCGGGTTTGGCCACGGAAGCACGAAATAAAACGAACGGTCGTGCTTTTTCTCAGGTGAGATGGCGTCGGGTCAAGCGGAAAGTGTTGTGCATTGCGGAAATTCACATGTCGGCCAAGAAAACGTTTGTGCAATCAATTGGTTGTGCGTAGGTGCGAAATTAGATTGCGGACTCTAATTCGTCGCGGCCGAAATCCGTGACGGTTTCGCACAACTCGATGGCGCTTGCCTCAACGTCAGTGTCATGCTTCAACTGAACAGTCCCTGGCGCGACGGGACCACGCATCGAAGGACGACGCCGCTGCACTTCATGCAACGCTTGGCAGCGCTGGTGCCTTGGCAGCGCCAGCACTTCACCCGCTTTCACGGAGTGCTTGCACCCCACGCAACGCCGCGCGTGGCGGTCGTGCCGGGCTCGGGTCAGAACGTCGGCGAGCCCGCGCGCGAACAGGAGTACGGAGCACTTTCTGAGGCGCGTGTTCGACATCGACCGCGAGCACTGCCCTCAGCGTGGAGTCGAGTTCAGGATCATCGCCGCCACCGAGGAGCCGGCGGTGATCGCAACTCCTTCAAGTGCGCCGCGAACGCCTGTGCCGCCTGCGAGAGCGCCCGATCCTTGCGGTGGAGAATGAAGAACTTGCGTTTGACCACGGGCGCTCGCAGCAGCCGCCACCGCAATCCGTGCAATTCAATCAGTGGCTGCGCATAGGGGAGGCAGAGCGTCACTCCCAGACCGGCGCGCACCATCGCGAACGCCGTGGTCATGAAATTGACCTCCCGGGCGATCCCCGCCTGGGTGTTGCGCAATCGGGGCGGCAAGTCGGCGTGCAGACGCTGGGTGAACTCGCCTTGCATCGAGATGACAGGGTGGCCAACCAAGTCTTTCCAGCGCAGCGTGCGCGGCCTTTCCAGAGGGTGATCCGGCAAGAATGCAACACCGAACGCGAGATCGAACAGCGGCTGCGCCACCAGTTCGTCACTGTAGTCTCGCTCAGGGCCCACGCCAAAATCGACCTCGCCGCTGAGCACACGCGAAACCACCTGATCAACCAGACAGTCCTGCAAGCGCACGTCGATTTCTGGAACCCGACTGGCAAAGGCGGCCATGGCCTCCGGAAGCATCGTGCAGGCCAGCAGCTGCGGGACCGCGAGG
>JAEUOS010000169.1 GCA_016790695.1 Burkholderiales bacterium
TGGTTGCGGGCGCGTGGGCGAAGTAGTCCATCGGCGCGCGGAACGCCTCGCTCGGCTCGAGGATGTCGGACTCGGTGAGCGCCTGCTCGCCGGCGCCGCCCTGGGTGAACAGGTCGCCGCACAGCAGCGTGCGGGTCGTGCTCTCCATCAGCAGGCCGCTGTCCCAGCCGTGCGGGGTATGCGGCGTGTCGATCCAGCGGACGGTGTGGCGTCCGAGCGGCAGCGACTCGCCGTCGGCGAGCGCGCGCGGCGCGCGGTCGGCGAGATCGGCGACCGACACCATGGCGCCGATCCGCCCGCACACCGGCACGGCATCGGCGGCCGCGGCGAGCCAGGCATTGAGGGCGCCGCATTCGTCGGCCTCGACATGCGAGAACCCGACGTAGCGCAGGCGCGCGACCGGCATCACCCGCGCCACGGCTTCCTGCACCAGCGGAAACATGCGCCGCGGCCCGGTGTGGAACAGCAGCGGCGCATCGTCGTCGATCAGGTACTGGTTGAAGCTGAAGCCGGCGCCGTCGGGCAGCGCCAGCGGCGTGTTGATGCGGTAGATGCCGGCGGCGATCTCCTGCACGTTGGTTCCGGATTGCGGGTTGGTGATCATCGCGAACTCCATTTCTGTGGGATGGAACCCGGTGGTGTAACGACGCGGCAGGTCGTTACACCTCCTCGCTGCTGCCATCCCGGCCGTATGATGTGCAGGTGCCCGATGCGAACGACCATGAAGCGCTCGACGACACCGCCCTGGCGCGCCGCATCGCGGCGGCGCCCGCAGGGCAGGCGGTTGCCGCCGAGGCCGAGCTGTACCGGCGCCTGGCGCCGCGGGTGCGGCTGTACGGCCTCAAGCACCTGCGCGACGGCCAGGCCGCCGCCGACCTGGTGCAGCAGGTCATGCTGCTGACCCTGGAGAGCCTGCGCGCCGGCAGGCTGCGCGACCCCGAGCGGCTGGTCTCGTTCGTGTTCGGCGCCTGCCGCATGACCGTACTCGAGCTGCGCCGCACCGGCGCCCGGCGCGAGCGGCTGCTCGAGCGCTATGCTGGCGATGTGGCGCAGGCGGACGCGGCGTCGGCGCCCCGGCTCGACCAGGCCCGCGTGGTCGGCTGCCTCGAGCAGCTTGCCGAGCGCGATCGCACGGTCCTCGTCATGACCTTCTACGACGACGCCCCGGCCCGGGCGGTCGCCGCGGCGCTCCGGCTGAGCGAAGGCAACGTGCGCGTGATCCGCCATCGCGCGCTCGCGCGGCTGCGCGACTGCGTCGGCGGCGACGGGACCCCGCCATGACCGGCTCGCGTTGCGCGCACCCGATTCCGCCGGCGGACCTGCTCGCCTACTGGCTCGGCGAGCAGGACCCGGCGCGCGAGGCGCAGGCGGACGAACACCTGCTCGGTTGCGGCGACTGCAGCGCCCGGCTGCGGGGCCTGGTCGACCTGGCCGGGGCAGTCCGCGACGCGGTGCGCTCCGGCGCGGTGGAGGCGGTGCTGCCGGCGTCGCTGGTCGCGCACCTGGCCGCGGCCGGGGCGCGGTTGCGCGAATACCGCGTCGCGCCGAACGGCAGCGTCCAGTGCACGGTGGCGCCGGAAGACGACCTGCTGATCACGCGCCTCGAGGCGCCGCTTGCGGATGTCGAACGGCTCGACCTCGAGCGCGCCGCGGGCGACGCGGTCGAACGCCTGCACGACGTGCCGTTCGACCCTGCGGCGGGCGAAGTGGTCCTCACCGCGCGGATGGATCGGGTGCGCGCCCTGCCCGCGACCACGGTGCGGATGCGGCTGCTGGCGGTCGCGGCGTCCGGCGAGCGCGTGATCGGCGAATACCTGTTCCACCACACGCCGCACCGGGCCGGCGGCGGGGCCTGATGTCGGTGCCGGCCTGATCCGGGCGCATCACCCGCCCAAGGACGGGAAATTGGGTGTAAATGGGTGTACTTCTGGCCGGGCCCTGATAATTGGGTGTGAATGGGCGCATAATTGGCTCATGTTCAATGTCGACACGATCAGGATCACCCCGGAAATTCTTGGCCTCATCGCCGGAATCGACGAGTTCAAGGGGGCCTGGCGCGCCACGGGCGCGCTCGCGCCCGACCGCCTGACCGCCCTGCGGCGGGTCGCGACCATTGAAAGCATCGGCTCCTCGACCCGCATCGAAGGCAGCAGGCTGTCGGACCGGGACGTGGAACGACTGCTCGCGAACCTGGAAATCCGGTCCTTCGCGACCCGCGACGAACAGGAGGTGGCCGGCTATGCCGACCTGATGGAACTGGTGTTCTCCTCATGGCAGGACATTCCGTTCAACGAGAACCATATCCGGCAGCTGCACCAGATCCTGCTCAAGCACAGCCAGAAGGATGCGCGCCACCGCGGCAGCTACAAGACCAGCGCGAACAGCGTTGCCGCATTCGACGAGACCGGGGCGCAGATCGGGGTCGTGTTCCAGACCGCGTCGCCGTTCGATACCCCGCGCCTGATGGCAGAACTTGTGACCTGGGTGAATCAGGAGCGCGACGCACGTCGGCTGCACCCTCTCTTGGTCATTGCCGTCTTCGTGGTCGTGTTCCTGGAGATTCACCCGTTCCAGGACGGCAACGGGCGTCTTTCGCGCGCGCTGACCACGCTCCTGCTATTGCAGGCCGGCTATGCCTACGCGCCGTACAGCTCGCTGGAAAGCGTGGTCGAACAGGGCAAGGAGGCCTACTACCTGGCGCTGCGCCAGACGCAAGGCACGATCCGCGCCGTGTCGCCCGACTGGCAGCCGTGGCTCGTGTTCTTCCTGCGAGCCCTGGCCGAGCAGGTGCGCCGGCTCGAGAAGAAGATCGCGCATGAGAAGGTCGTGCTGGCGGTCTTGCCCGATCTGCAATTGCGCATCGTCGAATTTGCGCGCGAACACGGACGCGTCACCATCGGCGCGGCGATCCGGCTGACCGGCGCGAGCCGCAATACCTTGAAGCAGCA
>JAEUOS010000170.1 GCA_016790695.1 Burkholderiales bacterium
GCGCGCCGCCGCGAAGGCCCGCGCGGCGGACGCGTCGCTGCCGGCACCCTCGCGGACCAGGCCGAGAAGCGCGAGCCGCAAGGCGTCCGCGCCGCGCGCGCTCTCGAGCGTGCGCGCCGCCGCCGCGAGGTCGCCGGCGGCCGCATGCGCGCAGGCGGCCGCGATCGCGGCGCGGTCCCGGGGCTCGGGCGGCAGCGGCAGGTCGGACGCGGCGACGAACCCGTTCCCCGCGCGTGCGTGCGCGGGCCGCGCGAACCCCGCGGCACGCAGGAGTCGTTTCAGCATGGGGCCATTCCGGCAGCGGGCGGTGGCGTAAACTCGCGAGTCTATCGCCACACCTCCGCTCCCGGATCGACCCGCCATGACCACCATCCGCTACGAAGACTTCGTCGCCTCGATCGCCGACGCCCTGCAGTTCATCAGCTACTACCACCCGAAGGACTACATCGCCCACCTCGCCCGCGCCTACGAGCGCGAGCAGAGCGCCGCGGCCCGGGACGCGATCGCGCAGATCCTCACCAACAGCCGCATGAGCGCCCAGGGCAGGCGGCCGATCTGCCAGGACACCGGCATCGTCAACGTGTTCCTCAAGATCGGCATGGACGTGCGCTTCGAGGGCTTCGCCACCGGCATCGCCGACGCCGTCAACGAGGGCGTGCGCCGCGGCTACACCAACCCCGACAACCTGCTGCGCGGCTCGGTGCTCTCCGACCCCCAGTTCACGCGCAAGAACACCCGCGACAACACGCCGGCGGTGATCAACATGGAGCTCGTGCCCGGCGCCACGGTCGACGTCAACGTCGCCGCCAAGGGGGGCGGCAGCGAGAACAAGTCGAAGTTCGTGATGATGAACCCCTCCGACGACCTGGTGGAATGGGTGCTGAAGACCGTACCCACCATGGGCGCCGGCTGGTGCCCGCCGGGCATGCTCGGGATCGGCATCGGCGGCACCGCCGAGAAGGCGATGCTGATGGCCAAGGAGGTGCTGATGGAGCCGATCGACATGCACGAGCTGCTCGCGCGCGGCCCCCAGTCCAAGCTCGAGGAGCTGCGCATCGAACTCTACGAGAAGGTCAACGCGCTCGGCATCGGGGCGCAGGGGCTGGGCGGGCTGACGACGGTGCTCGACGTCAAGATCGCGCACTACCCGACCCACGCCGCGTCCAAGCCGGTGGCGATGATCCCGAACTGCGCGGCGACGCGCCACGTGCATTTCGTCCTCGACGGCAGCGGCCCGGCGGTGTTCGAGGCCCCGTCGCTGGAGGACTGGCCCAAGGTCAACTGGACCCCCGATCTCGAGAAGAGCCAGCGCGTCCAGCTCGACACGCTCACGCGCGAGCAGGTCGCCGCATGGAAGCCCGGCGACACGCTGCTCCTGAACGGCCGCATGCTGACCGGCCGCGATGCGGCCCACAAGCGCATCGCCGACATGCTGGCCCGTGGCGAGAAGCTGCCGGTCGACTTCACCAACCGCGTGATCTACTACGTCGGCCCGGTCGACCCGGTGCGCGACGAGGTGGTCGGCCCCGCCGGCCCGACCACCGCGACGCGCATGGACAAGTTCACCGAGACCATGCTCGGCCAGACCGGGCTGATCGCGATGATCGGCAAGGCCGAGCGCGGGCCGACGGCGATCGAGTCGATCAAGAAGCACAGGAGCGCCTACCTGATGGCCGTCGGCGGCGCCGCCTACCTCGTGGCCAAGGCGATCAAGGCCGCGCGCGTGGTCGGCTTCGAGGACCTCGGCATGGAGGCGATCTACGAGTTCGAGGTCAAGGACATGCCGGTGACCGTGGCGGTCGACTCGACCGGCGTGTCGGCGCACGTCACCGGCCCGGCGCTGTGGTCGAAGCGCATCGCGGACCAGCGCATCCCGCTGCGGGTCGCCTGATGACCGCCTGGGTACGCTACAGCCACGGTGGCGCGACCGGGTTCGGCACACTTGCCGACGGCACCATCCGCGAGCACGCGGGCGACATGTTCGCCGGCAGCGCCCCCACCGGGCGCACGCTCGCGCTCGCCGAGGTGACGCTGCTGGCCCCGTGCGTGCCGTCGAAGATGCCGGCGTTGTGGAACAACTTCCACGAGCGGGCGGCCAAGGAAGGCAATCCGCTGCCGGCCGAACCGCTGTACTTCCTCAAGAGCAACAATTCGTTCTGCGCGCCGGGCAGCACGATCCGCAGGCCGCCGCACTTCGGCGGCAAGGTGATCTTCGAGGCCGAACTGGGCATCGTCATCGGCAGGCGCGCCAGCGGCGTGGCCGAGGCCGACGCCCTCGACCACGTGTTCGGCTACACCTGCGTCAACGACGTCACCGCGGTCGAGATCCTGCGCGCGGACCCCACCTTCGAGCAGTGGACGCGCTCCAAGGGCTTCGACACCTTCGGTCCGATCGGTCCGGTGATCGCCACCGGGCTCGACCCGATGACGCTCTCCGTGCGCGCGATCCTCAACGGCCAGACGCGCCAGGACTACCCGGTCGCCGACATGATCTTTGCGCCGGCGCGCCTGGTGGCGCGGATCTCGCGCGACATGACGCTCGAACCGGGCGACATCATCGCCTGCGGCACCTCGGTCGGCGCCGGCAGCATGAAGCCGGGCAGCGTGATCCGCATCGAGATCGACGGCATCGGCGCGCTCGAGAACCGCTATGCGGATTAGCGCCCTGCTGGCCGCCGCGTGGCTGGCGGCGGCTCCCGGCCCGGCCGCCGCCGAGCGCCCCGGCGACGACGCCTTCCTGCGCGGCATGCAGGCGAAGTCGAAGCGCCAGCACGCCGAGGCGCTGCGCGAGTTCCGCGCCGCCGCCGACCTCGGACACACCGAGGCGCAGTACGTCCTCGGGCTGAAGTACCTGCGCGGCGACGGCGTCAGGACCGACCCCGACCAGGCGCGCGGCTGGTTCGAGCGCGCGGTCGAGAGCAACCACCCGCTCGCGCTCACCCAGCTGGGCGAGATGCACGAGAACGGCATCGGCCTGCCGAAGGATGCGGCGCGCGCGGCCGCGCTCTACGAGCGCGCCGCGCTGGGCGGGTTCGCCACCGCGCAGACCCGCCTGGGCGCCCTGTACGAGACCGGCAGCGGCGTGCCGCGCGACCTGCACGCGGCCTTCGACTGGTATTCGCTCGCGGCCGCCCAGGACCACTGGGACGCGCAGCACCGCCTCGGCAAGCTGCTGCGCGACGGCCGCGCCGGCGAGATCGAGTACGTCGAGGCGCATCGCCTGTTCGCCGCCTCGGCCCGGGGCGGCAATTCGTTCGCGAAGATCTCGCTGGGCGAACTCTACGAATCCGGGCGCGGCGTGCCGCGCGACCTCGCGCGCGCGCGCGCGCTGTACATGCAGGCGGCGCGCGAGGGCGAACCGGCGGCGCGTGCGCGGCTCGCCGCGCTCGAGCGCGGCGCGGCGACGGCGCGCCGGCCCGCCGCGGCGCCCGCCCGCGTGGTCGCGCGCAGCAAGCCCTAGGGATCGCGGCCGGCACGGGCAATTTGCCTGCGAATGTGAACAATGTCACAGGTCGCCCCGGAATTCCGCGCTGCTCGCCGCATCGCCGCCCGGCCGGCATGCTAAAAGTTCCTTCCTGTCGCCTGCACGCCGCGTTCCGGCAGCGGTGCGACCGATGATCGTTGGATGCGTACCGCGCCCGCACGCACGGCACGCCAAGTCACGGATTCCATGACCTACCCGGACACCGCGCACCCTGGCGAGCCGCCCGCATCCGCCGGAACCGAAACCACCGACCTGCTCGCGCGCTCGCTGCGCCTGGAGGCGATGCTCGCGCAGACCAACCGGCACCTGCGCACGCTCGAGGAGCAGTTCTCGTCCTCGGAGTCGATCGCCTCGTTCGGCCACTTCAAGATCGACCGCGAGGACCGCTTCCTGCTCTCGCGCTCGGCCCAGGACCTGCTCGGCGTGAGCCGCGCGGTCGCGCACCTCGACCAGGCCTTCGCCGCCGCCAGCAGCGCCGACTGCGACCGCATCGGCGATGCGATCCGCCGCCTGAACCGCGCCGGCACCCAGGTCGACGAGGAGATCGCGCTCGAGGTCGCCCCCATGGGCACGCGCTGGCTGCGCGTGGTCGTGCGCAACACGCAGGGCGCCGCCGACGCCGAGCTGTACGGACTGATCATCGACATCACGGTCGCCAAGCGCGAAGCGCTGCGCCGCGACATCGCCCTCAAGGTCAGCGAGGTGCTGCTTCAGGATGTCGATTCGCTCGCCGCCTACGACTGGGTGCTGCAGAGCGTGTGCACCGGGCTGGGCTGGGACATCGGCACCTGCTGGATCAACGCCGGCGACGGCAGGAGCGCGCGCTGCCTGGCGGTGTGGGCGCGCGCGGACGAGCGGCTGCAGCGCCTCGCCGGGCTGATCCGCGGACGCTCGATCGCGCCTGGCGAGGGCATGGTCGGCGCCGTGATCGCGTCGCGCCAGGCGCAGTGGTCGGAGAACGTCGGCCGCGACAGCCGCTTCGCGCTGCGCGCCGACGCCGCGCGCGCCGGCATCCATTCCGCCTACACGTTTCCGATCATCGTCGGCGACGCGCAGTGCGCGGGCGCCCTGCAGTTCCTGTCGCGCAGCCCGCGCCGGGCCGACGCGCAGTTGCCGGGACTGTCGGAACTCATCGGCGCGCTGCTGGCCCAGCGCCTGCGCCGCGAGGCCTGGGTCGCCCGGCTGCGCGAGGTCGCCGAGCGCGACGTGCTCACCGGCCTGTTGACGCGGTTCGCGCTCGCCGAGGCGATCGGCGCGGCGGCAGCGGTCGGACAGGAGTTCGCGGTGCTGTCGTTCGACCTGAACCGCTTCCGGCTGGTCAACGACGCGCTCGGCCACGCGGCGGGCGACGCGGTGCTGCGCAAGATCGCCGAGCGGGTGCGCGCGCGGCTGCCGTCCGGCGCGCTGCTCGCGCGCATGGCGGGCGACGAGTTCGCCGCGCTGGTCCCGGGCGGCGCCCAGGCGGCGGAGCGCGCGCAGGACGAGATCGTGGGCTGCGTCGCCGCGCCCCTGACCCTCGACGGCTACGAGTTCAGCCTGACCGCCAGCGTCGCATCCGCGCTCTGGCCGGCCGAGCACGGCGACGCCGAGACGCTGCTGCGCACCGCCGACCAGCGCCGCCACCGCGCCAAGCGCCTCGCGCGCGGCACCCATACCGTTCCCGGCGTCGGCGACGGCGACCCGCTGGGCGAGATCCGCACCGAGCATGAGCTGCGCCACGGCATCGACAACGGCGAACTCGTCGTGCACTACCAGCCGATCGTCCGGCTGGGCATGCCCGGCATCGTCGGCGCCGAGGCGCTGATCCGCTGGCGCCATCCGCAGCGCGGCCTGCTCGCCCCGGCGAGCTTCCTCTCGGTCGCCGAGGGCGCCGGCCTCACGCGCGCGATCAGCCGCGCCGTGCTCTCGCAGGTCACGCGCGACCTGGCCAGTGCCGGCCCGGCGCTGGCGCGCGACTTCCGCGTCAACATCAACCTGTCCGCGCTCGATTTCCGCGACCTCAAGCTGTTCAAGGAGATCGGGGAACTGCTGCGCGAGACCGGCATGGCGCCGCAGCGCCTGCGCTTCGAGGTCACCGAGGGCATGCTGATGGAGGACGTCGGCACGGCCGAGCGGGTGGTCGGCCTGCTCGCCGATTTCGGCGTGGAGTTCGCGATCGACGACTTCGGCACCGGCTATTCGTCGCTAGCGCAACTCGCGCGGCTGCCGGTGCACGAGCTCAAGATCGACCACAGCTTCACCCACAGCATCGGCACGCCGCGCGGCAAGACGGTCGTGCGCGCCGTGCTCGACCTGGCGGCGCGGCTCGAGATGCCGGTCACCGCCGAGGGCATCGAAACGCGCACCCAGGCGCTCGCGCTGTCGGCCTACGGCTGCGCCAAGGGCCAGGGCTACCTGTTCGCGCGCGCGATGGCGTTTCCGGAACTGCTCGTCTACGGCCGGACGGCGAGCGGCGCGGTCTAGCGCCGCCGCCGGCACCCGCCGCGCGGCACGTTCGGGCCGGGCGCGCCCGCTTTGCTAAACTGATTCGATGTCCAGGGAGGGGGATCCGCGCGCAGGCCGGGCGCCGCGCCCGCGTCGCGCCGGCAACGCGGCCGTCCCGCGGGCGGACGACGACGGCGAGCAACTCGCCGCGCTGCTGGCCGATGTCGCGCGCGGCGACGACGCGGCCCTTGCCGCGCTCTATGACCGCACCGCGGCCCGCCTGTACGGCGTGGCGCTGCGCTTCGTGCGCAAACCGGAGGCGGCCGAGGAGATCGTCGCCGACGTCTTCGTCCAGGCCTGGAAGACCGCCGCGACCTATTCGCGCGAGCGCGGTCACCCGCTCGCCTGGCTCCTGGTGATGGCACGCAGCCGGGCGCTCGATCACCTGCGCCGCCTCGATCCCGCACTGCCGCACGCCGATCCCCCCGCGCTGGCCGAGGCCGACCCCGCCGGCGACCCGCAGGAGCTGCTCGCCGCCGCCCGCGCCGGCGATGCGCTGCACGGGGCACTGGCGCAGCTGCCGGCGGTGCAGCGCCAGGTCATCGGGCTGGCCTTCTTCCAGGGAATGACCCACAGCGAGATCGCCGCGCATCTGCGCCTGCCGCTGGGCACCGTCAAGAGCCATGCGCGGCGGGCGCTGGCGGCGCTGCGCGCACGCCTCGCCGCCTGGCCGTGACGGCACCGCTGGTGCAACGCAGCACGCCGGCCCCGCTTCCTGCTAACCTCGCTCCTGCGCGCCGGTCGCCGCCGTCGCACCGCCCGGCCGCCGGCCGGGCGCCCCCGGAGCCGACATCATGAAGCAGGACAACTTCCAACGCATTCAGCTGCCGCGTCGCGCGGTCGCGCTGGTCCTGGCTGGCGGCCGCGGCACGCGCCTGAAGGACCTCACCTCGCGGCGCGCCAAGCCGGCGGTGTACTTCGGCGGCAAGTTCCGCATCATCGATTTCGCGCTGTCGAACTGCGTCAATTCGGGAATCCGCCGCATCGGCGTGATCACCCAGTACAAGTCGCACAGCCTGCTGCGCCACCTGCAGAAGGGCTGGAGCTTCCAGCGCTGGGAGGCCAACGAGTTCGTCGAGCTGCTGCCGGCGCAGCAGCGCACGGAGGACGAGTCCTGGTACCGCGGCACCGCCGACGCGGTCTACCAGAACATCGACATCGTGCGCGACCACAAGTCCGACTACATCGTCGTGCTCGCCGGCGATCACATCTACAAGATGGACTACGCGCGCATGCTGCAGTTCCACGTCGAGCGCGGCGCGCAGTGCACGGTCGGCTGCATCGAGGTGCCGCGCGCCGAGGCCAGCGCCTTCGGGGTGATGGCGGTCGACAGCTCGCACCAGATCCTCGACTTCGTCGAGAAGCCGGCCGACCCGCCGGCGATGCCCGGCAAGCCGGACCGCGCGCTCGCGAGCATGGGCATCTACGTCTTCAACACCGGCTTCCTGTTCGACATGCTCGAGCGCGACATCCGCAACCCCGACTCGAACCACGACTTCGGCCGCGACATCATTCCCGAGGCGGTGCGCATGCGGGTCGCCTGCGCGCACCCGTTCTCGCTCTCGTGCGTCGGCGCCGATGCCGACGGCGCGGCCGAGCCGTACTGGCGCGACGTCGGCACCGTCGACGCCTACTGGTCGGCCAACATCGACCTCACCATGCCGACGCCGGCGCTCGACATGTACGACACCAACTGGCCGATCTGGACCTACCAGGAGCAGCTGCCGCCGGCCAAGTTCGTCTTCGACCGCGACGACCGGCGCGGCATGGCGGTCGACTCGATCGTCTCCGGCGGCTGCATCATCAGCGGCTCGCGCGTCGCGCGCTCGGTGCTGTTCTCCAAGGTGCGCGTGAACTCCTACTGCCGGGTCGAGGGCGCGGTCCTGCTCCCCGGCGTCGAGGTCGGTCGCCACGCGCGCCTGTCGCGCGTCGTGGTCGACCGCGGCTGCCGGATCCCGGAAGGCATGGTGATCGGCGAGGATCCCGCCGCCGACGCGCGGCGCTTCCATGTCAGCGAGCAGGGCGTCACCCTGGTCACGCAGGAAATGCTCGAGCGCGCCCAGCGCACGGCGGCCTGAGGCAGCGTTCGCCCGACGCGCATGCGGGTCCTCTACGTCAGCACCGAGGTGCATCCGGCGCTCAAGACCGGCGGCCTGGCCGACGTCAACGCCGCCCTGCCGGCCGCGCTCGCCCATGCCGGCGCCGACGTGCGCCTGCTGCTGCCCGCGTTTCCGGCGCTGAAGGCGGCTGCCGAGCCCACCGGCACCGCGGTCGGCGTCAAGTGCCCGCCCGCGGCGGGCACCGTCGAGTTCCTGCCGTGCCGCCTGGGCGGGATCGCGGGCTGGCTCGTCGACGCCCCCGCCCTCTACGCGCGGCCGGGCAACCCCTACGTCGGCCCCGACGGCAGCGACTGGCCCGACAACGCGCGCCGCTTCGCCACCCTCGGATGGGCGGCCGCGCGCTTCGCCGACGGCGGCATCGGCCACTGGCGCGCCGACATCGTGCACTGCCACGACTGGCACGCGGCGCTCGCGCCCGCCTACCTGCGCGCGCGCGGCGGCGCCCTGCCCGGGACCGTGTTCACCATCCACAACCTCGGCTTCCAGGGCAGCTTTCCGCCGGACCAGTTCGCCGGCCTCGGCCTGCCCGCGCATTTCTTCGCCATGCACGGCGTGGAGTTCCACGGCAGCCTGAACTTCATGAAGGCCGGCATCCACTACGCCGATCGCGTCACCACGGTGAGTCCCACCTATGCCCAGGAGATCCAGACCGTGGCGCACGGCTTCGGCATGGACGGGCTCCTGCGCTCGCGCGCCGGCGCCCTCACCGGCATCCTCAACGGCGTCGACACCGCGGCGTGGAACCCGGCGCGGGACGCCGCGCTGCCCGCCCCCTTCGCCCCCGGCCTGCTCGAGGGCAAGGCCGTCTGCCGGGAGCGCCTGCGCGCGGAATTCGGGCTCGCGCGCGCCCCGGGCGGACCGCTGATCGGGGTGGTGAGCCGGCTCACCGCGCAGAAGGGACTCGACCTCCTGCTCGACGCCCTGCCCGCCGTGCTCGCGATCGGCGGCCAGATCGTGATGCTGGGCAGCGGCGAGCCCGCCCTCGAGGCGCGCTGGGCCGACGCCGCGCGCACCCACCCGGGCACCGTTGCGGTGCGGCAGGGCTACGACGAGGCGCTCGCGCACCGCATCTTCGGCGGCGCCGACATGGTCGCGGTGCCGTCGCGCTTCGAGCCCTGCGGGCTCACCCAGATGTACGGCCTCCTGTACGGCGCCCTGCCGCTGGCGCGACGCACCGGCGGGCTCGCCGACACGGTGCGCGATGCGACCGCCGCGGCGCGCGCGGCCGGGCGTGCCAATGGGTTCCTGTTCGAGGCGGCCAGCGCCGACGACCTCGCCGCCGCGCTGCATCGCGCCGGCGCGCTCTGGCGCGAGCCGGCGGCCTGGCGCCTGGTGCAGGACGTCGGCATGCGCGAGCGCTTCGGCTGGGCCGACGCGGCGTCGCGCTACATGGATGTCTATCGCGACCTGCGCCCCGCGGCCTAGGCCGGGTTCCCGCGCCTATTCCCCGCACCTGGCACGCGCATTGCACGTCAAAATGAAGCTGCCGCCTGCCCGCCCCCCTCAGGAAACGCGCGACCGATGAACTCCAGAAGCCTGCCGGCCGGCCCGGCCGCCACCGACACCCCGGGACGCGACGCCGAGTCGCTGCGGCGCGCGATCACGCGCCACCTGACCTATACCGTCGGCAAGGACTCCACTGCCGCGATGGCGCGCGACTGGCTCTACGCCGCCTCGCTCGCGGTGCGCGACCTCCTGGTCGAGCGCTGGATGGACACCACGCGCCGCCAGTATCGCGAGAACGTCAAGCGCGTCTACTACCTGTCGATGGAGTTCCTGCCCGGCCGCGCGCTGTCCAACGCGCTGATCGCGCTCGGCCTGTACGACGAGTGCCACGACGCCCTGCGCGAGCTCGGCCTGGACATCGAGGACGTCGCCGGGCTCGAGCCCGACCCGGCGCTCGGCAACGGCGGCCTCGGCCGCCTGGCCGCGTGCTTCCTCGACTCGATGGCGACGCTGAACCTGCCCGGCTTCGGCTACGGCATCCGCTACGAGTACGGCATGTTCGCGCAGCGCATCGTCGACGGCCGCCAGGTCGAGTACCCGGACCACTGGCTGGTCTCGGGCAATCCGTGGGAGTTCGCGCGGCCGGAGGTCAAGTACACGATCCGCTTCGGCGGCCGCGTCGAGATCCGCGACAAGCACGCCGCCTGGGTCGACACCGACGACGTCCTCGCGATGGCCTACGACACCCTGGTCCCCGGCTACGGCAACACCGCGGTCAACACGCTGCGCCTGTGGTCGGCGACCTCGACCGAGTCGATCGACCTGCACCTGTTCAACCAGGGCAACTACACCGCCGCGATCGAGGAGAAGAACCGCTCGGAGAACGTCTCGCGCGTGCTCTACCCGGACGACAGCACCGAGCACGGGCGCGAACTGCGCCTGAAGCAGGAGTACTTCTTCGTCAGCGCGTCGCTGCAGGACCTGCTGCGGCGCTACTTCAAGAACCACACCGGCGTCGAGCAGCTCGCCGACAAGGTCGCGATCCACCTCAACGACACCCACCCGGCGATCGCGATACCGGAGATGATGCGCCTGCTGATCGACGAGCACGGCGTGCCGTGGACGCTGGCGTGGAAGCTCGTCACGCGCATCTTCTCCTACACCAACCACACGCTGATGCCGGAGGCGCTGGAGACCTGGCCGGTGGCGATGCTCGAGCGCGTGCTGCCGCGCCACATGAAGATCATCTTCGACATCAACGAACTGTTCCTCGACCAGGTGCGGCGCGAGCACGGCGACGACGGCGCCCTGCTGCGGCGGATCTCGCTGATCGACGAGGACCACGGCCGCCGCGTGCGCATGGCCTACCTCTCGGTGCTCGCGAGCCACAAGGTCAACGGCGTCTCCAAGCTGCATTCGCAGCTGCTGCGCGACACCATCTTCTCCGACTTCGACCGCCTGTTCCCCGGGCGCATGGTCAACCGCACCAACGGCATCACGCCGCGGCGCTGGCTTGCCCTCGCCAATCCCGACCTGTCGCGCCTGATCGATCACCGGATCGGCGACGGCTGGCGCGTGCGGCTCGACGAGCTCGCGCGGCTGGCCGGCCAGGCCGGCGACGCCGCCCTGCAGGCGGACTTCGCCACCGTGAAGGCGGCCAACAAGCGCCGCCTGGCCGACTTCATCAGCGCCACCACCGGCGTCGCGGTGAGCCCGGACGCGCTGTTCGACGTACAGATCAAGCGCATCCACGAGTACAAGCGCCAGCTGCTCAACGTCCTGCACGTGGTCACGCGCTACAACCGCATCCTCGCCGACCCGGCACGCGCGTGGGTGCCGCGCACCGTGGTGTTCGCCGGCAAGGCGGCGTCCGCCTACTTCATGGCCAAGCTGGTGATCCGCCTGATCAACGACGTCGCCGCGGTGGTCAACGACGATCCGCGCGTCGACGGCCTGCTCAAGGTGGTGTTCGTGCCCAACTACGGCGTCTCGGTCGCGCGCATGATCATCCCGGCGGCCGAGCTCTCGGAGCAGATCTCCACCGCCGGCACCGAGGCCTCGGGTACCGGCAACATGAAGCTCGCCCTCAACGGGGCGCTGACCATCGGCACCGAGGACGGCGCCAACATCGAGATCCGCGACGCCGCCGGCGCCGACAACGTGTTCATCTTCGGCCTGTCGGCGCAGGAAGTGGCCGACACCCGCCGCGCCGGCTACGCGCCGCGCGCGCACTATGCGGCCGATCCCGAGCTCCGCGAGGTGCTCGACCAGATCGGGCAGGGACGCTTCTCCTCGGCGGAGCCGACGCGCTACCAGCCGATCGTGCAGTCGCTGCTCGACCACGGCGACCACTACATGCTGCTGGCCGACTACGCGAGCTACGTCGCCGCGCAGGAGCGCGTCGACGCGCTCTACGCCGATCGCGCCGCCTGGAACGAGCGCGCGATCCGCAATGTCGCCGCGATGGGCCCCTTCTCGAGCGACCGGACGATCCGCGAGTACGCCGAGGGGATCTGGCGCGTGCAGCCGCTGACGAGGTAGCGCGCCGATGCTCGACGCCGCGACCATCGACGCGCTGGTCGACGCCCGCGCCGGCGACCCGTTCGCCGCGCTGGGCATGCACGCGGTGGCCGGCTGCCTCGAGGTCCGCGCCTTCCTGCCGACCGCACGCTCGGCGCGCGTCCTCGATGCCGACCTGCGCCCCGTGGCCTGCCTCGAGCGGCGCCACGCCGCCGGCGTGTTCGCCGGCGTGGTCGCGCGCCACGCGCAGCCCTTCGCCTACCGCCTCGAGGTCGACTGGGGCGCGCAGGTCGAGGTCATCGACGATCCCTACCGCTTCGGCCCGCTGCTGGGCGAACTCGATGCCTGGCTGATCGCCGAGGGCAGGCATGAGCGCCTCTACGACGTGCTCGGTGCGCATCCGCGCGTGCACGACGGCGCGGCCGGCACCGGCTTCGCGCTGTGGGCGCCCAACGCGCGCCGCGTCGCGGTGGTCGGCGACTTCAATTGCTGGGACGCGCGGCGCCATCCGATGCGCCTGCGGCGCGAGTGCGGCGTCTGGGAGATCTTCCTGCCGGGCGTCGCGGCCGGCGCGCGCTACAAGTTCGCCGTCACCGGGCCGGCCGGCGAGGCGCTGCCGCTCAAGGCCGATCCGGTCGCGCACGCGGCCGAGCTGCGGCCGGCGACGGCCTCGGTGGTCAGCGCCCGCCACACCGCGCCGTCCGCGGCGCCGCCGGCGGCCGCCTGCGACCGGCCGGTGTCGATCTACGAGGTGCACGCCGGCTCCTGGCGCCGCGGGCCCGGCAACCGCCACCTCGACTGGAACGAGATCGCCGACCGGCTGCTGCCGCACGTGCGCGCGCTCGGCTTCACCCACATCGAGCTGCTGCCGGTGATGGAGCATCCGTTCGACGGCTCCTGGGGATACCAGCCGACCGGCCTGTACGCGCCCACCGCGCGCCACGGACCGCCGGCGGCGTTCGCCGCCTTCGTCGAGCGCTTCCACGCCGCCGGCATCGGCGTGCTGCTCGACTGGGTCCCGGGCCATTTCCCGGGCGACGCCCATGCGCTCGCGCGCCTCGACGGCACCCACCTGTACGAGCACGCCGACCCGCGCCAGGGGCTGCATCCGGACTGGGACACCCTGATCTACAACTACGGGCGCACCGAGGTGTGCAACTTCCTCGCCGCCAACGCGCTGTACTGGCTCGAGCGCTTCGGGCTCGCCGGGCTGCGCGTCGACGCCGTCGCCTCGATGCTCTATCTCGACTACAGCCGCGCCCCGGGCGAGTGGATCCCCAACGTCCACGGCGGGCGCGAGAACCTCGAGGCGGTGCGCTTCCTGCGCGACACCAACCGACTGGTCTCCCGCCTGCATCCCGGCGCGGTCACCATCGCCGAGGAATCGACCGCGTGGCCCGGGGTCTCCGAGCCCGCCGCGCAGGGCGGCCTCGGCTTCTCCTACAAGTGGAACATGGGCTGGATGCACGACGTGCTCGACTACATGCGGCGCGATCCCGTGCACCGCCAGCACCACCACCACCAGCTCACGTTCGGCCTGATGTACGCGTTCAGCGAGAAGTTCGTCCTGCCGCTGTCCCACGACGAGGTGGTGCACGGCAAGGGCTCGCTGCTCGCGAAGATGCCGGGCGACCGCTGGCAGAAGTTCGCCAACCTGCGCCTGCTCCTGGCCTTCATGTGGGCGCATCCCGGCAAGAAGCTGCTGTTCATGGGCGGCGAGTTCGGCCAGGCGACGGAGTGGGACCACGACGGCGAGCTGGACTGGGGCGCGCTCGCCGACCGCCACCACGACGGCGTGATGCGCCTGACCGCGGACCTCAACCGCGCCTATCGCGACACGCCGGCGCTGCACCAGCGCGACTGCGACGCCGGCGGCTTCGAGTGGATCGACTTCGCCGACCGCGAGCAGAGCATCATCGCGTTCCTGCGGCGCGGCCGCGACGACGACGCGCTCGCGCTCGCCGTCTGCAACTTCACCCCGGTGCCGCGCCACGGCTACCGGCTCGGCGTGCCGCGCGCGGGCCGCTGGCGCGAGCTCGTCAACACCGACTCGGCCTGGTACGGCGGCTCGGACCTCGGCAACGGCGGCGCGGTGGAGAGCGTCGCCGCGCCCAGCCACGACCGCGCGTTCTCGGTCTCGCTGACCCTGCCGCCGCTGGCCTGCGTGATCCTCGCATGGACCGGCTGAACGCCACGCGGGCGCGCGCGTGAGCCCCGCCAGAACCCCGCCCGGGCGCCGCGACGACTGGCGCGTCCTCGCCGGCCGGCCCGCGCCGCTCGGCGCCACCTGGGACGGCACCGGCGTCAACTTCGCGCTGTTCTCCGCGCATGCCGAGGCGGTCGACCTGTGCCTGTTCGACGGCGACCTCGGGCGCGAGGTCGCGCGCGTGCGCATGCGCGAATGCACCAACCAGGTCTGGCACGCCTACCTGCCGGATGCGCGCCCGGGGCAGGCGTACGGGTACCGCGTGCACGGCCCCTACGCGCCCGAGCAGGGCCACCGGTTCAACCCTGCCAAGCTCGTCCTCGACCCGTACGCGCGCGCGGTCGCCGGCGTGTTCCGCTGGACCGACGCGCACTACGGCTACCGCCACGGCCAGGCGCGCGCCGACCTGTCGTTCGACCGGCGCGACAACGCCTGGGCGATGCTGCGCGCGAAGGTCGCCGACGCCGCCTTCGACTGGGGCGACGACCGCCACCCGCGCACGCCGTGGCGCGACACGCTGATCTGCGAGGCCCACGTCAAGGGCTACACGATGCTCAACCCCGAGGTGCCGGCGGGCCTGCGCGGCACCTACGCCGGCTTCGCCCATCCGGCGTCGATCGCGCGCCTGCGCGCCGCCGGCTGCACCGCCGTCGAGCTGCTGCCGGTGCAGGAGTTCCTCGACGAGCGCGCGCTCGTCGACGGCGGACGCACGAACTACTGGGGCTACAACCCGATCGCCTACTTCGCGCCCGCGGCGCGCTATGCGGGCGGGCGCGACCCCGCGACCGAGTTCCGCGCCATGGTCAAGGCGCTGCACGCGGCCGGCATCGAGGTGATCCTGGACGTCGTCTACAACCACACCGCCGAAGGCGACGAGCGCGGGCCGACGCTGTCCTGGCGCGGCATCGACAACGCCTCCTACTACCTGCTGCGCGACGGCCGCCACCACGTCGACCTGTCCGGCTGCGGCAACACGCTCGACCTCGGCTCGCCGCGGGCGCTGCAGCTGGTGATGGACTCGCTGCGCTACTGGGTGCGCGACATGCACGTCGACGGCTTCCGCTTCGACCTCGCCACGGCGCTGGCCCGCGGCCCCGGCGGCTTCGACCCGCGCGCCACCTTCCTCGACACGCTGCGCCAGGACCCGGTCCTGGCCGAGACCAAGCTGATCGCCGAGCCCTGGGACATCGCCAGCTGGGCGACCGGCGCCTTCCCGCCCGGGATCGCCGAGTGGAACGACCGCTACCGCGACGCGGTGCGCGGCTTCTGGCTCACCGGGACGACCGGCTGCGGCGAGCTCGCGCGCCGCCTGACCGGCTCCAGCGACCTGTTCCGGCATGACGGCCGCGGCCCGCTCGCGAGCATCAATTTCGTCACCGCCCACGACGGCTTCACCCTCGCCGATCTCACCGCGTACGAGCGCAAGCACAACGAGGCCAACGGGCAGGACAACGCCGACGGCGGCAACGACAACCGCAGCATCAACTGCGGCGTCGAGGGCCCGGCCGACGACCCGGCCGTGCGCGCGCGGCGCGCGCGCCTGGGGCGCGCGATGCTCGCCACCCTGTTCGTCTCGCAGGGGGTGCCGATGCTGCCGGCCGGCGACGACCAGGGCCGGACCCAGCACGGCAACAACAACGCCTACTGCCAGGACAACCCCGTCTCCTGGATCGACTGGGACGGCGCCGACCGCGCGCTGCGCGACTGGGTCGCCGCGCTCGCGCGCCTGCGCCGCACCCATCGCGCGCTGTCGAGTC
Organism: Burkholderiales bacterium; assembly: GCA_016790695.1. Lineage (GTDB taxonomy): Bacteria > Pseudomonadota > Gammaproteobacteria > Burkholderiales > JAEUOS01 > JAEUOS01. The sequence goes on from JAEUOS010000170.1 coordinate 16,018, forward strand.
CGCGCTGGTTCAACGCCCACCCGACGCCGGCGGGCGACCGCGACATCGTCTGGCTCGCCGAGACCGGCCGCGAGATGACGCCGTCCGACTGGGAGGACCCGGCGCGGCGCGCGTTCGGCTTCCAGCTCGGCCGGCCGGACCCCGACGAGGCCGCGCTGCTGGTCGTGGTCAACGGCGGCGGCGGCGACCTCGCCTTCGTGCTGCCGCCGCCGACCGGCGCGCCGTGGACGATCCTGATCGGGTCCGACGGCGCACGCAGCGCCGTGCGCGACGGCGCGCTGACGGCGCCGCCGGAGTCGCTGACGGTGCTGGCCTCGGCCCGCGCCGGCGCGGGCGGGCGCGATGCGTGAGCCGGTGCGCCGCCTGGCCGCGGCCGCCGGCATCGAGCCCGGCTACTGGGATGGCCTCGGCAACCGGCGCGACCTGTCGGAGTCCACGGCCCTGGCGCTGATCGGCGCGCTCGGCCTCGATCCCGCGGGGGATCTCGACGCCCAGGCCCGGCACCTCGAGGATGCCGCCTATGCGGAACCGCTGCCGTGCGCGGTCACGGTCGACGCGGACGCGCCGCCGGCGGTGGAGCTCGGCCTGCCGCTCGCCGCCGCCGACCGGCCGCTCGACTGGGAGATCGAGCTCGAGGACGGCAGCCGGCGGGCCGGCCGCGCGACGCCCGTGCGCCTCGAGGACGCGGATGTGCGCCAGATCGGCGCCGCGCCGCACGGGCGGTTCCGGCTGCCGCTCGACGCGGGCGGCCCGCTGCCGCCCGGCTACCACACGCTGCGGCTCGACGGGCTCGGCGCGCGCTGCGCGCTGATCGCCGCGCCGGCGCGCTGCCACATCCCGCCCGACCTCGACGGCGGCGCCCGGCGCTGGGGTGTCGCGGCCCAGCTCTACGCGCTGCGATCGGCGCGCAACTGGGGCATCGGCGACTTCACCGACCTCGCCGTGCTCGCGCGCACCGCGGCGGCGGCCGGCGCCGACTTCATCGGCCTGCCGCCGCTGCACGCGCGCCACCTCGCGCGGCCGGCCGAAGCCAGCCCGTACGCGCCGTCGTCGCGCCTGATGCTCGACCCGATGTACCTCGACGTCGAGGCCATTGCCGACTTCGCCGTCTGCGCCGCGGCACGGCAGATGGTCGGCTCGCCGGAGTTCGCGCGCCGCCGCGACGCCGCGCGCGACGCCGACCTGGTCGACCACGCGGCCGTCGCCGCGCTCAAGCTCCCGGTGCTCGCGGCATTGCACGCGCGCTTCGCCGCCGGGCCGACCGAGGCGTCGCGGCAGGCGGCATTCCGGGACTTCGAGCGCGCCGGCGGCGCGGACCTGCATCACCACGCGCTGTTCGAGGCGTGGCGCCTCGACGCGGCCGCGCGCGACGGCGCGCTGCCCGGCTGGCGCGCCTGGCCGGCGGCCGCGCGCGATCCCGACAGCGCGCTGATGCGCGCGTTCGCGCGCGACCACGCGGCGCAGGTGGCGTTCCAGAAGTACCTGCAGTGGCAGGCCGAACTCCAGCTCGCCGATGCCGCGGCCGCCGCGCGCGCCGCCGGCATGCGCATCGGGCTCTACCGCGACCTCGCGGTCGGCGCGGCCGACGACGGCGCCGAGTGCTGGGGCGCACAGGACCTGTTCTCTGCCGGCGCCTCGGTCGGGGCCCCGCCGGATCTGCTCAACCGCGAGGGTCAGGACTGGGGCCTGCCGCCGTGGAAGCCGGCGGCACTGGCCCGGGCCGGCTACGCCCCGCTCGGCGCGCTGCTGCGCGCCAACATGCGCGCCGCGGGCGCGCTGCGCATCGACCACGTGATGGCGCTGACCCGCCTGTTCTGGATTCCGGCGGGCAGGAAGGGCGCGGACGGCGGCTACGTGCGCAACGCGCTGCCCGCGATGGCCGGCGTGGTGGCGCTCGAGAGCCGGCGCCACGGCTGCATGGTGATCGGCGAGGACCTCGGCTCGGTCCCCGACGGCCTGCGCGACACCCTGGCCGCGCGCGGCTTCCTGTCCTACCGCGTGCTGCTGTTCGAGCGCCACTGGCACGGCGACGGGTCGTTCAAGCTGCCCGGCGAATACCCGCGCCAGGCGCTCGCGACCGCGGCCACGCACGACATGGCGACGATCGCGGAATACTGGAGCGGCGCCGACATCGCGCGACGTGACGCGCTCGGCCTGTTCCCGGAACCGCGGCTGCGCGACGACGAGACGGCCCGGCGCGGCGCGGAGCGCGAGGCGCTCGCGCGCCTGTTCGCGCGCATCGGCGCGCCCGCCGACCCCGGCGATGCCGGCAGCATCGCCGCCGCCATGCACGCCGCGATCGGCCAGAGCGAGGCCATGCTCGCGATCGTGCAGCTCGACGACGTCACCGGCGAGACCGCGCCGATCAACATCCCGGGCACCCACCGCGAGTACCCGAACTGGCGGCGCAAGCTCGGCCTGCCGCTGGAACGCCTTGCCGAGGATCCGCGCTGGCGCGCGCTCGGCGCGGCGATGCACGCCGCCGGCCGCGGCCGCGCCTGACGCGCGGCCCGCGGCCTCAGGCCGGCGTCTCGGCGAGGAGGGCCAGCGCCCCGACCAGCGCCGGGTGCGGCGCGACGATCGCCGCGGTGGGAATCGCGGCGACGTAATCGCGCATCGCCCCCTTGTCCTCGAAGCGGCGCCGGAAATCGCTCGCACGCAGCGCGTCGACCATCCGCGGGACGATGCCGCCGCCGACATAGACGCCGCCGCGCGCCCCGGCGACGAGCGCCAGGTCGCCGGCGACGCTGCCGAGGACCGCGAAGAACACCCCGAGCGCGCGCCGCGCGGCCGCGTCCGTGCCCGCGAGCGCGAGCGCGCTCACCTCGGCAGCCGCGAGGGGGCGCGCCGGCCGGCCTTCGACCGCCGCGACCGCCGCGTACAGGCGCTCCAGACCCGGCCCCGACAGCAGGGATTCGTTGCACAGGCGGCCGTGGCGCGCGCGCAGCACGCGCGCGAGTTCGTCCTCGAACGGATCCCCCGGCGCGAAGCCCGCGTGCCCGCCTTCGCCCGCGAGCACCACCCAGCCGCCCGCCTGCGCCGGCTGCGGCGCGAGGATCGCCATGCCCAGGCCGCTGCCCGGCCCGAGCACGGCCCGGGCCGCGCGCGCCGCCGCGACGCCGCCGCCGATCCCGGCCAGGTCCGCCGCGCCGAGCGCCGGCAGCGCGCGCGCGAGCGCGGCGAAATCGTTGACGACCGCCAGGCGCGCGAGCCCGAGGCGCCGCGCCAGCGCGTCCCGCGAGAATCGCCACGGACTGTTGGTGAAACTGAATGCGTCGCCCGCCACCGGCCCCGCCACCGCCAGGCAGGCCGCGGCGGGCGCGGCGCCCGCCGCCGCGATGCACGCGGCGAGCGCGTCCTCGAGGCGCGGGAAATCGGCACAGCGCAGCGTGGTCACCGCGCCCGGCGCCGCGGCCCCGGCCGGACAGACGGCCGCGCGCAGATGGGTGGCGCCGATGTCGGCCACCAGCCAGGTCGTCATGGCGGACACGTGCCGCGGCGCGCGCGCGCGGGATTCGGCCGCCCGGCCGCGGATGAGCCTGTCGCACTCCCGTTGCGCATGCCGCGGGAGTGTAGCGAATTCGCCGGCGTGCGCCGGTTCAGGCGGGCACGGCCTCGGCTGTCATGTCGGCGCGCATCACGCAGTTGCGACCGGCCGCCTTGGCGACGTACAGCGCGTCGTCGGCCGGGCCGAGCCAGTCCGCGGCGGTGCTGCCGCGCGCCGCGATCCGGCTCGCGGCGCCAAGGCTCACCGTCACCTGCGCCGTGCGATCCGGCCCGAGATGAACCTGCGCCGCGGCCACCGCCAGGCGCAGGCGCTCGGCGACCTGGAGCGCGCCTTCGGTGTCGGTCTCGGGCAGCACCACGCAGAACTCCTCGCCGCCGTAGCGCGCGACCATGTCGGCCGGGCGCATCACCCCGGCCTCGAGCACGCGCGCCACCTGCTTGAGGCACTCGTCGCCGGCGAGGTGGCCGTGGGTGTCGTTGAAGCGCTTGAAGTGGTCGATGTCGAGCAGGACCACCGACAGCGGCGCGCCGTTGCGCGCGCAGCGGCCGATCTCCTCCTCGAGCTTGGCGTCGAGCCGGCGCCGGTTGGCGATGCCGGTCAGCCCGTCGACGTCGATCAGGCGCATCAGCGCCTGGTTCGCGGCCTTCAGCGCCTCGCCGCGCTCGACCAGCACGCGCCGCATCTGCGCGATGCGGGTCATCGAGCGGATCTTCGCGCCCAGCACCTTGGGATCGAACGGCTTGGTCAGGTAGTCGTCGCCGCCGGCGTCGATCCCCTTCTCGACGTCGGTCGCGTCGACGCAGCCCGAGAGGAAGATGATCGGCACCCACTCGTCGTTGCTGCCGCGGATCACCCGCGCGGTCTCGTAGCCGTCGATGCCGGGCATCATCACGTCGAGCAGCACGATGTCGGGGTCGCTCGCGGCGAACGCCTTGATCCCTTCGCTGCCGTCGTTGGCCGTGAACACCTCGTGCCCGAGCTTGCCCAGGAAGGCCTTGAGAAACATGCGCTGGCTCGCAGCGTCGTCGATGACCAGGATCTTCATGCTGCTGGCTCCTCAGGCGGGCTGGTCCGCCAATTGCAGGTTGTCGAGCACGGCGAGCGAGCGCTCGACGTCCGCGAATTCCTCGCGCAGGCCCGCGACGGCGCCGGCAAGGCCGCCGAGGTCGCCGCGCTTGCCGTTGGCCTCCAGCGCGCGCGCCAGGGCCGACAGCCGCATCGCGCCGACCATCGCCGCGCTCGACTTCAGCGTGTGTGCCTGCCGCGTCGCCGTCGCCAGGTCGGCCACGGGATCGGCGGCGGCGAGCGCGTCGAGCATCGCGGCGGTGGTCTCGATGAAGTCCGCGACCAGGGCCGGAAGCTCGTCGGCCATGGTCTCGGCAAGCTGCGCGAAGACCGCGCGGTCGATCGCCGCGCCGGCGTCGCCGTGCGCCTCGGCGGTCCCGGCGGTGCCGACAGCCGCAGGCGCGGCCGCGACCGGCGCCGGCCCGGCCTCCGGCCCCGGCGCCGCGCCGCCGGGCGCGTCCTCCGGCAGCCACTTCGACAGCACCTCGATCATCTGGCGCCGCGCGAACGGCTTGGGCAGGAAATCGTCCATGCCGGCCTCGCGGCAGGTCTGCAGCGCGTCGCTCATGACGTTGGCGGTCATCGCCACGATCGGCCGGCGGCCGGCGAGCGCGCCGTGCGCCTCGGCGGCGCGCACCCGCCGCGTCGCCTCGAGGCCGTCCATCACCGGCATGTGCATGTCCATGAACACGAGGTCGATGGTCTCGCGCGCGATGCGGTCGAGCGCGAGGCTGCCGTTCTCGGCCTCGACCACCTCGAGGCCGAAGCCCTTCAGGGTCGCGCGCGCCACCTTCATGTTGACCGCGTTGTCCTCGACCACCAGCACGCGGCCGCGGAAGCGCACCGCCGCGCGCGCCTCGGCCGCCTCGGCGCGGCTGGCGCCGGCCGGCGCGCGCTTGCAGCGCAGCGTGAACTCGAACGTCGATCCCTCGCCGGGCGCGCTGCGCACCGCGAAGGCGCCGCCCATCGCCTGCACCAGACGCAGGCAGATCGCCAGCCCCAGGCCGGTGCCGCCGAAGCGGCGCGTGGTCGAGGCGTCCGCCTGGCTGAACGGCTGGAACAGCTTTTGCTGCTGCTCCGGCGTCATGCCGATGCCGGTGTCGGTCACCGTGTAGGCGAGCATGATCTCGTCCTCGACCTCGGAGACCACGCGCGCGGCGACGCGCACCTCGCCGCCCTCGGTGAACTTGATCGAGTTGCCGACCAGGTTGGTCAGCACCTGGCGCAGACGCCCGGGATCGCCGAACACGTCGCGCGGCACCGCCGCGTCGACGTCGCCGGCCAGCAGCAGCCCCTTCGACGAGGCGCGCGGGGCCGACAGCGCGACCACGTCGTTGAGCGCGGTCACCGGATCGAACGCGACCGCCTCGATGTCGAGCTTGCCGGCCTCGATCTTCGACAGGTCGAGGATGTCGTTGAGGATCTCGAGCAGCGCGTGGCCGGAGCGCTGGATCGTCTCGACGTAGTCGCGCTGCTCGGCCGACAGCGCGGTGTCGAGCAGCAGTTCGGCGATGCCGAGGACGCCGTTCATCGGCGTGCGCACCTCGTGGCTCATGGTCGCCAGGAAGTCGCTCTTGGCGCGCGCGGCGCTCTCCGCGTGCTCGCGCGCCTCGACCAGCCGGCGCGATTCCTCGCGCCGCGCGGTGACGTCGGTGTAGACCGTGACGAAGCCGCCCCCCGGCGCCGGCGTGCCGCGCACCTCGATGACGGTGCCGTCGGCGCGCGTGCGCTCGAAGCAGTGCGCCTCGGCGCGCCGCGCCAGCGCGACCCGGCTCCGGACGAGTTCGTCGACGTCGCCCGCCCCGTACTCGCCGCGCTCGGCGTTGAGCCGGTAGTACTTCTCCATCGAGTCGCCGGGCGCGATGCTGCCCGCCGGCAGGCCGAGCAGCGCGATCAGGCGGTCGTTGAACGCGAGGATGTTGAGCCGCTTGTCGACCACCAGCACCCCGACCGGCATGTGCTCGACCGTCTCGCGCAGCATGGTCACGGTGGCGGCCTGCTCGCGCGCGGCGCGGATGCGCTCGGTGACGTCGCGCATGATCACGGTGTACTCGACGCCGTCGCCGCGCGCGGCGCGCGAGATCGAGGCCTCGATCGGGAATTCGCTGCCGTCGCGCCGCTGCCCGATCACGACCCGGTCGGCGCCGCTCATCTGGCGCGCCGACGCCTGGCCCGCGCCGAACGCCGCGACGTGGCCGCGGTGCGCGCCGCGGAACCGCGCGGGGATCAGCACGTCGAGCGGCCGGCCGACCATCTCGGCGGCGGCATGGCCGAACATCGCCTCGGCGGCGCGGTTGAAGATCACCACGCGCTGCTCCGCATCGACGGTGACGATGGCGTCGCGGGCCGACGCGATCAGGCTCTCGATCGCGGCGCGACTCTCGGTGGCCGCGCGCTCCGCGTCCTTGAACGCGGTGATGTCGGACAGCATGACGTAGACGCCCTCGACCCGGCCGTCGGCCGCCAGATCGGGCACGTAGCGCACGTCGACGCTGCGCTTCCTGCCGGCCGCGCGCGACTCGCGCTCGTAGCGCACCGCCTCGCCGGCCAGGGCGCGCCGCAGGTGCGGCGCGGCGCTCGCGTACTCCTCGGGGTCGAGCATCTCGGCGACGCGGCGCCCGAGGAAGTCATCCGGATGCTTGCCGTACCAGAATTCGTAGGTCTGGTTCAGATAGCGGTAGCGCTCGTCCGCGTCGATGTACGCGACCAGGCCCGGAATGTTGTCGAGGATCATGCGCAGGCGCTGCTCGCTCTTCGCGACGCCCGTCCCCGCGCCCTCCGCCACCGCTTCGCTCGCCAGCGCCAATTCGCCTCTCCCCTTTCAGGCAATGCGACCCCGATTCTCGCGAGCGCCCGCGGCGGCGCATCCGCCGATCAGCGGTCGCTTTGCCGCGCAAATCGGCCGCCGCGCCGGGCCGCCGCGGGTTTGCGGCGCCGCGGGCATCAGGTATGCTTGCCGCGCGGCGTCGCCGACGCCGGCCCGAGACGCGGAGGCCCTCCATGGCACTGATGGATTTCATCAAGAAGCAGTTCATCGACGTCATCCACTGGACCGAGGAGACGCCCGGCGTCCTCGCCTACCGGTTCCCGATGCAGGACATGGAGATCCAGAACGGCGCGCAGCTGACGGTGCGCGAGTCGCAGCTCGCGGCCTTCGTCAACGAGGGCACGATGGCCGACGTGTTCGGCCCCGGGCGCTACAAGCTCACGACCCAGACCCTGCCGCTGCTCACCAACCTGATGCACTGGGACAAGCTGTTCGACTCCCCGTTCAAGAGCGACGTCTATTTCTTCGCCACCCGCCTGCAGCTCGACCGCAAGTGGGGCACGCCCAATCCGGTGACGATCCGCGACCGCGACTTCGGCGCGGTGCGGCTGCGCGCCTTCGGCATCTACTCCTACCGGCTGGCCGACCCCAAGGTGTTCCACCGCGAGGTCAGCGGCACGCGCGAGGTCTTCACCGTCGACGACCTCGACGGCCAGCTGCGCAACAGCATGATCGCCGCGATGACCAATGCCTTCGGCGCCTCCGGCGTGCCGTTCCTCGACATGGCCGGCAACCAGACGGCGTTCGCCGCCGCGGTCCGGAAGGAGGCCGAGCCGCTGTTCGCGCGACTCGGGCTGGCGCTGGATTCCCTGGTGGTCGAGAACATCTCCCTGCCCGAGGAGATCCAGAAGATGCTCGACACGCGCATCGGCATGAACATGATCGGCGACATGCAGCGCTACACCCAGTTCCAGACCGCCAACGCGATCCCGATCGCCGCCGCCAACGAGGGCGGCGGGCTGGCCGCGATGGGCGCGAACCTCGCCGCCGGCGTCGGCATCGGCAACCAGATGGCCGGCGCGATGATGGGGGCGCTGGCGCAGGGCGCGGCACCGGCCGGGACCGCCGCGGGCGCGGCGCCGGCCGCGGCGCCGCCCGGGAGCCCCGCGCCCGCGAGCGGCATCGACGACATCACCGCGACGCTCGAGAAGCTGCATGCCCTGGTCGGCAAGGGCGTCCTCTCGCAGGCCGAGTTCGACGCCAAGAAGGCGGAACTGCTGGCCAAGCTCGGCTAGGGCCGGCTGACGCCGGCGGCGACCGCGCGGCCGCGCCGCGCGGCGGCCCGCCTGCCGCGGTCTGCGGCGGTCTGCGGCTATCATTGGGCATCCGCATCGACCCGCCACCGCCATGCCCGCACCGCTCCTCGTCGCCAAAGCCGGCGATCTCGAACTCGCCCTGCTCCCGGGGCTCGCCAACCGCCACGGCCTGATCACCGGCGCCACCGGCACCGGCAAGACGGTCACCCTGCAGAAGCTCGCCGAGTCGTTCTCGGCGATCGGCGTGCCAGTCTTCATGGCCGACATCAAGGGCGACCTGACCGGCATCGCGCGGCCCGGCAAGGCGTCGCCGCGCCTGGCCGAGCGCCTCGCCGCGCTGAAGCTCGAGGAACCCGCGTGGGCGGGCTGCCCGGTGACCCTGTGGGACGTGTTCGGCGAGAAGGGCCACCCGGTGCGCGCGACCATCTCCGACATGGGGCCGCTGCTGATCGGGCGCATGCTCAACCTCAACGACACCCAGGAGGGCGTGCTGCAGCTGGTGTTCAAGATCGCCGACGACAACGGGCTGATGCTGCTCGACCTCAAGGACCTGCGCGCGATGCTGCAGTTCGTCGGCGAGAACGCGTCGAAGTTCACCACCGAGTACGGCAACATCTCGGCCGCCTCGGTGGGCGCGATCCAGCGCGGCCTGCTCGCCATCGAGGCGCAGGGCGGCGAGAAGTTCTTCGGCGAGCCGATGCTCAACATCGACGACCTGATGCAGACCGACGGCGCCGGCCGCGGCGTGGTCAACGTGCTCGCCGCCGACAAGCTGATGGGCTCGCCGCGGCTGTACTCGACCTTCCTGCTGTGGATGCTCGCCGAGCTGTTCGAGCACCTGCCGGAGGTCGGCGACGTCGACAAGCCCAAGCTGGTGTTCTTCTTCGACGAGGCGCACCTGCTGTTCAACGAGGCGCCGAAGGCGCTGCTCGAGAAGATCGAGCAGGTGGTGCGGCTGATCCGCTCCAAGGGCGTCGGCGTCTACTTCGTCACCCAGAACCCGCTCGACGTGCCCGACACCGTGCTGGCCCAGCTCGGCAACCGGGTCCAGCACGCGCTACGCGCGTTCACCCCGCGCGACCAGAAGGCGGTCAAGGCGGCCGCCGAGACCATGCGCGCCAACCCCAAGCTCGACGTCGAGAAGGCGATCACCGACCTGGGCGTCGGCGAGGCGCTGGTGTCGTTCCTCGACGAGAAGGGCCGGCCGGCAGTGGTCGAGCGCGCGCTCGTGGTGCCGCCGGCGTCGCAGCTCGGGCCGATCGGCGAGGACGACCGGCGCGCGCTGATCGCGGGCTCGATCGTCGCCGGCGTCTACGAGAAGGCGGTCGACCGCGAGTCGGCCTACGAGATCCTCAAGGGGCGCGCCGCGCAGGCGGGCAGCGCCGATGCGGCCGGCGCCGGCGTCCCGGCCGATGCCGGCAACGCGCCGCCGGACGGTGCGCCGGCGCGCGCGCCCGAGGAACCCGGCCTGCTCGACAGGATCGGCGGCATGTTCGGCGCCGGCAACGCCCCGCCGTCGCCGCGCGGCGGCCTGCGGCGCGAATCGGTCGTCGAGGCGATGGCCAAGAGCGCCGCGCGCGCGGTCGGCTCGCAGGTCGGGCGCGAGATCATCCGCGGCGTGCTCGGCTCGATCTTCGGCGGCGGCCGGCGGCGCTAGGCCACCCCGCGGCGCCGCACGTTGAGCGACCCTGTCGCCGCACTGCTCGCGGCCGCGGCCGCGCACCAGGCCGCCGGGGAGCTCGCCGCGGCGCTCGACTGCTGCGCGCGCGCGGTCGACCTGGCGCCGCAGGACCCCGAGGCGCTCACCGCGCTCGCGCGCGCCGAGCGCGGCAGCGGCGACCTCGACGCCGCGATCGACCACTTCGAGCGCGCGCTCGCCGCGGCCCCGGATGCCGAGGTGGCGCGGCTCAACCTTGCCGCCGCCCTCGACGAGGCCGGCGAGACGGCCCGGGCCCTGGCCCTGATCGACGCCTGCGACCGGCTGCTCGCGGCCTCGGCGCCGGCGCGCTGGCTCGCCGCCCCGCCCGTGCTGCGCAGCGGCGATCTCGCGCGCGGGTTCGCGCTCTACGAGGCACGCTGGCAGCTCGGCGGTGCCGCCTTCGCGCCGCGCCACGCGGGCACGCCGCGCTGGGACGGCGCGGCCGCGCCCGGCCGGTCGCTGCTGCTGTGGGCCGAGCAGGGTCTGGGCGACACGGTCCAGTTCATCCGCTTCGCGCGCACCGCCCAGGCCCGCGGACTGACGGTCGCCGCGGAAGTGCCGCGGCAGCTCGCGGCGCTGGTCGCGGGCATGCCGGGCATCGCGCAGGTCCACGCCCCCGACGCGACGGCGCCGACCTGCGACCTGCAACTGCCGCTGATGTCGCTGCCGCACGTGCTCGGCACGACCCTCGACGGGCTCGACGGCGACGCGTATCTCGCCGCGCCGGCCGACCGGCGCGCCAAGTGGGCGGGCCTGTTGCCGGCGACGCAGGCGCGGCGCATCGGGCTCGTCTGGCGCTCGACGATCCTTCGCGACGACGCGCTGGTCACGCAGTCCAAGCTCGCCAAGAGCCTGCCGCTCGCGGTTCTGGCGCCGTTCGCGACGCTGCCCGCCACGCAGCTGGTCTCGCTCCAGGTGGGCCACGGCAGCGAGGAGATCGCCGGCCTGCCGCGCGGCTTCCGCCTCGCCGACCCGACGGCGCACATCGACGACCTGGCCGACACCGCCGCCGCCATCGAGCGCTGCGACCTGGTCGTGACCATCGACACGGTGGTCGCGCACCTCGCCGGCGCGCTCGGCAAGCCGGTGTTCGTGCTGCTCGCTCACAGCCCGTGCTGGCGCTGGCTCGCCGGCCGCGACGACAGTCCCTGGTACCGCGCGGCGCGCCTGTTCCGCCAGACGGTGCGCAACGACTGGCGCGCGCCGGTCGCCACCGCCGCGGCCGCCGCGCGCGACCTGCCGCGGCGGCCGGCCGCCGGCAGTTCGGCGTGGCGCCGCTGGTTCGGCGCGGGCTGATAGACTGCCGCCCGCACACGGCCCGCAAGGCATCCGCGGCCGCCGCGCGCCGCGCCGGCGGCCCGCCCCGTCCCCGACTCCCTCGCCCGGTCCCCCCGCATGTCCGCCCCCGCCGCTCCGCCGGCCGCCGCGCCGCGCATCACCCTGGGTGCGCTGTGCCTGGCCGCCGGCGGCGCGGTGCTGTTCTCCTCGAAGTCGATCTTCATCAAGCTCGCCTATGCGGTGCCGGGCGCGGCGGGCGCGCCGCCGGTCGACGCGGTGACCCTGCTCACGCTGCGCATGCTGTTCTCGATGCCGTTCTTCGTCGTCATCGGCTATTTCGCCACGCGGCGGGGCGGCGCGGCCGCGCTCACCGGCCGCGACCACCTCGCGCTGATCGGGCTCGGGCTGATCGGGTACTACTTCTCGAGCTACATGGACTTCATCGGCCTGAAGTACATCAGCGCCTCGCTGGAGCGCCTGATCCTGTACCTGTACCCGACCTTCACGGTGCTGCTCTCGGCGCTCCTGTTCCGGCGCCCGATCACCGGACGCCTCGCGGCGGCGCTCGCGGTCTGCTACGGCGGGGTCGCGCTGGTGTTCGGCCACGACCTCGCCGGCAGCGAGGTCAAGAGCTCGGTGTGGATCGGCGGCGCGTTCGTCGCCGTCTCCGCCTTCACCTACGCGGTGTACCTCGTGACCGGCACCGAGGTGATCGCGCGGGTCGGCGCGACCCGCTTCACCGCCTACGCGATGACGGTGTCCTCGATCGCCTGCATCGCGCAGTTCTTCGTGATCCATCCGCTCGAGCGCCTGGCGCTGCCGGCGGCGGTCTACGGCTACGGCCTCCTGCTCGGCATCGTCTCGACGGTGCTGCCGACCTTCCTGACGGCCGTGGCACTGAAGCGCATCGGCGCCAGCCAGGTCGCGCTGATCGGCGCGGTCGGCCCGATCGCCACCCTGGTGATGGGCGTCGCCATCCTCGACGAATCGTTCGGCATCTGGCAGCTCGCGGGCGCCGCCCTGGTCATCACCGGCGTCCTGATGATTACAATCAGGCCCCGACCGACCACCACCTGATCACCCTCAAGGAGCACATCGCATGGACATGGGCATTCGCGGCAGGACCGCACTGGTATGCGCGGCGAGCAAGGGCCTGGGCCGCGGCTGCGCGATGGCGCTGGCCGCCGAAGGCGCCAACGTCGTCATCACCGCGCGCGGCAGGGAGGCGCTCGAGGCCACCGCCGCGGAGATCCGCAAGGCCACCGGCGCGAACGTCGTCGCCGTGGCGGGCGACATCACCACGCCCGAGGGCCGCGCCGCCGCGCTGGCCGCCGCGCCGCAGATCGACATCCTCGTCAACAACGCCGGCGGGCCGGCCCCCGGCGACTTCCGCCAGTGGGACCGCGACACCTGGATCAAGGCGCTCGACGCCAACATGCTCACGCCGATCGAGCTGATCAAGGCGACCGTCGACGGCATGATCGCGCGCCGGTTCGGCCGCATCGTCAACATCACGTCGGGCGCGGTGAAGGCGCCGATCGACATCCTCGGGCTCTCCAACGGGGCGCGCTCGGGCCTCACCGGCTTCGTCGCCGGCCTGTCGCGCAAGACCGTCGCGCACAACGTCACCATCAACAACCTGCTGCCCGGCCCGTTCGAGACCGAGCGCCTGCAGGCGACCCTCGGCACCTGGGCCAAGCGCGACGGCATCACCATCGAGGAGGCCGCGGCACGCCGCCGCAAGGAGAACCCGGCCGGCCGCTTCGGCACCGCCGAGGAATTCGGCGCTGCCTGCGCCTTCCTGTGCAGCGTGCATGCCGGCTACATCACCGGCCAGAACCTGCTGATGGACGGCGGCCACTACCCGGGGACGTTCTAGGCCGACGAGAGGACACCGGCACGCTCGTCCGGTCCGGTTCGCGGGCAATCGCCGGCACCGCCCGTCGATTCCCCGACACGACGACGACCTGGACGGCGACGACAACCACGCGACCACCGCGCCATGACACCCGTCGAGACCGCCGACCGCCTCGCGAAGTACCGGCTGATCCCGGTGATCCGCTACGACAAGGCGGACGACGGCGCGCTGGCGATCGAGTGCGCGCTGCGCGCGGGCTTCCCGACCGTCGAGGTCACCCTCACCATGCCCGACGCGGCGGACCTGGTGCGCGAGTTCGCGCGCCATCTGGAGAGCCACCAGCTGATCGGCGCGGGCACGGTGTGGAATGCCGACGACTGCGCGCGCGTGCTCGATGCCGGCGCGGCCTACGTGGTCTCGCCCGGCCTCGTGCCCGGGCTCGGGGCGCAGGTGCACGCGGGCAGGGCCGCCTACCTGCCGGGCGCGCTGACGCCGGGCGAGGTGGCCGCGGCGCTGCGCGACGGCGCCGACATCGTCAAGCTGTTCCCGGCGTCGAGCCTCGGCCCGAAGCACCTCGCGGCGGTCGGATCGGTGTTTCCCGGCGTGCGCTTCTGCCCCACCGGCGGGATCACGGGCGAGAACATGGAGCAGTGGTTCGCCGCCGGCGCGACCTGCGTGGGCATCGGCAGCTCGCTGTTCTCGCGCGCGGCGCTGGCCGCGCGCAACCAGAAGCTGCTGGTCGAGGAAGCCCGGCATCACCTCTCGCTGCTGTCGCTGATTCCGCGCTAGGCCGATGGGCACGACACCGGCGATCCTGGCGCTGGGCGAGCCGATGGTCGAGTTCAACCAGACCGCGCCCGGCCGTCCCGACTACCTGCAAGGCTTCGGCGGCGACACCTCGAACGCGATCATCGCCTGCGCGCGCCAGGGGGCGTCGTGCGGCTACATCACGCGCGTCGGCGACGACGACTTCGGCCGCATGCTCCTTGCGCTCTGGCAGCGCGAGGGGATCGACACGCGCGGGGTCGGCATCGACGCGACCGCGCACACCGCGGTGTACTTCGTCACCCATGGCGCGGCCGGCCACCGCTTTTCCTACCTGCGCCGTGACTCGGCCGCCAGCCGCATCACGCCCGCGCAGCTGCCGGTCGACCTGATCCGCGGCGCGCGCTTCCTGCACGTCTCCGGCATCAGCCAGGCCATCTCCCGGAGCGCGCGCGACACCGTGTCTGCCGCCATCGCCCTCGCCCGCAGCGCCGGCGTCAAGGTGAGCTACGACACCAACCTGCGCCTGAAGCTCTGGCCGCTCGACACCGCGCGCGCGGTGATGATCGAGACGATGCCCGCGGCGGACTACCTGTTGCCCAGCCTCGAAGACCTGCAGGCGGTCAGCGGCCTCGAGGCGCCCGACGCCATCCTCGACTGGTGCTTCGCGAACGGCGCCAGCAAGGTCGTGCTCAAGTGCGGCCGCGCCGGCTGCATCGCCGCCACGCCAACCCGGCGCACGCCGATTGCCGGCCACCAGGTGAACGCGGTGGACGCCACCGGCGCCGGCGACTGCTTCGACGGCGCCTTTCTCGCCCGCCTGGACGCGGGCGACGACCTGGTGGCGGCGGCGCGCCATGCCAATGCGGCGGCCGCGCTCACGACGACCGGGTTCGGCGCGGTGGCACCGTTGCCGCGACAAGAGGACGTGACGGCATTTCTCTCTCGCGCCTGAAGGCGTCTGCCGCGCACCAGGGCCTGTCTGCAGCCGCAGCATGGCCCGGCCTCACACCGTAACGAACCCGGAATCACCCTTCCCTGGCATAGTCGGCGGCGAACAGCGGCACGGCGGCAGCCACCCTGCGGATGCGCCGCAGCACGTCGCCCGCTGGCCCCGCCGGTGCGCCGGCGCTGAATTCATCTGCGATCGCGCCACGCGGCGACACGGAACGATGCGCCAGGGCCCAATCGACGCCCATGCGCAGATGGCCCTTGAGTTCGGCGGGAACTGCGGACACGAACGCATCATCCAGCGGATAGCCGGGCATGCGCTCGACGACCGCGCGCATCAGCAGCAGGCCCTGCGCCTGATCCTTCGGCTTCTTCGTCGCCTGGCGCTGCGGCTTCTGCGACAGCCACAGCTTGTGCAGGGACATCCAGCGCGGATCCGGCGCAACCACCGGCGCCGGCGTGCCGTCGATCGCGCTGATGACGTGGCGAACCGGCGTGCCGAGCAACAGCCACTCCTGCTCGGCCATGCCTGCGATGGGCACCAGGTCGTCCTTCGGAAAGCTGGCAAGCGTGGACGGCGCCGCGAGCACCTCCACCTCGTATTTCCCGGAGACGGCCTGAAACCCGCGTTCGGTGTTCTTGGTGAACAGCGGATCGACTTCGCGCAAGGTGCCCAGCACGGACACCTGCCCGGTTGTCTGCAGTTGCAGCGCATCTCGCCCGCGCCAGGCAAGGTCGACGTCCTGCGTGGCATCGAACCCGCGGAATATCCGCGCCCCGGCCTCGACCTCGTAGGCGGACATGGCGATGGTGCCCACCACCAGCAGCAGGTGACCGAGCATGCCGCGGCGATCGAGGTGGCGCAGCAGGCGAGCCGCCGGTGACGGCGCCAGTCCCAGGCCCAGTGCGCGCACCACCCTGGCGAAGCGGGCGGCCTCCGCCTGCGCGCGCGCGTGCCGGGCGGAGGCGGCGGCCTTGCCCTGCTGAAAGGCGAGCATGCGCGCCTCGGTCTGCGGCGAGCGACGCCCGATCGAGTTGTCCACCAGCGGATTGGCGCTGACGCGGTGGTAGAGGTACTGCTTGCCCGACACCACCTTCCAGCGCATGCTGCCCTTGCAGGGGCCGTCGAGTTCCCGCGCGGCCGCGATCCACTGCTCGTAGTAGGCAGCCAGGTTGGCAAGCGCGCGATTCTGCTCGTCGTCGAAGGGCAGCATGATTACCTATGAAAGGAATCATTTCGACTAATTGTAGGTAATTACCTACGATTCGTCAAATTAGCGTCATTCGTAGGTAAGCCGCCCGCGCGCAACGCCACACCTCCCGTTCTTGGCGTCGCGCCACGACCGGACCGGCATTTGGGCGACAATCCCCGTTCCGCCCGGCGCACGACATCTCCCCATGGCCCACCTGATCGCCCTCGACTGGGGCACCACCAGCCTGCGCGCCTACCTGCTCGACGACGCCGGCGCAATCCTCGATCGCCGCGAGGGCGGTCCCGGCATCATGAAGGTCGACGGCGGCGGCTTCGAGGCGGCCCTCGAAGCATTCTGCGGCGACTGGATCGCCGCGCACCCGCAGGCGCGGCTCGTCGCCAGCGGCATGATCGGCAGCAAGCAGGGCTGGCGCGAGGCGCCGTACTGCCCCTGCCCCGCCAGCGCCGCCGACCTGGCCGCGCACACGATCGACGTGCCGCTCGCGCGCGGCCGGCACCTCACCATCGTGCCGGGCGTGTCCTGCGTCGACCCGGCCAGCGGCGTGCCCGACGTGATGCGCGGCGAGGAAACCCAGGTGTTCGGCGCCCTGCCCGCCAGCGGCCGCCACCTCGCGGTGCTGCCCGGCACCCACAGCAAGTGGGTCTGGGTCGAGGACGGCGCGATCGTCACCTTCGCCAGCTTCATGACCGGCGAGGTGTACGCGGCGCTCACCGGCCACACCATCCTGGGCCGGCTGATGGACCTCGACGCGCCGCACGACGAGGCCGCCTTCGCGCGCGGCGTGGCCTACGGACTGGAGGCACCGCAGGC
>JAEUOS010000182.1 GCA_016790695.1 Burkholderiales bacterium
CATGGCGCGGCGCCAGCGGCGCCGGCCGCGCGGCGACGGCGCGCGCGCGCGGCAGCGTCGCCGCCACATCCAGCCAGGCGGTGGCGCCGGTGGCGCCGGGGCCCCGGTTGGCCGCGCCGGCGGGGGCGGCGATGCCCGCGAGGTCGAAGTGCGTGTCGACCTGGCGGAACCGCGCCTGCGTCGGCAGCGCGATCGGGCAGGTGAAGACCGCGTCTTCCTCGTTGTAGAGGTGCCACCAGAAGCGCGCGTGCCGCAGCTCCTCGACGCGCCCGCCGAACACCGCGCGCACCGCCGGATTGCCGATCTGCGAGCCGAAGGTGACGAGGGTGCGGTCGGCGATCAGCGCGGCGCCGCCGCGCGCGACCTCGTCGGCGCGGAACGTGTCGTAGGCGATCAGCGAACCCAGGCTGTGCGCGAGCACCGCGTCGGGCGCCAGGCGCCGCATCTCCCGGGCCAGGCGCGCGCGCAGCTGGTCGCGCAGGTCCTCGAGCGCCACCCACTGGGCCACCATGCCGGCGCTCCAGCGCACGTCCTCGAGCCCGGTGCCGAGGCCGCGGCGACGCCGGAACAGGTCGCCGATGCCGTGGAACAGGCCGCTCGCGGTCAGGCGCGCGAACGCCTCGAGCACCGCGCCGGCGCCGAGGTCGGCGGCCTCGAACAGGTCGTCGTAGGCGAGGAAGGCGACCTCCGGGGCCGGATTCGGGTGCCAGCGCCCGAGGCCGGCGACGATGGCGTCGCGCCACCGGTCCTGCCAGTCGGTGCGGGCGTCGGCGTGGCCGACGCCGTGGATCGCGAGAATGCGCATGGGTTCCTCCGGGACGGTCAGGCCGCGCGCGCCAGGAAGGCCGCGACGTGGCGGTCGATGAAGGCGGTTTCGGGGGCGCCCGCGATCGCGCGCCAGCCGAGGTGGCCGCGCGCCGACGGCACCTCGACGTACTCGGCGCGCGCCACGTGGCGCGCGATCGCGCGGGCGCTGTCGACGCCGAGCAGGCGATCGGTGGCGACGGGCATCACGAGGGCGGCGGCGCGCACGCGCGCCAGCGCGCCGGCGACGTCGCCGCCGAAGGGCGCGCCGACGTCATGCGCGGCCGAGGCCTCGTAGCGGCGGATCAGGTCCCAGGCATCCCAGGCGGCCGAGCGCGCGACGTTGACCTGCGCCTCGGCCTCGAGGGCGGCGCTGTCGAGCGATTCCAGGTGGGCGTCGGTGACGGTCCACGGGTAGTACAGCCGGCCCGCGAGCTCCAGGCCGGCGCGCGGGGCGTCGACATAGGCGCCGCCCTGCCAGCGCGGGTCCAGCGTGATGGCCGCGACCATCGCGCGCACCGCCTGGCGCATCACGCTGCCGCTGCGCGCCGCCGGCACCAGGAGCACGATCGCGCGCGGCAGGTCGGGGAAATGGATCGCCAGCTCGAGCGACTGGAACGCGCCCATCGATGCGCCCGCCGCCGCGGCCAGGCGGGTGATGCCGAAGCGCTCGGCCACGAGCTGTTGCGCCGCGCGCGCCATGTCGCGCACGCCGTAGCGCGGGAAGCCCGCGCCGCGGCCGTCGGACGGCTTCGACGAGGTGCCGGCGCCGATCGCGTCGGTGGCGATGACGAAGTGGCGCCCGGTGTCGAAGGCGCGGCCGGGGCCGATGTAGCCGTCGGCGCTGTGGCGGGTGTTGCCGGTCCCGGGCAGGATCAGGATGGCATTGTCGCGCGCCGCATTGAGCGTGCCGTGGGTGACGAAGCCGACGCACAGCGCGTCGAGTTCGTCGCCGCTCTCGAACCGGAAGCGCGCGAGCGTGTGCACGCCCTCCGTACCGCGGCTGGGCGCCGGCGCCGGGCGGTCGTCGTGCGGCATCGCCGCGGACCTCAGTGCCGCCGCAGCCGCGCCAGGCGCGTCGCCTGCGCGGCATTGACCGCGCCCTGCGGCGCGCGTCCGGCCAGGATCTCCTGCGCCTGGGCCACGGTCTCGAGCGCCTGGTGCTCGATCGCCGGCGGCGTGAGGCCGCCCAGGTGCGGCGTGGCGATCACCTTCGGATGGCGCGCCAGCGCCGGCGTCGGCATCTGGTCGGGGGCGCGCCCGACGTCCATGGCGCAGCCGGCGAGGCGGCCGCCGTCGAGTGCGCGCGCGAGCGCCGCCTCGTCGACCAGGTTGCCGCGCGACGGGTTGATGAAGAACGCGCCGGGCTTCATGCGCGCGAAGGCGGCGTCGTCGAACAGGTTCTCGGTCGCGTCGGTCGCGACCGCCAGGCACACCACGTAGTCGGCGTCGGCGAGCAGCGTGTCCTGCGCGACCTGCGCGATGCCGGCATCGGCGACCGTCACGAACGGATCGCTGACGAGGACGCGCATGCCGAACGCGCGGGCCAGCGTGCACAGCGCGCGGCCGATCTGGCCGTAGCCGACCACCCCGAGCGTGGCGCCGCGCAGCTCGCGGCCCATCGGCGCCGCCGGGACGCGGCCGGCGTGGTAGGCCTCGCTCGACGCCGAGATCGCGCGCGAGAGGTCGATCATCGCGCCGATCACCCATTCGGACACCGCGGTCACGAACCCGGCGCTGGCCTGGGTGACGAGGATGCCCGCCGCGCCGGCCGCCGCGACGTCGATGTTGCGGATGTCGATCGCGCAGCGCGCGAAGGCGACGATGTCGGTCAGGCGCGCGAGCAGGCCCGCGCCCGCCGCGGTCTGGCGGTACGAGATCACCAGGTCGCAGCCGCGCGCGGCCTCGACCAGCTCGTCCTCGGTCCACTCGCGCGCGAGCGGGTTGCGCCGGACCTCGGCGAGCGCCTCGAGCGCGGCCAGGGCGCGTGCGCCGTAGTAGCGCTCGAGCGCCGCCGGCGTGTGGGTGAGGAGGATGCGCGGCATCGGGAGCGCTAGTCCGCGAGCGCCTGATAGGTGAGCGCGCGCATCAGCGCGCGGTAGTGGCGCCGCTGTTCCGGCGCGCACAGCATGAGCACCGCGACGAGGTCCTCCTGCGGGTCGATCCAGAAGTAGGTGCCGAACACGCCGGACCAGTAGAAGTCGCCGACCGATCCCGGCACCGGATTGCGCCCGGCCGCCGTGCGCACGCAGAAGCCGAGCCCGAAGCCCTGGCCGAATTCGGCCAGCGGCGCCGATTCCTCGAACTGGGCGCGCGCCGCCGGGCTGACCGCGGTCTCGGGCGGCAGGTGGTCGGCGGCCATCAGCGCGACGGTCTTGCGCGACAGCAGGTGCACGCCGTCGATCGCGCCGCCGTTGGCGAGCATGCGCGCGAAGCGCAGGTAGTCGGGAACCGTGGACACCATGCCGCCGCCGCCGGACAGGAAGCGCGGCTTGACGGTCAGATCGCGCGCCATCGGCGGCCGCTCGCCGGTCTTCGGATCGACCATCGCCTCGGCGACGCGGTGCGCGGCCTCCTTGGGCACGGCGAAGCCGGTGTCGATCATGCCCAGCGGCACGGTGATGCGCGCGGCGATGAACTCGTCGAGCGCCATGCCCGAGACGACCTCGACCAGGCGCCCGAGCACGTCGGTCGACATGCCGTAGTCCCACATGGTGCCCGGCTGGTACTGCAGCGGCAGCGCGGCCAGCTTGGTGATGAACTCCGCCGTGGTCTGGTTCGGGTCCATGATGTTGGCGGCGCGGTAGGCCTGCTTGACCAGCGAGTCGCCGAACTGCCCGTAGGTCACGCCGGAGGTGTGGCGCAGCAGGTCCTGCACCGTCATCTCGCGCCGCGGCGCCTCCAGGCGCAGCACCGGGGCGCCGCCGTCGGCGCTCTCGACGCCGACCATCGCGGCCTTCATCTCGGGCAGGTAGGTCGAGACCGGGTTGACCAGCCGGATCCGCCCTTCCTCGGCCAGCATCATCACCGCGACCGAAACCATCGGCTTGGTCATCGAGGCGATGCGGAAGATCGAGTCGGGGGCCATCGCCGCGCTCTTCTCGCGATTGCGGTAGCCGAAGGCCTTGAGGTAGGCGAGCGTGCCGCCGCGCTCGATGGCGACGACCGCGCCCGGAATGCGGGCGCGCTCGACGTCCTCCTCGAAGGCGGCGTCGATGCGCGCGGCGCGCGCGGGATGGAGCAGGCGGGAATCGGGCGGGGCGGTCACGGCGGCATCCTCGGCGAAGGTCACGGGGCAGGGCACGGGGCAGGCGCCGCGCGGCGGCGCCGGCGCCCATTGTCCCGGATTTTGGCGCCGCCGCGCCGCGCGCGCCGCCGCCCCTATACTTCGCCTGCCTCCCTTCCCGCCGCGCCATGCCCGCCACCCCCGGCGAATCCGCGTCCGACGGCCTGCCGCCGAGCGCGCTGCTGCTTGCCTTCCTGCTCTCGCTGGGCGTGACGGTGTCGAACTCGTTCGCGCGCTTCGCCTATGCACTGGTGCTGCCGGCGATGCGCGAGGACCTGGCATGGAACTACACCCAGGCCGGCGCGCTCAACACCGCCAACGCGATCGGCTACCTGATCGGCGCGGTCGCGACGCGGATGGTGATCCGCCGGTGCGGCAATCGCGCGCTGTTCATCGGCGGCGTGCTGGCGACCGCGCTCGCGGTGCTCGCGACCGGGCTGACGCGCGACCTGGGCTGGCTCGGCTTCTGGCGGCTGGCCAGCGGCGTCACCGGCGCGGCCGCGTTCATCGCCGGCGGCGCGCTGTCGGGCAACGTGGTGCCGGCGCGGCCGCACCTGGGCGCGGTGACCATCGCGATCTACTTCGGCGGCGGCGGCATCGGCTTCCTGCTGTGCGGGGTGTCGCTGCCCCTGCTGCTGGATGCGGCCGGCGCCGCCGCCTGGCCGCGCGCCTGGGTGTGGATGGGCGTGGCGGGGCTGGCGATGTTCGGCGCCAGCGCCTGGGCGGCGACCGCGATCGCCGAACCGAACCAGGCGCCCGAGGGCCCGGGGAGCGGCGCCAGCGGACTCGCGGGGCTCGGCGCCGGCGTCTTCGCCTACCTCATGTTCGGCCTCGGCTACATCGGCTACATGACCTTCGTCATCGCCTGGATGCGCGACCACGGCGCGTCGACCGCGGCGGTGGTCGCGGTCTGGCTCACCTTCGGCATCGCGAGCCTGGCCGGCCCGTGGGCCTGGGGCGTGCCGCTGCGCCGCTGGGTGCCGGCGCGCGTGCTCGCCGCCGCCCTCGGGGTGCTGGCGGCCGGGGCCGTGCTGCCGCTCGTGGGCAGCGGCATCGCGGTGATGCTCGCCTCGGCGCTGCTGTTCGGCGGCGCGATGTGGAACATCCCGGGCTCGGTCACCTCGCTGGCCAAGCGCGCGCGCCCCAAGCACGCCTGGGGCGCGACGGTCGCCGCGTTCACCATCGTCTTCGCCGCCGGCCAGATCGCGGGGCCGGTGGCGACCGGCTTCATCGCCGACCGTTTCGGCGGCCTGGCGATCGGCCTTGGGTTGTCGGTGGCGGTGCTCGCGGTCGGCGCGCTGGCCGCGCTCGCGCAGCGCGACGTCGTGCATCGCGACGACGCCGGCCGCGAGGTCCCGAATCGCGGCGACACCGGCCGCGAGGTCCCGAATCGCGGCAACACCGGCCGCGCGGCCCTGAATCGCGGCAACACCGGCCGCGGTGGGCCTACTTCGCCGGGGTGAGGCGCGGCTGGCCCTTGTCGATCACCAGGGTGTGGACCGCGCGCGCGGGCGCGCTGCCCGCGTTGCGGATCTCGTGGACCACGCCGCGCCCGTTGTGGTAGACCTCGCCCGCGGCGACGCGCCGCACCTCGCGGCCGTCCGCGTGCACCTCGACGCTGCCTTCGACGACCGTGCCGTAGCAGTCGCCCGGATGGGTGTGGCGCCCGCTGCTGCCGCCGGGCGCGATGCTGATCGCCATCATCACCGTTTCCTTCCGGTCGTCGTCGGACAGGAAGGTCTGCAGGATCGGCTTGGACTGGAAGCCGGCGGCCTGGCCGCTGACGAGGGCGGGATGCAGGCTGACGGCGGCGAACACGGCCACGCCGGCGAGCGACATGGCGGACTGCAGGCGGATCATCGAGCGGTTCCTTTCGTGTGGATGGCGCAACGGGACGGCGCAACGGGCGCCTGCACACAGCCTAGCGGCGCGGCGGCAGCCGGACTTGACCGGGGTCAAGCGGTGCGGTGCATGCGCGGTCGCGGTCGGAACGATGGGACAATGCAGGTTTGGGCTGGACAGGCACGGCATGGCGATCGGCTGGTACCCCGGACACATGGCCGCCGCCCGCAGGAAGGTGGCGGAGGCGATGGCCGAGATCGACGTCGTCGTCGAGGTGCTCGACGCACGCGCGCCGGCGGCCTCGAGCAACCCGATGCTCGCCGACCTGCGGCGGCACCGGCAGCGCCCGGTGCTGAAGATCCTCAACAAGGCCGACCTCGCCGACCCCGCCGCCACCGCGGCCTGGCTTGCGTTCTTCGAGGCGGAGGCGCGCACGGCGAAGTCCGGCGCGGTCCGGGCCGTCGCGCTCTCGTGCACGCGCGCGGCCGACGTCGCCCGCGTGACGCGCCTGGCCGGCGCGCTGGCGCCGCACCGCGGCGGCATGGAGAAGCCGCTGCGCCTCCTGGTGCTCGGCATTCCCAACGTCGGCAAGTCGACGCTGATCAACGGCCTGCTGAAGCGGCGTGCGGCCAGCGTCGGCGACGAGCCGGCGGTGACCAAGCGCGTGCAGCGCTACGACCTCGCCGATCGCACCGTGCTCTACGACACGCCGGGGCTGATGTGGCCGGCGATCCGCCACGCGTCCGACGGCCTGATGCTCGCGGCCAGCCACGCGATCGGCGTCAATGCCTACGTCGACGAGGAGGTCGCGACCTTCCTGGCCGGCGTGCTGCTCGCGCGCTATCCGGCGCTGCTGGCCGCGCGCTACGGTTGCGATCCGGCCGGCATGGACGGCCCGGCGCTGATCGCCGCGGTGGCGGCGCGGCGCGGCCTGCGCGGGCGGGGCGGGGCCCATGACCTCGAGCGCGCCGCGCTCGTGCTGATCGCGGACTACCGCAGCGGCGCGCTCGGGCGGATCAGCCTGGAGACGCCGGCGACGCGCGCGGCCATGCTCGCGGCGGCGCCCGGCGCCGGGGAGGCGGCGTGAACGCGCCGCGCCGGCGCAGCACCCTGCCGTCCACGGGGGCAGCGGCGCGCGGCGCGCCGGCGGCCGGCGGTGACGCGTCGGGCGCGTCGATGCGGCTGTCCCGGCGCATGAGCGAACTCGGCCTGGCCTCGCGCCGCGAGGCCGACGAATGGATCGAGCGCGGCTGGGTCCGGGTCGACGGCGCGGTCGCGGTGCTCGGCCAGAAGGTGCTGCCGGGCCAGGACATCGTCGTCGAGAAACGGGCCCGGGACGAGCAGGCGCGCCGCCTCACGGTGCTGCTGCACAAGCCGGTCGGCTACGTCAGCGGCCAGGCCGAGGACGGTTACCTGCC
The DNA here is from genome assembly GCA_016790695.1 of Burkholderiales bacterium. Lineage (GTDB taxonomy): Bacteria > Pseudomonadota > Gammaproteobacteria > Burkholderiales > JAEUOS01 > JAEUOS01. The sequence goes on from JAEUOS010000182.1 coordinate 7,351, forward strand.
GGCGGCGGTGCTGGTCACGCCCGAGACGCAGTGGCGCGGCAGCGCGGGCACGCCGCCGCGGCGCCTGCAGCGCCGCGACCTCGACGGCCTGGCGCCGGCGGGGCGCCTGGACATCGACTCGACCGGCCTCCTGGTGCTGACCCAGGACGGGCGCATCGCGCGCCAGCTGATCGGCGAGGATTCCGCGGTCGAGAAGGAGTACCTCGTGCGCGTGCGCCACCTGCGGCCGGGGCGCCTGCCGGAGGCCGAACTCGCGCGCCTGAACCACGGCCTCGCGCTCGACGGCCGCGCGCTCAAGCCGGCGCGCGTGAGCTGGCAGAACGCCGACCAGCTGCGCTTCATCCTGCGCGAGGGCAGGAAGCGCCAGATCCGCCGCATGTGCGAGGCGGTCGGGCTCGAGGTGCTCGCGCTCAAGCGGGTGCGCATCGGGCGCGTCGTGCTCGGCGAGCTGCCGGTGGGCCGGTGGCGCGCGCTGGCGCCGGGGGAGCGCTTCGCATGAGCGCGGCTGCGGTCCTCACCTGGATCGAGGACGGCCAGCCGCGCGCCGCGCGCTGGCGATCCGAGGCCGGTCTGCCGCCGCCGAAGCGCGTGGTGCCGGCCGACGACCGCATGCGCGCCGACCGCGCGTTCGCGCTGGCCTCCCAGGGGACGGCGCTGCTGTGGCGCGGCGACTACCAGAACGCGCGCCAGATGCTGGTCGCGCTCGCGCGCCGCTGCGACGCCGCCGCCGCGCGGACGGGGACGCCGGCGGCGCCGCTGGCGGCCGCGGACTTCCACCGGCTGCGGATGGCGCGCGCGCAGCGCGCGCGCATCCTCGGCATGCTGCTCGTGCCCTTCGAGCGCGGGCATGTGATCGCGCTCCGGCGCGCGCCCGAGGTCGGCGTGGCCTGCGAGGAGGTGCGCGGCGCGGCGCACGAGTCGTACGTGGGGTCGCTGCGCGAACTGCTCGGCATCATCGGCGCGCACGAATGGCGTCGCCGCGGCATCGAGGTCGCGGCGCTGGGCGCGACCGTGCATCCGCATTACGGCGTGTTCGCGCCGGTGCGCGGCGAGTACGTCGACCTGGTCGCGCGCGCGCCGCTGCCCGGCGGCGATCTCGCGTTCGACATCGGCACCGGCACCGGCGTGCTCGCGGCCGTGCTGGCGCGGCGCGGTGTGGCGCGGGTGGTCGCGACCGACAACGACGCGCGCGCGCTCGCGTGCGCGCGCGAGAACCTCGCGCGCCTGGGCCTGGCGGCGCGCGTCGAGGTGCGCGAAGCCGACCTGTTCCCCGACGGCCGCGCCGCGCTGATCGTCTGCAATCCGCCCTGGCTGCCGGGGCGCGCCGGCACGCCGCTGGAGCGCGCGGTGTACGACCCCGACAGCCGCATGCTGCGCGGCTTCGTCGGCGCGCTCGCGCAGCGCCTGCTGCCGGGCGGCGAGGGCTGGCTGATCCTGTCCGACCTGGCCGAGCGCATCGGCCTGCGCGCGCCGGAGGACCTGCAGGCGATGTTCGCGGCCGGCGGGCTCGCGGTGGTCGGGCGGCTCGACGCCCGCGCGCGCCACCCGAAGGCGCGCGACGCGTCCGACCCGCTGGCGGCGGCGCGCAAGCACGAGGTGACCACGCTGTGGCGCCTGGCGCCGCTCGGCGCCGCGCCATAATCGTGTTCATGCACGCCGCCTCCGTCCCGCCCGCCCCCGCCGCCGCGGGCCTCGCTCCCGGCCGCATCGCCGCGCTGATCGACGACCGGCCCGACGACGGCGTGTTCCGCGTGCATCGCGACGCCTACCGCGATCCCGCGGTGTTCGCGCTCGAGATGCGCGCGCTGTTCGCCGGCGGCTGGGCCTGCATCGGCCATGCGTCGCAGGCGCCGCGGCCGCACGACTTCTTCACCGTCACGCTGGCGGGCACGCCGCTCCTGGTCATGCGCGACGGTGCCGGCCGCCTCGGCGCCTTCGTCAACAGCTGCCGCCACAAGGGCGCGCTCGTGTGCGTGGCCGCGGCCGGCAATCGCGCCGCGCATGTCTGCCCGTACCACAGCTGGTCCTACGGCAGCGACGGCCGCAACACCGGCATCAAGGCGCGCGCCGCCGGCGCCTATGCCGCGGCCTTCGACGCCGAGGACCACGACCTCGCGCGCGTGCCGCGCTTCGGCGAGGCCGGCGGCTTCCTGTTCGCCAGCCTCGATGCGGCGGCGCCCGCGCTGGACGACTGGCTGGGCGAGGCGCGCGTCTTCCTCGACATGGTGGCCGACCAGTCGCCCGGCGGCGTCGAACTGGTGAGCGGGTCGGTGACCTACACCTACCGCGGCAACTGGAAGCTGCAGCTGGAGAATTCGCTCGACGCCTACCACCTCACGTCGGTGCACCCGTCCTACTTCGGCCTGCTCGACCGGCGCGCGCGCATGGCGGGGCGGGCCGATGTGGCGGCGGCGGTCTGGCAGGGCGAGCGCGGGCGCCAGGTCGAGGAGGAGATGGGGTCGTTCGGCTTCGCGCAGGGCCACACGCTGGTGTGGACGGCGACGCCCGCGGCGCGCCACCCGCTCTACGCCGACCGCGCCGCGCTGGCGGCGCGCGTCGGCGAGGTGCGCGCGCGCTGGATGATGCGCACGCGCCAGTTCAACCTGTTCCCGAACCTGCAGCTGGCCTCCAACGCCGCGCTGCAGATGCGCGTGATCCGGCCGCTCGCGGTCGACCTGACCGAGGTCACCTCGTATTGCGTGGCGCCGGTGGGGGAGGCGCCCGAGGCGCGGCGCACGCGCATCCGCCAGTACGAGGACTTCTTCAACCCCAGCGGCATGGCCACGCCGGACGACATCGTGATCTTCGAGGACAGCCAGCGCGGCTTCGCGAGCGGCGCGGTGCTCTGGCAGCAGGGCGCGGCGCGCGGCATGCGCGCGGTCGCGCCCGGTGCGGACGCGCACGCGCGCGAACTCGGCATCCGGCCCGCGCATTCGATGCACGGGCCGTTCTCGATGGCCGACGAGACGGTGCTGCATGCGATGTATCGCGCCTGGCGCGCGCGCCTCGAGGCCGCCGCCGCGCACGGGGACGCGCGATGAGTGCGCTCGAGGACCGCCTCGCCGCCGCCGACCTCCTCTATCGCGAGGCGCACTTCCTCGACACCGCGCGCTGGGACGACTGGCTCGCGCTCTACTGCGAGGATGCGGTGTTCCGGGTGCCGGCCTGGCGCGCGGACGGCACGCCGACCGCCGATCCCGGAAGCGAGGTCGCGCTGATCCACCATGCGGCGCGCGCCGGCCTCGAGGACCGCGTCTGGCGCCTGCGCTCGGGGCTGTCGGCCGCGTCCGGCCCGCTGCCGCGCGTCAGCCACGGCATCACCGGCGTGATCGTCGCCGGCCGGCACGGCGCGACGCTCGAGGTGCACGCGCAATGGACCTGCCATGTCTACGAGCTGCGCCAGCGCACGCAGCACGTGTTCTTCGGCCGCTACGAGATGCTGCTGCGGCCGGGGCCGGCGGGCCTGGCGATCGCGGCCAAGACGGTGATCCTGATGAACGACCGGATCCCCTCGTTCATCGACTTCTATTGCGTCTGAGCCCGTCGGGGCCGGCTCAGGCCGCGCCCTGCCGGCGCTCGTGCCACCAGCGGAACACCAGGCTGCGCGGCGGCTCGCGCCCGGAGCACACCCAGGCGACCGTGCCCGGCTCGCGCAGGTAGCGCAGCTGCAGGCGCCGCGCCGCGTCGTCGCCGACGAAGAGCACGCGGTCGCCCGGCTTGAGCACGGTCTCCGGCGCCGGCAGCGGGCGCGGCGCGCCGGCGCGCTCGAGCAGCAGCGCGGTGGCCGCGAGCGGCTCGCGCGGGTCGGTCGGGTCGGCCAGCAGGTGGCGCAGGCACAGCGGCTCGCCGGCGCGCTGGAAGAACGCCGCGAACATGCCCGGTTCCATGACGTCGCAGGCGAAGGTCCACGACAGCGGCGCGGCCTCGCCCGAGGCCGCGCGCACGCGTTCCATGGCCGCGCGCGCCATGTCGGCGCCGCCCGCGCGCATCATCGCGATGAAGCGCCCGAGCATCGGCGTGGTGAGGATCTGCAGGCACTCGTGGACCACCAGCTCGGACTGCACGAAGCGGATGTCGGCGCGCGCCGCCTCGATCAGCGCGCGGTCGCGCGCGTTGTTCTGCCGGATGATCACGAACAGGCCGGGGTTGAGGCGGCGCGCGAGCGTGGTCACGCCGAGGTTGACCGCGTCGATGCCGGCGCCGGCAACCAGCACGTCGGCGTCCTCGATGCCGGCGTCGTGCAGCACGTGCTCGGCATGCGCGCCGCGGATCAGGCGCTTCTCGTCGTCGTCGGTCACCGACGGGTCGAACGCCTTCCACGGGATGCCCGCGTCGTCGAGCAGCGCGGAGATCGCGTGGCCGAACCGGCCGAAGCCGACCAGCACCCAGCGGCGGCGCGGCAGCGCGATGCACGCGGGGCAGGCGCTGCCGGGCGCGCCGGTCAGCCATTCCTCCGCCTGCAGCACCTCGGGCGCGCCCAGGGTCAGGCGCAGGTTCTCGGCGAAGGTCTCGAACGGGTTGATGACGCGCACGCCCTCGAAGGCCGCGAGATTGAGCTCGGCATCGTTCGACTTCGCGCGCGCGACGATCGGCAGCTCGGGGTTGAGCACGCGCGCGCCGATCGCGATCGCCTGGTTGACGCCGTCGTCGCCGGCGAGCGCGATCAGCGCCAGGCAGCGCGGATTGCGCACGCCCGCGTCCTCGAGCACGTCGGCGAGGCGGGCGTCGGCGGCCAGCGCCAGCGGCGGCGTGACGAACTCGTCGAGCGCCATGCGCTCGACCTTGTCCTCGCGCGCCTCGATCACCACCAGGCGCGCCCCCTGGCGGTCGAGCGCGCGCGCCAGCGCCGCGCCGCTCTGGCCGTAGCCGCAGAGGAGGTAGAAGGGCTCGCCGATGTCGCGCGCGCGCCAGTTGAACACGCCGCGCGCGAGCATGCTGCGGAAGGTGGTGTTGCTGGTGAGCGCGAACACCGAGCCCAGCGCGTAGGCCCAGGCCACCACCGACAGGTAGATCGAGAACGTGACCCACAGGCGCTGCGCGTCGGTGAAGGGGTTGGGCAGCTCGCCGAAGCCGATCGTGGTGGCGGTGTAGCTCATCACGTAGAACGCGTGGAAGAAGCCCATCGTCTCGGGCTTGCCGGCCGCGTCGACGCCGGGGATCAGCACCAGCCCGCCGACGGAGATCGCGTAGACGCAGATGATGGTGATCAGCGGCGCGCGCAGGCGCCGCAGCACCAGGAACAGGATGTCGCCCATGGCCGACGACCGCCGCGGACGCGCTAGCGCCCCTGGCGCAGGGTCTCGCCGATCAGCAGCACCACCGAGATCAGGTTCGCGAGCAGCGCGCCGCCGGAGAGCGAGACGATGATCGACATGACCTCGCCGTTCATCGGCGCGCGCGCGACGTAGAGCTGCCAGGTCCAGACCAGCGACGCCGCGATCAGCTGCAGCGACGCCACCATGCTGGTCGCCAGGTGGGTCGCGCCCAGCTGGGTGCGGTCGCCGAACTTGAGGACGGTGACGACCAGGTTGACGACCACGGCCACGAACAGCTCGAACGGATGATGCAGCTCGGGCCGGTCGAGGTCGCCGATGAAGAAGCCGAAATTGAGCGTGCAGGCGAGGATGTTGAAGAAACCGAAAATGACCTTTTCCAGATTCACCTTGCGCTCCCCCCTCGAAGTCGACGACGCGATGCAATCATACCTACGCGGCCGCGGCCCGCTCGTCAGCCGTCGCGCAGGTCGAGTTCGACCCGCCCGGGCAGCGTGCTGCGCAATGCCGCGTGCAGGTAGCAGGTGTTCTCGGCGACCTCGAGCAGGTTCTGCATGACCGCGTCCGGCTCCTCCGCGTGCAGGAACACGTGGGTGTCGACCGGCTCGAGGCCGCCGGCGAGCGACAGGTCGGCCGCGCTGCCCGCGAGGGTGAACGGCAGGGTCTGCACGAAGCGGATCGCGCGCACCTTGTGCTTGCGGTACTCGATGTAGCGGGTGAACTGGGTCATGTAGCAGAATGCGATGCCCGCGGCGACTGCGGCCAAGCCGGAGGGCGCGGTGGCCGCGCCGGGCCGTTCGTCGCAGGTGATGCAAAATCCGTTGCCGACCCGTGGCGTGACGGTGGTGGCAACGATGCCTGCCGGATCGGTCAGGGTGGCGGCACCGGGGATGGTGATCGGCACCCGGCCCTCCGCGGGCAGCGGCGCCGGCGGGGTCGTTGCGACGGCTTGCGGAACGGCAACCACCAGGGGCTGCGGTGCCGTGGCGCCGGCGAGGGGCGCGGGAGCACTGCCATGCGCCTTGAACGGGTCGATTTGGTCGGCGGCGGTCGAGGCGGCGACCCGCGTGACCGGCACGCGGCGGCCGTTGACGTACAGGGCAAACGTATTGCGCTGCGGCAGCGCCAGGCAGGCATGCGCGGGCGAGGCGGCGAGCGCGGCCTCGAGGAGCGTCCGCACCGTCGCGTGCGGCGCGCGCGAACGGGCCGCAACCTGCACGCTGACCGCCTCGGCGCTGCCTTCGCCGGTGCCGCGCAGGAACGAGCCCTGGAAGTAGTACTGGTTGGCGACGCGTACGCCGTCGATCGTCAACGGCACGCCGCGTGCACGGGCCAGGGCGAGCGCACGATTGACGAAGTCCGCATGCAGCCCGGCGTTGAACCAGGCCAGCGGGAACGGCGCCAGGTCGCTGCCCTGGAGCAGGATGCCTTCGTCGCTGGTCAGCCGCCAGACATCGCCGCCCTCGCCTTCTGCGACCACGACTTCCTTCTGATGGCCGCCCATGGTGCGCGCTTCGACGCGGAAGACGTCGCGGGCGGGCGTGATGCCGGCGACGGTCGCTGCGCGGGTGCCGGCGGCGACCTTGAAGGCGAGCGGAAAGCCGGTGCCGTCGATGCGGTTGTAATCCATGGGAGACTCCTGGTGCGATGGACCGGCATGCTACCGCGATCCCCCGCGTGCGTGGGCAGCGACGTTTTCGCCGCGCGCAGGTAAACTCGCGCCGCGTGGAAGGAAATCGCTCCCGGTGGAGCGCCCGGACTTCAAACCCGGTGAGGGGCGTCAGACGTTCCTGGTGGGTTCGACTCCCACTTTCTTCCGCCAGCGCGCCCCGCGGCGCAAGGCGGCGGCCCCCGTTCCCGCCGATCAGCCCGACAGCCGCGTCCAGGCCCACACCAGCGGATCGGCCCAGTGCACGCGGGCCGCGCGGCCGCCGAGGCAGCCGGCGAGGAAGCCTTCGGTCTCGCGCAGCACGCGATAGTGGTGCGCCCACCAGCTCGGGTTGTGCCCCATGCCGGCGATGCGCACCAGGCGCACCGGCGTGCCGCCGCGCTGCAGCGCCGCGGCCATGCGCTCGGACTGGTCGATGCGCACGCGCACGTCGCGCTCGCCGTGGATCAGGAGCACCGGCGCGCGGATCGCGGCCGCGTGGGTGAGCGGCGAGCGCGCGGTCATGTCGGCGCGATCGGCCGCCACGCGCGGATTGCCGACATAGTCGTGCCAGTTCGACAGGTCGACGGTCCAGTACGGCGGGAACGATTCGATCAGGCTCGCGAGGTCGGTCGGGCCGGCCAGCGACACCGCGCACGCGAACAGGTCGGGGTCGAGCCGCAGCGCGTTGAGCGCGGCGAAGCCGCCGTAGCTGTGGCCCATCACCGCGATGCGTCGCGGATCGGCGACGCCCTCGCGCACGGCCCAGCGCGCGGCATCGGCGAGGTCGTCCTGCATGCGCCGGCCGAACTCGCCGACGGCCGCCAGCTGGAATGCGCGGCCGTAGCCGGTCGACCCGCGAAAGTCGACCTGCAGCACGGCATAGCCGCGATTGACCAGGAACTGCACGCGCGCCGACTCGTCGGCGCGCAGCGGATCGGCCCAGACGCTGCGCGCCCAGGGCCCGCCGTGGACCATCAGCACCATCGGCAGGCCGCGCGCGGCGACGCCCGGCGGCAGCGTGAGGTAGGCCGGCAGGGACAGGCCGTCGCGCGCGGGGATCCGGTGCGCGCGCATCGGCGCGAGCGACGACGCCAGGTCGTCGGGCACGCCGCGCGCGAGGCGCTGCGCCGACGCCGCGCCGCGGTCGATCAGCCAGGTCTCGTGCTGGGTGCTGGTGTAGGCGAGCACGACCATGCGCCGCTCCGCGCGGTCGCTCGCCAGCAGCTCGATGCCGTGCGGCGCGCCGGCGAAGCCCGCGCGCACCGGCGCCAGCGCGGCGCGCAGGCCGGGATCGGGCAGGTCGACGCGCGGATAGCCCGGATGCGCCGCGATCAGCAGCGGCTCGCGCGTGACGCGGCTGATCACCGCCTGCGTGATGTCGGCGTGCGCGTCCTCGGCGACCACGCGCTCCCAGCCCGGACCCGCGTGCAGCGTGACCAGGGCGGTGCGGTCGCGGCCGCGTCCCGACAGCGCCCACACCACGCGCGGCGCGGACGACGGGCCCAGCACCCGCACCGACGGCTCCTCGCGCGCGCGCACCTCGGCGGCGCGCGCGGCCTGCGCGCGTTCGCGCTCCGCGGGCGCTCGCTGGGCCTCGCGCGAGAGCTGCCAGCCGCGCAGCGCGCCGTCGGGCTGGGTCAGCGGCGCGACCGCGTTGCCGGGATTGGCGGCCACCAGGGTTTCGGCGCCGGTCTCGAGGTCGACACGGTACAGGTCGAACAGCGCGGGGTTGCGCCGGTTGTGGGTGATCAGCGCATGACGCGGGTCGTTCTCCGGCAGCAGGTGCAGGCCGGCACGCACGCCGGGATAGGGCGTCAGGTCGAGCGCCTCGGCATCGGATTCGGTGTCGATCGCGAACACGCGCGCGTTCTCGGTGCCCGAGGTGTCCGCGACGTAGACCAGGCGCCGGCTGTCGGCGGTCCACTGCACGCTGCCGCGGGCGCGGTAGCGGCGCGTGGTGTCGGTCCGCAGGTCGCGCACGAACAGCGTGCGGCGCATGAGGAAGGTGCCGGTCCAGGCGATCCGGTTGCCGTCCGGCGACACGGTGTAGCTGCCCGGCAGCTGGCCCGGCGCGGCGAAGCGGTGCGCCCCGTGCAGTGCGGGCAGGGCGGCGCGCTCGAGTGCGGGATGGCGCGCCGGCTCGCTGCAGGCGCCCAGGAGGGCGGCGGCCAGGCAGGCCGCGAGACCGGTGGCGATGCGGGGCGACGGCGGGCGGAGGCAGGTGATGCGGGACATGGCGGCGGGTGGGGCGGGGCGCGCCGCCGCCCCGGGGGCGGCCGGCGGCGGCAGCAGCGCCAAGTCTAGCCGGACGCCGCGCCGCCCGGATGATCGACAATAGCGGTTTTGCCCACGGGACCCAGCGGGTTCCTTCGACATCGCGCCATGGCATTCCTCGACCGCGGCGACGCGGCGCGCGTCCCGGCCTGGGCCATCGCCGCGGTCCTGTCGGTGATCCTGCATGGGCTCGTGCTGGTGTCGTGGCGCGTGCTGCCGCTGCCGCCGTCGGCCGACGGTCCGGACAAGGGGACCCGGCAGGGCCGGCTGCAGGCGCGGCTGGCGCTGCCGCCGGCGGAGGCACCGCCGGGTGCAGCGGCGCGCGCCGTGCCGCCGCCGGCAGCGCCGGCCCCGCCTGCGCGCGCGGCGCCGCCGCCGCAGGCGCCGCGCCCGCCGGCACCGCCACCACCGCCACCGCCGCCTCCTTCGCCGGCCGTTCCGCCGCGTCTGAGCGCACCGGCACCGACCGAGCGGCCGCCGCCCGTGGCGGCCGCGCCCGCCGTGCCGCCGGTGCCCGCGCCGCCGCGTGCCGCCGAGCCCGGCGACTTCTCGGCCATGGTGGCGGCGAACCAGCGGCGCCGCGCGCCGGCCGAAGCGGCGCCGGCGGCCGCGCGCGAGGCCAGTGCCGAGAGCGAGTCGCGCGCGCGCAGCGAGCGCGATGTCGCGGTCAATCTCGGCACCCTCAAGGCCCCGGCGCCGGGCGAGAACACGCGGCGCGGCGGCGGCGTGTTCCAGTTGCGGCGCGTCGGTCCCGACGATGCGGAATTCCTGTTCTTCGGCTGGAACAAGGACATGGGCCGCAACAACACGCAACTGGTCGAAGTCCGGCGCGGCACCCATCCCGACATCCGCCTGGCCGTCGTGCGGCGCATGATCGGCATCGTGCGCGAGCACGAGAAGGGCGATTTCCTGTGGGAGTCGCGGCGCCTGAGGCGCCACGTCAACCTGTCGGCGCGCGAGGCGGACAGCGCCGAGCTCGAGGCGTTCCTGCTGGCCGAGTTCTTCTGAGCGCCGCGGACGCGGGTCAGGCGCGCATCAGCGTCGACTTGCCGAACAGGCTCTCGGCCAGGTCGACCGCGAGCGCCGCCGTGCGGTTGTGCGCGTCCCAGGCCGGGTTGAGTTCCATGATGTCGAGCGAGCCGAGGGCGCCGGTGTCGGCGATCAGTTCCATGCACAGCTGCGCTTCGCGGTAGGTCGGGCCGCCGCGCACGCGGGTCGCGACCCCGGGGGCGATGTCGGGGTCGAGGAAGTCCACGTCCAGGCTCACATGCAGGTGGGTGTCGGCGCCGATCCCGGCCAGCGCCTGGCGCATCGCCTCGCGCATCCCGTGCTCGTCGATGAAGCGCATGTCGAAGACCTCGAGTCCGAGTTCGTGCACGAAGCGCTTCTCGCCCTCGTCGACGCTGCGGATGCCGACGAGCCGGAACGCCTGCGGCGCCACGGCCGGCACCACACCCGCGAGCCCGACGAGCGGAGGCGGCCCGTGCCCGGTCAGGCACGCCACCGGCATGCCGTGCAGGTTGCCGCTGGGCGTGATGCGGCGGGTGTTGCAGTCGGCGTGGGCATCGAGCCACAGCACGCGCAGCGCGCGGCCGTGCGCGCGGCAGTGGCGCGCGGCGGCGGCGACCGAGCCGATGGCGAGCGCGTGGTCGCCCCCCATCAGGACCGGCAGGTGGCCGGCCGCGAGCTCGGCGGCGACCGCATCGAAGGCCGCGCGCGCCCACGCGGACACCTCGTCCAGGTGGCGGTAGCCGTCGACGGGCGCGCGCCAGGGATTGGCGGGGCCGGCCAGGTTGCCGCGGTCGTGCACGGCGCCGACGCGGGCGGCGAGCGCCTCGGCGATGCCGGCCACCCGCAGCGCCTCCGGGCCCATCGAGGCGCCGCGGCTGCCGGCGCCGGTGTCGGTGGGCGCGCCGATCAGGGAGAGCGAGGGGAGCATGGCGGGAACGCGTGGCGGCAGGCTGGCGATGCGCGAGATTAGCAGGCGGCGCCGGCAGCCGTCGGGCATGGCACACTGCGCGCATGTGCGGACGATACGTCTCCCCGCAGGCGGCCGACATCGAGCGCGAGTGGAACCTGCGCCACGCGCCCAACCCGTTCGACCGCGTCAACTACAACGTCGCGCCGACCCAGCAGGTGCCGGCGGTGCGGCGCGGGGCGGACGGCGAACCCGAGCTGGTGGCGCTGCGCTGGGGTCTGGTGCCGTTCTGGGCCAAGGGGGTGCCGCCCAAGTACGGCACGATCAACGCGACCATCGAGCGCATGGCCGAGGCGCCGACCTACCGCGGGCCGTGGCGGCGCGCGCAGCGCTGCATCGTCCCCGCATACGGGTTCTACGAGTGGCACCAGAGCGAGCAGGCCGGACGCGTCGTCAAGCAGCCGTACTACATCCGCATCGGCGACCAGCCGATCTTCGGCATGGCGGGGCTGTGGGACGCGTCCACCGCCGCCGACGGCAGCACCGTGATGTCGTGCACCCTGATCACCCTGCCGGCCAACCGGGTCATGGCCGAGATCCACAACGGCCGCGCGCGCATGCCGGCGATCCTCGCGCGCGCCGACCATGCGGCGTGGCTGGCCGGCGGCGCCGCGGACGCGCTCGCCTGCCTCGCGCCCTACGCCGACGAGCTGATGATCGCGCACCGCGTCGCCACGCGCGTGAACGCGCCGCGGAACAACGACGCCGCGCTGATCGAGCCGATCGATCGCTGAGCGCGGCGTCGCGGCTAGGCGCGCCAGTGCGGCGGGTAGGTGCGCTCGTAGTACGGCAGCGCCGCGACGATGTTCATCCAGGTGCGCAGGCGCTCGGGCACGAGCGCGGCGAGCGCGGCCTGCGGCGCGCGCGCGTCGATGCGCAGCAGCAGCGCGAGCATCGGGTAGAGGGCGAAGTCGGCCGCCGACGGCAGCGCGCCGGCCGCGAACGGGCCGATGACGCCGCGCGCCACGATGTCGAGCGCCGCCGCGAGCGTCGCGCGCGCCTGCCGGTCGGCGTCGGCGTCCGGGCCGGCGCCGCCGAGATGCGCGCGCATCAGCAGGTCGACCGGCGGAAAGACGGAGTTGTCGGCCTCGGCGGCGAGGCGGCGCGCGAGCGCGCGCTCGCGCGGCGCGGCCGGCCACAGCGGCTCGCCGCGCCGCGGGTAGCGGTCTTCGAGGTACTCGACGATGGCCGCCGATTCATAGAGGGTGAAGCCGTCGTCGACGATCACCGGCACCTGCCGGTGCGGATTGATCGCGGCGTATGCGGGCGCGCGCAGGTCGCCCGCATCGAGCGACATCTGCCAGGGCACGTAGGGCAGCTCCTTGTGCTCCAGGGCCAGCCACACCTTCCACGAGAACGGCGAGCCCGAGGCGAAATAGAAGGTCAGCGGCGCCGGTTCCTGCCCTGCCGCCTGTTCCGGTGCACCATCGGCTTCGGCCATCGTGCTTCCCCCGCGCGCATGTGCGCATCGCCTCATTGTCGCAGAGGCGCGGCCGCCGGGCCGCGGCGCCGCGGCCCGGCTCAGCCGAGCACCAGGCTGACGGTCGCGAAATAGATCAGGATCGACAGCACGTCCTGGATGATGGTCGCGAGCGGCCCGCTGCCGTAGGCCGGATCGGCGCCGATGCGCCCGAGCAGCCAGGGCAGGGCGAGCCCGATCGTGGTGGCGATGCCGCCGGCGCACACCAGCGACCCGGCGACCGCGGCGGCGAGGCGCCAGTCGCCGAACACCAGCCACACGGCCGGCAGCGTGATCGCGCCCAGCGTCAGGCCGATGATCAGGCCGGTGCGCAGTTCGCCGCCGATCAGCTGCCCGACGCCCGCATGGGACAGCGACAGCCCGCGCACGGCGATCGCCTCGGTCTGGGTCCCGATCGCATCGGCGAGGTAGACGATGCCGGGCACGAAGAACGCGAGCGCGACCGTGTGGGCGAGCGCCGCCTCGAAGCGGCTCATCACCCAGGTGGCGAGCATGCTGCCGGCCAGGCCGACGATCAGCCAGGGCAGGCGGTCGCGCGCGCGCCGCAGCGGCGGCTCCTCGATCGCCTCGCGCGCGCGCAGCGTCTCGCGGCCGATGCCCGCGAAGCGGTGCAGGTCCTCGACGTGCTCGCGGCGCAGGATGCGCATCAGCGCCGCGCCGGGCACCACGCCGAGCAGGCGGCCGCTGCGGTCGACGACCGCGATCGCGCTCATCGCGTGGTGCAGCGCGAGGGAGGCGACGCGCTCCTGGTCGACGTCGGGGTGCACGCGCGGCCAGCGGCCGTGCATGACCGTGGCGAGCGGGGTCTGGTCCGGCAGGCCGATCAGTTCGGTGACCGGGACCACGCCCTGCAGCCGGTCCTCGTCGTCGAGCAGGCAGACGATCTCGGCGCAGTCGAAGCGGCGGCCCGCGAACAGGGCGCGGCCGGCGCCGGCCGTGGCCGTCATGGGCAGGCGCGGCACCCCGGCGACGATGTGGTGGGCCGCGGTCTCGGCGACCGCGCCGCTGTCGTGGTGCGATGAACGGAGGCTCATGGGGCATGCGCGCGCGGTGGTGGCCGGTACGGGCGATTCTAGGGCCGCCGCGCGGCCGCGGCCCGCGCGGCGAATCTCGCTACCATTAGCGCTTTGCCTGCATGGGTGCATCGACGATGAACAGCGCGCAGCCCGTCGTGGCCGTGGTCGGGGCCGGTGCCGTCGGCTGTTATTACGGCGGCATGCTCGCGCGCGCCGGCGCCGCGGTCACGCTGATCGGCCGGCCCGCGCATGTCGAGGCGATCCGCCAGGGCGGCCTCGTCTTCGAGGCACGCGGCCGCACCGAACGCGTCGCGGTCGCCGCCGAGACGCAGATCGCGGCGGCGGCCGGCGCGCAGCTGGTGCTGTTCTGCGTCAAGTCCACCGACACCGACGCGGCGGCGGCGGCGCTGGCGCCGCACCTGGCCGGCGACGCGCTGGTCCTCGCGTTGCAGAACGGCGTCGACAATCCGCCGCGCATCGCCGCCCGGGTGGCGGTGCCGGTGGTGCCGGCGGTGGTCTACGTCGCCTGCCACATGGCGGGTCCCGGCCATGTGCGCCACACCGGCCGCGGCGACCTCGTGATCGGCGCGCTGCGCGGCGCGGCGCATGCGGCCGGATCCGCGCGCCTCGCGTCGCTCGCCGCGACCCTCGACGCGGCCGGCATTCCCTGCCGCGTCTCGGCCAACGTCGAGGGCGAGCTGTGGGGCAAGCTCCTCATCAACTGCACCTACAACGCGATCTCCGCGCTGGGGCGCGCGCAGTACAAGCGCCTGACCGCGCTTCCCGAATCGCGCGAGCTGATGGCCGCGGTCGTGCGCGAAGTGCTCGCGGTGGCGGCCGCGGAGGGCGTCGTGATGCCGCCCGGCGACTGGGTCGAGACCGCGCTGGCGCTGTCGCAGTCGATGCCCGAGGCGACCTCGTCGACCGCGCAGGACATCGCGCGCGGCAAGCGCACCGAGATCGACCACCTCAACGGCTACGTCGCCGCGTGCGGCGCCGCGCGCGGCGTCCCGACCCCGGTCAACCGCGCGCTGTTCGCGCTGGTCAAGCTGGTCGAGGACGGCCTGCCGTGATTCGCGCCCCGATTCGACCGACCGCAAGGGAAACGCCATGAACCGCAGGATCGTCATCCTTTCGGCCTGCCTGCTCGCGCTCGGCGCGACCGGCGCGCTCGCGCAGACCTGGCCGGCGCGACCGGTGCGCCTCGTCGTGGGCTTCGCCCCGGGGGGCGCCGCCGACTATGTCGCGCGCGCGCTGTCCGAGCCGCTGGCGCGCGCGCTCGGCCAGCCCGTCGTGGTCGAGAACCGCGCCGGCGCGGGCTCGTCGATCGCCGCCGAGCACGTCGCCAAGGCCGCGCCCGACGGCTACACCCTGCTCATCGCCAGCCCGTCGTCGATCTCGGTCAATCCCGCGGTCAACCCCAAGCTGGGCTACAGCGCGCGCGACCTGGCGCCGATCACCAAGCTGTCGTCCTCGCCGCTGGTGGTGGCGGTCAATCCGGCCCTGGGCGTCCACACCATCGCCGAGCTGATCGCGGCGGCGAAGAAGGCGCCGGGCAGGCTCAACTACGCGACCTCGGGGCAGGGCTCGGCGCCGCACCTCTCCGCGGTGCTGTTCAACCGCATCGCGCAGGTCGACATGGTGCATGTGCCGTTCAAGGGCGGCAGCCCGGCGGTGCAGTCGGTGGTCGCCGGCGACACCCAGGTCACCTTCGGCACGCCGCCGTCGGTGCTGCCGCTGGTCGAAGGCAAGCGCCTGCGCGCGCTCGCGATCACCAGCCGCGAGCGTTCACCGCTGCTGCCGCAGATCCCGGGCATGCGCGAGGCCGGCCTGCCGGACTACGAGATCTCGTTCTGGTACGGCTTCTTCATGCCCGCCGGCGCACCGGCGGCGGCGATGCGCCGCGTGCACGAGGCCGCGCAGGGCGTGTTGCAGCTGCCCGAGGTGCGCCAGGCGCTGGCGCGCGAAGGCACCGAGACCGTCGGGTCGAAGTCGCCGGAGGAATTCAGCGCCTTCGTCGCCGAGGATGCGAAGTTCTGGGTGCGGCTGGTGCGGGATTCCAGGCTCACTCCCGAGTAGCGCCGGCGCAGCGTCGCGCGACGACCGGCGGCACGCCGGCGCGGGCGGCGGGGCGGGCCCGTGCCCGCAGCGCGCGCGGCCGCCGGGAACACCGAAGTGTCGCATTTTCGCAACGATCAAAACCCTGCATTTCCAATGGGTTGACGTTTTTTGTTAAGGTAAGGCCTGATCTTCTGGGCGATCCGGTCCGACCGGGCCGGGACGCCAGTCCGGCGGTGCCGTGCCGGACGCCATCCCAGCCTACCGACAGGGTGCCCATGGCTGTCATCGCAGTGGTCAACCGCAAGGGCGGCTCCGGCAAGTCGACGCTGGCCACCCACATCGCCGCCTACCTCGCCGAGCGCGGCCTCGAGGTGATGCTCGGCGACGTCGACCGCCAGCAGTCCTCGCGGCTGTGGCTGGGCCTGCGACCGGAATCGCGGCCGTTCGTGCACGGCTGGACCATCGACGACCGCAACTTCGCGCGCCCGCCGGCGGGGGTCAAGCACGTGGTGCTCGACACGCCGGGCGGATTCACCGGGATCGGGCTGATGAAGGTGGCGATGTACGCGGACGCGATCCTGGTGCCGTCGACCGCCTCGCTGTTCGACCGCCGCGCCGCCTCCGAGTGCCTGAAGGAATTGCGCGGCTTTCCGCGCGTGCAGCTGGGCAAGTGCCGGCTCGCGAGCGTCGGCATGCGCATCGACGGACGCACGCGCAATGCGCAGCTGGTCGACGCGTGGGCCACCGGCGAGGGGCTCGACCATCTCGGCACGATCAAGGAGGCGCAGGTGTACGCGCGCTGCCTGGAGCAGGGCCTGTCGCTGTTCGACTTTCCGCGCAATCGCGCGATCGACGGCTACCTGGTCGAATGGCAGCGCATCTGCGAGTGGGTCGACGAGACCCTGGTGCAGGCGGCGGCGGGCGCGGCGCCCGAGGGCGCCGGGACGGCGGCGCCGGTGACCGCGCAGCCGCGCCCGTCGGTGCTGCCCGCCGCGCTGGCGCAGCGGCGCGCGCAGGCGGCCGCCGCGGCGGCCGGCGGTGGCGCCGCGGTGCCG
>JAEUOS010000192.1 GCA_016790695.1 Burkholderiales bacterium
AGGCCGTGAGCTGCTGGCCCAGGCCCATGATCATCAGGATCGGCGTGGCGCCGGCGGCGCCGTGGGTTTCGACTTCGAGGGTGATGCCGTTGGCGTTGACTTGCACGCGGGGTCCGTTTCGAGCGGGTGGGATCGGAATCAGGCGGCGGTCCGGCGTCGCGCGGTGGTGCGCGGCGCGGGTGCGGCCGCCGCGCGCCGCGGGCTCTTGCGCGGCGCCGGCCCGGCCGGCGCGCCGCGTCGACGCGTCGGCGCCGGCGCCGGCGCGGATGCGGGCGCCGCGGCGCGCGTGCCGGTCGGCGCGGCTGCGGCCAGTTCGGCGAGCGCCGCCGCGCAGTCCGCCGCGAGGTCGCGCACGTCCGGCAGCGCGCGCCGGCAGGCGGTGAAGCCGAAATCGAGCGAGCCGTTGTAGCTCTGCACCGTGATGTTGAGGGCGATGCCGTGCACCACGATCGAGACCGGGAAGTAGGTCGTCATGCGGGCGCCGGCCAGGTAGAGCGGAAACTGCGGCCCGGGCACGTTGGAGATCACCACGTTGGCGATCGGCGGAATGCGGTCGGCCAGCTTCGAGCGCCCGTACAGCGAGGCGACGCCCGAGATCAGCCAGGGCGCGCCCAGGGTGGGAAAGTCGGTCGGCAGCACGCTCTTCGTGGAGGCGAGCTGCGCCTTCATGGCGGCGGTCGATGCCTGGATCGCCGCCAGGCGCGCCCTGGCGTCGGCGAGGTCGGTGTGCAGGTTGACCAGGGTCATCGACGCCTGGTTGTTCGACGCGGTATCGCCCTCGGCGCGCAGCGATACCGGGACCGCGGCGATCAGCGGCTTGGCCGGCACGCTGCCCCGGTCGCGCAGGAAGCGCCGCAACGCGCCGGCGCACAGCGCGAGCACGACGTCGTTGACCGAGGCGCCGCTTTGCTTGCCGATCGCGCGCACGGTCGCGAGCGGCACCGAGCAGGTCGCGTAGGAGCGCTGGTTGGTGATCGCCGTGTTGAGCGGCGTGCGCGGCCCGAACTGCCAGTTGCGCGCGGCGGGCCGGGCGTCTTCCTTCTTCGCCTGGCGCCGGTCGGCGAGCGCGCGCGCGGCCAGGCCACCGAGCGCCTTGGCCGCGGGCGGGACCAGGCGCAGCAGCTTGCCGTACTGCAGGATCTGGTTCGACAGGGCGGCGCCGATCAGCTCGGCCACGCCGAGCTGGTACTTGCCGGTCCGGCGGCGCGCGGCCGCCTTGACCGTGCGCGGCACCGGACCGATGTCGAGGATCGCGTTGGCCAGCGCCACGCCCGCCTGGCCGTCGATGGCCGCGTGGTGCAGCTTCGAATAGAACGCGACGCGGCCGTCCTGCAGGCCTTCGATGACCGAGAACTCCCAAAGCGGCCGCGAGCGGTCCATCAGCGACGAGTGCAGGCGGCCGACGTAGGTCTCCAGCTGCGCCATGGTGCCGGGGCGCGGCAGGACGATGCGCCGCACGTGATAGTCGAGGTCGATGTCGTCGTCCTCGATCCAGACCGGGCTCGCGAGCTCGAACGGCATCGCCGCCAGCTTGCGCGTGAACACCGGCGCCAGGTGCATGCGCGATGCCACGTGCGCCTTGACGTCCTCGTAGAAGTCGCCGTCGTAGCCGGCCGGCAGCTCGTACAGGTTCAGCCCGCCCACGTGCATGGGGGTCTCCGGCGTTTCCAGGTACAGGAACGCCGAATCCAGTCCGCTCAGGTGCTGCATGGGCTTCTCCGCGTGCCGGCGCCGGCGGCGGCCGGGGCCTTTCGCGCATAATCCACAAGATGCGCATCGGGCGTCAACTGTTTTCGCTCATCGTCGCCGCCCTCGTCTGTGCCTGCGCGCCGGAGCTCGACTGGCGCGAGGTTCGGGTTGCCGACGGCGGCTTCAGCGTCATGTTCCCGAAGAAGCCGGCGCAGGCGGAACGGCGCCTGCCGACCCCGGCCGGCGAGGTGGTCATGCGCATGTACTCGGCGCGCGCCGGCGAGCACGTGCTGGGCGCCGGCTATGCCGATTTCCCGGCCGCGGTGACGCCGGCGCTCCTCGATGCGATGCGCGACGCGCTCGCCGCCAATCTCGGCGGTGCCGCGCGCAACGAGCGGCGCGTCGACGTCGCCGGCTTCAGCGCGCGCGAGTTCGAGGCGTCCGGCACGCAGGGCAGCGGCGCGTCGGCGCGCCCCGTCCTGCTGCGGGCGCGGCTGCTGTCCCGCGACAGACGTTACATCCAGCTGGTTTCGCTGGGCAGCCCGGACGGTCTCGCCGCCGCGGACATCGACCTGTTCCTGACCTCGTTCAAGGCCGAGTGAGCCCGATGCGCGGCCTGCCGATCGTGCGCATCTTCCTGCTGTTCGCGGCCGGCTACTTTCTCTCGTACGCGTTCCGCTCGCTGGGTTCGATCATCGCGCCGGACCTGATGCGGGAGCTGTCGCTCAATGCGCGCGAACTGGGCTTCCTGGCAAGCGTGTACTTCCTGGCGTTCTTCGTGGTCCAGGCGCCGATCGGCATCGCGATGGACCGCTATGGCCCGGCGCGGGTCAACGGCGTCCTGTTCGGCGTCGCCGCCGCGGGCAGCGCGGTGTTCGCCGCCGGTACCGGCTTCTACACGCTGATGCTCGGTCGCGCGCTGATCGGCCTCGGCGTCGCCGGCGCGCTGATGACCTCGTTCAAGGCCTTCGTGATCTGGTACGAGCCGCGCCACCGCGAGGCGCTCACCGGGGCGATCACGGCCGTCGGCGGCCTCGCCGCGATGGTCTCGGCGAGCCCGGCAGAGTGGGCGATGCGCGCGATGTCCTGGCGCGGCCTGTTCTGGGTGCTGGCGGCGGCCTGCCTGGTCACCTCGGCGGCGCTGCTGCTGGCGGCGCCGGGTCCCGGCGCCACGCCGCGGGGCGCCGGCGCCGCCGCTGACGGCGGCTACGCGCGCATCCTGCGCTCGCGCATCTTCCTCTCGTATGCGCCCCTCGCGTTCTTCTCCAGCGGCGGCTTTTCCGCGATCCAGTCGCTGTGGGCCGGGCCCTGGCTGATCGAGGTCGCCGGGCATTCGCGCGAGTCGGCCGCGGGCGTGCTGTTCAACTACGGCTTCTCGCTGCTCCTGGGCAACCTCCTGATCGGCGCCGCCGGCGCGGCGATGCAGAACGCGCCGCACGCGCCGCGGCGCTGGTATGTCGGATCGCTGGCGGCGGCGGTCGCGTCGCTGGGCCTGGTCATCGCCAACGCGTTTCCGGGGTCGTCGCTGCCCTGGGTCGCCTACGGCGTGACCCTGGGGGCAGGCATGCTCGCCTATCCGGCCCTGACCCGGGCGTTCCCGGTGTCGATCGCCGGTCGCGTGGTCACCTCGTACAACATGGTGATGTTCCTCGGCGGATTCGCCATCCAGTCGGGCATGGGCGTGGCGATCCAGGCGTTCGCCGACGCCGGCTGGACCCGCGCGGCGGCGTTCCAGGCGACCTTCGCCGGGCTCCTGGCGGCGCAGGTCGCCGCGCTCGCCTGGTTCGTGGCGCTGAGCCGCGACCGCGACGGCGACCGGACCTGAGGCGCGCGGCGCGTCAGAGGATGGCCGGGACGGCGTGCGCGGGGCCGCGTGCGCGCGCGGCGGCCTGGTCGGCGGGAAGGGCCGGGTCCCAGTCGCGCGCGATGTAGCGCGCGCCGTTGCTGGCGGCGGACGCATCGGAGACCAGCCACACGATCGGCGCGGCCATCAGTTCCGGCGCGAGCAGCTGCCCGTCGGCGCCGCGACGCCCGGGCCCGCTGCCCGGCAGCAGCCGCGTGTCGGTGGCACCGCCCGGCAACAGGGCATTGACCGTGACCCCGGTGCCGTCGAGATCGCGTGCCCACACCGCGGTCATCGCCTCGAGCGCGGCCTTCGACGGGCCGTACGGCGAGTACCCCTTGCGCACCATCGTCGGCAGGCTGGTCGAGATGTTGACGATGCGACCGAATCCCTGCGCCACCATGTGCGGCGTGCAGGCGCGTGCCATCAGGAACGGCCCGAGCACGTTGGCGTCGACGATGTTGCGCACGCCCTGCGGATCGGCGGTCCAGAACAGGGCGGGCTCGGTGTTGAAGCGGGGGCTGATCTCGAGCATGCCGCGCCCGGCGTTGTTGACGAGCGCGTCGATGCGTCCGAAGCGCTCGAGGACCGCGCCGGCAAGCGCCTGGCAATCCTCCCAGGAGGCGACGTCGGCGCGCCTGGCGAGGACCCGCCCGGCACCGGCGATGCCGCCCAGTTCGGCCGCGGCCGCGGCGAGGTCCGCGCCGTCGCGCGCGCCGCTGATCGCCACCCTGCATCCGGCCCGGGCGAGCGCGCGGGCCATCGCCAGGCCGAGGCCGCGTCCGCCGCCGGTGATGACGACGACGCGGTCCCGGAGCGATGCCGCCGGGTCGGTCGGGGTGCCTGCCGCCATGGGGCGCCCGGTCGCAATGCGGCTGCGGCAGCCTACTCGCCCTTGAGGCCCTTTTCCTTGACGATCTTCGCCCAGCGCGCGGTCTCGCCGCGCATCATCGCGGTGAGCTCCTGGGGATTGAGGTAGTTCACGGTCAGGCCCTGCTTGTTGAGCGTGTCGGCGACGTCGGCCATGCGCAGGATGTCGCGCAGCGCGCCCGAGAGCCGGTTGACGATCTCGGGCGGCGTCTTCGCCGGCGCGAACATCGCATACCAGACGCTGGCGTTGACGTCGCGCGGTCCGCCGGCCTCGTGGATGGTCGGCACTTCCGGCGCCACGGCGACGCGCTTGTCGAAGGCCACGCCCAGCACCTTGAGGCGCCCCTGGCGCGCTTGCGGCAGGACGGTGTGCACCGGCATGAACATCGCCTCGACGGCACCGCCGATGACGTCGGTGACCGCGCCGGCCGAGCCGCGATAAGGCACGTGCAGCATGAAGGTGCCGGTGGCGACCTTGAACAACTCGCCGGTGAGGTGCTGCGGCGTGCCGACGCCGGGCGACGCATAGGACAGCCTGCCCGGGCGCGCCTTCAGGAGGGCGACGAACTCCTTGACATTGGTGGCCGGGACGTTGTTGTTGACCACCAGGGCGAGGTAGCCGTCGGTCAGGTTGGCCACCGGCGCGAGATCGCGATAGGGGTCCCAGGACAGACCCTGGTAGATGAGCGGGTTGAACACCAGCGGACTGGCGGTGAGCAGCAGGGTGTAGCCGTCGGGGGGGGACTTGGCGACCGCCTCGGTGCCGATGTTGCCCGACGCGCCCGCCCGGTTCTCGATCACCACCGACTGCCCGAAGCGCTCGGTGAGTTTCGGCCCGAGGGTGCGGGCGATGATGTCCTGGCCGGTGCCCGGCGTGAACGGCACGATCAGGCGGATCTGGCGCGCGGGCCAGTCCTGCGCGGCGGTGTTGCCGACGAGCAGCGCGGCCGCGAAAACCGCCAGGGCGATTCGGAAGAGGGCAGGGTTCATGGGGGCATGTTCCGGTGGAGTGCTGGGAGCGCTGCGGCGCGCCGGACATGGCGGGGCAGGCGCGCGATCACGGGGCGCTGATTATGCCTTGTCGGAGGCGCTCGCCGCGTCTGCCTGCGGCGCCTCGAACCAGCGCGCCATCAGCTGCGTCTCGCGCGTCTCGAGGATGGTCAGGAATTCGCCGGCGCCGCGCATGCGCTTGAACGCGCCGAAGCCGCGCTCCAGGAATCCCTGCAGCTCCTGCAGGCCGGCCAGACGGGCAGGGCCGCGCATGAGCCGCAGGGTGCCCTCGAGCAGCGGCAGGCGGGTCAGGTGGTCGAGCGCGTCGCCGATCTCGCGCATGAGCCGGATCTGCCGCGCGCGCGCATCGCGCTTGCCGCACAGGCGATACGCGCGCGCGTAGCCCGCCTCGTCGATGACGGCGCTGCCGCCGAGGGCCGCGACCATCGCGCCGTCGAGCTCCTCGGACAGCGCGTCGAGTTCGAGCGCATCGGCGATGGTGGCGACGGCCGCGGCCGGCAGCATCGCGGTCAGCTTGCCGGCCACGCGTGCGACATCGGCGTCGCGCTGCGAATAGTCGCGCGCGCCGTACAGGTCGGTCAGGAAGAACTGCGCCGCCTCGCGGTAGCGCGGATTGGCCAGCAGGTCGGCGTGGGTCCGCGCCAGGCGTTCGGCCTGCCACGCCTTGAGCGCCAGGTGCGCGGCCTTCGACGCCGCGGTGGCGTAGGCCGCGCGGCGGGCGCGGCTGGCGCGCGCCAGATGCTCGGCGAGCCGCGCCGATGCGCTCGCCTTGTCGTCTGCTGTCAACCGGCGAAGGTCCCGTTCAATTGACGTTGCCGTCGGCGTTCGGGCTCCACTCCTCGAAGTCGTAGCTCTCGCCCGCCGCGGTGGCGATGCCGCGCCCGTCGAAATTGACCACCAGGCGGATCTTGCGCATGTGGCCATCGGTCGCGAGGGCGGCGTAGTCCCAGGCTTCGCCGCCGTCGCGCAAGGGCGATGTCATCGCCGGCCGGCCGAGCAGGCGGCGCACGTCGTCGCGGTTGTCGACGCCGACGCGGATGCGCGCAACGGTGGCCACGGTCAGGACCTGGTCGATCGCGACGAGCCGGCCCTGCCGGTCGAAGCGTGCCATGTAGGTGTGGCGCCCCAGCGGCCCGCGCGGGTACTCCCAGGACTCGGTGTACGGCGCCCCGGCCGGCGCGGCATGGCGCGCCGCCGGCTCGCCCATCGTCGCGAGGGCGTCAGCCTGGGTCGACGCGCCGGGCGTCAGGTGCGAGCCGCTGTAGGAGGTGCAGGCGCCGACGAGCAGGCCGGCCAGCAGGGTTGCGGGGATCGAGGGGGTGCGGGTCATTTCAGGCTCCGGAAGGAATGATACGCGCTGCGGGAAGGGCCCTGCTACAGGGCGATGGCGCCGAGGGTGCCGCCCTGTTCCTCGGGATCCTGGTTCTCGCCGGCGGCGGCGGCCACGCCGCGCGCATCGAATTCGACGACGATGCGGATGCGGCGCGCCTGGCCGTCGCTGGCAAAGGCGGCGTAGTCCCACGACTCGCCGCCGCCGCGCGCGGGGTAGACCATGGCCGGGCGGCCGAGCAGGCGCCGGACGTCGTCGCGCGTGTCCTGGCCGATGCGGATCCTCGCCGCCGTCTCGACCGTGAGCACCTGGTCGATGGACACCAGGACGCCGCGGCCATCGAAGCGCGCCATGTAGGTATGCCGGCCCAGCGGCCCGCGCGGGTATTCCCAGGACTCGACGTAGGCGGCCCCGGGCGCGGCGCGATGCACGGCTGCCGGCGCGCCCATCAGCGCGCGTGTCTGCGCGGCAGTCGCCGTGCCGGGCGCGAGGCCGGAACCGCTGTAGGAGGCGCAGCCAGCCGCGCCGACGGCGACGCCCGCGGCCACGAGCACGGCGCGCAGGGCATGGCATACACTGGAAGCCATGGTGGCACTCGCGCTGACGGTGGTGATCGTCCTGATCGTCCTCCTGTTCGGGATCGGGGCCGCGGTCGCCCTGATCGCCGTGCTCATCGCCGCCAGTTTCCTGATCGCCGCCGCCCATGCGTCGCCGCGGCCGCCGGAATCGCGGCTGGACGCCGCGGCGGCACTCCGGCTGTGGCTGGGCGAACTGCTGGCGGCGATCGGCGTCATGCTGATTCTCCTTCCTCTTGAGCGCTGGCTGATGCGTCGTGACGTCAGCGGCCGCCGCGACGACGTGCCGCCGGTCCTGCTGATCCACGGCTACGTAAACAACGCCGGCGCCCTGTTCATCCTCTGGCGCGCATTGAAGCAGGCCGGGGTGGCGGTGCACACCCTCAACCTCGAGCCGGTCTATGGTGACATCGACGGCTATTGCGAGGCCATCGAGCAGCGATTGGCGGCGATCCAGGCCCGAAACGGCGGCGCGCGGGTCGCCCTGGTGTGCCACAGCATGGGTGGCCTGGCGGCACGCGCATACCTGCGCCGGCATGGCGGCGCGCGGGTGGCGCAGGTGGTCACGCTCGGCACGCCGCATGCCGGCACCGTGCTCGCGTACGGCGCGCTCGGCGTCAATGGCCGGCAGATGCGGCCGGGCAGCGCCTGGCTGGCAGCGCTGGCCCGCGACGAGGGCGGCGCCTGGCCCTGTCCGCTGGTGTCGATCTACTCGCACGACGACAACATCGTCGCGCCGCAGGACGCGGCGCGCCTCGCGGGCGCGCGCAACGTCGCGGTCGCGGGCATCGGGCACATCGCCCTGCCGATGAGCGCACGGGTGGCCCGGCTGGTCCTGGCCGAGCTTGGCGTGCCGGCCGCCGGCTCGCGTGGGGGCTGAGCCGGGCGGCGGGCGGGCGGGCCGGCGCGCCGCGCGCGCTACGCCATGGCCGGCCGACGCGACGGCAGGCGCCGCGGCGGCAGCCCGCAGAAGGCGAAGTCGACCTCCGGCGCGCGCCCGCTGACGATGTCGGCGATCGCGCGGCCGGACCCGCAGGCATGGGTCCAGCCGAGGGTGCCGTGCCCGGTGTTGAGGAACAGATTGGCGAGCCGGGTGGCCCCGATATAGGGCACGTTGGACGGCGTGGCCGGCCGCAGACCGGTCCAGAACTGCGCCTGCGCGGCATCGCCGGCGCCGGGGAAGAGCTGCTCCGTGCGGCGGAGGATCGCCTGGCAGCGCACCGGATTGAGCGCGGTGCTGTAGCCGTTCAGCTCGGCCGTGCCGGCGATGCGCAGGCGATCGCCCAGGCGCGAGAACACCAGCTTGTACTCGTCGTCGGTGAGCGAGACGGTATGGGCGCGCGCGGCATCGGCGACCGGCATGGTCACCGAGTATCCCTTGGCCGGGTAGATCGCCAGGCGCACCCCGAGGCGCCGCGCGAAGCGCGGGCTGAACGCGCCCAGGCACAGCACGTAGGCGTCGCCGGAGAGCAGGCGCGTGCCCGCGGCGTCGCGCACGCGCACGCCGTCGATGCGGCCGCCCGCGACGGCGATGTCCTCGACCGCGGTGTCGTAGGCGAAGCGCACGCCGCGCGCGGCGGCCAGCTGCGCCAGCGCGCGGGTGAACTTGTGGGCGTCGCCGGACTCGTCGGACGGCGTCATGCTGCCGCCGGCGAGCAGGTGGCGGGCGGCGGCGAGCGCCGGCTCGATGGCGACGCACTGGTCGGGCGAGACCATCTCCAGCTCACAGCCGAACTCGCGCATCAGGCGCGCCGGCGCCTGCGCCGCCTCGTACTCCGCGTCGCTGGTGTAGAAGTGCAGGATGCCGCGCGAGAGCTGGTCGTAGGCGATGCCGGTCTCCTCGCGCAGCGCGCGCAGCGCCGCGCGGCTGTACAGGCCCAGGTTGACCAGCTGCCGGATGTTGTGCCGGGTGCGGCCGGGCAGGCATTCGCGCAGGAACTGCAGGCCCCACAGCCACTGCCGCGGGTCGGCGCGCAGCCGGAACAGCAGCGGCGCATCCTCCTTGGCGAGCCACTTGAGCACCTTGGCCGGCGCATGCGGGTTGGCCCAGGGCTCGGCGTGGGAGACCGAGATCTGCCCGCCGTTGGCGAACGACGTTTCCATGCCGGCGGCGCCCTGGCGCTCGACGACGGTGACTTCATGCCCGGCCTTGTGCAGGTACCAGGCGGCGGCGACGCCGGTGACCCCGGCGCCGAGAACCACGACTTTCATGATCGACCTCTCGATTGCAGCAACGTTGAACGAACGAGAGGTTCGCGCCTGAACAATGGGGGGAGCGCGCGAACCTGCCGCGCCGCTCCCGCTGTCCTTGGTACCTGAGAGATTCGAAGCCTCGCGGCTTCTTGCTCCTTCGGTGGGCGCATCGCGCTGTCATGCGCGGCGCCGCTCTCCAGTCGGCAATCGCCGGGTCCAGTACTGAGCCTGAGCGTGTATGGGAGTTTGCGCCTTCGGCGGCGCCGCGCTCGCTGCGGAACGCGGCACACTCTCCTGAACCCGTGCGGAGATGTTACCTCATGCGGACTTGCCGAGCAAGGTGAAGTGCTCGACCGCCGGCGCGCCGGCGAAGAACGGGCCGACGATGGCGCGCCAGTCCTGGAAGGCGGGCGAGTTGCGGAAATCCACCGTGTGGTTCTCGAGCGTGTCCCAGAAGATCATCAGGACGTAGCGCTCGGGCGACTCGACGCCCTTGTTGACCTTGTAGCCGCGGAAGCCCTTGGCCTTGGCGATCACGGTCTCGACGCCCTTGACGATGGCGGCGTCGAATTCGGCGCTGCGGCCGGGCTGGACGCGGATGTCTGCGATTTCGAGGATCATCAGAAATGGATTCCCTTGAGGAGTTGCTGGAAGGCCACCTGGTCGGCGGTCGGCTCGGCGGGCCTGGCCGCGCCGTCCTTGCCCTTGGCGGCGTCGGAGTCCGGGAACATGCGGAACGAGGTGTTCATCACGATCTGCGCGATGCGCGGCGTGAGCGCGTGCAGGACCTCGCCGAACACGCCGAGCCGGGTGGCGATGCGCACCGGCTCGTAGACGATCGCCTCGACGATCATGTCGGCCGCCTCTTCCGGGGTCAGCGTCGGCACGTTGTTGTAGATCTTGGTCGGCGCGATCATCGGCGTCTTCACCAGCGGCATGTTGATCGTGGTGAACTTGACCCCGGTGTCGGCGTATTCCGAGGCGGCGCAGCGGGTGAAGGCGTCGAGCGCGGCCTTCGAGGCCACGTAGGCGGAGAAGCGCGGCGCGTTGGTGAGCACGCCGATCGACGAGATGTTGATCACCTGGCCGCGGCGCTTCTTCGTCATGCCCGGCAGGAAGGCGAGCGTGACGCGCAGCGCGCCGAAGTAGTTGACGTGCATGGTGCGCTCGAAGTCGTGGAAGCGCCCCTGCGAGTTCTCGATCGCGCGCCGGATCGAGCGGCCGGCGTTGTTGACCAGGATGTCGACCCCGCCGTGCTTGTTGTTGACCGTGGCGGCGAACTCGGCGCAGGCGTTCTCGTCGCCGACGTCGGCCGAGTAGGTGAACACCTTGCCGCCGTTCTTGGCGCAGGCCTCGATCTCCGCATGCGCGGCGGCGAGCTTCTCGGCGTCGCGCGCGACGATGATCACGGTGGCGCCGGCCTCGATGATCTTCTTGGCCGCCGCCAGGCCGATGCCGGACGAGCCCCCGGTGATCATCACCACCTTGCCGCGCACCTTGCCCTTGAGCGAGCGGTCGATCAGGAGGTCGGGGTCGAGGTGGCGCTCCCAGTAGTCCCACAGCACCCAGGCGTAGGTCTCGAGGTTGGGGCAGGCGATGCCGGTGCCCTTGAGGGCCTTCTCGGTCTCGCGCGCGTCGAACCGGGTCGGGTAGTTGACGAACTGCATCATGTCCTCGGGCAGCCCGAGGTCCTTCATGACCGCGTTGCGGATGCGCCGCGCCGGGGTCAGCGACATGATGCTCTTCTTGACCCCGCGCGGGATGAAGCCGAACAGCGCGGCGTTGATGCGCATCTCCATGCGCGGCGCGTGCGCGGCCTTGCAGAAGATGTTGAGGACGTCGCCGACGCGGTGCGGATTGGGGTCGGTCAGGTGGTAGGCCTTGCCGTCACCCTTCTCCAGATGCATGATGTGGTCCATCGCATCGACCACGTAGTCGACCGGCACGATGTTGATGCGACCGCCCTCGATGCCGATCGCCGGCATCCACGAGGGCAGGTACTTGCGCATCTTCTGGATCAGCTTGAAGAAGTAGTACGGCCCGTCGATCTTGTCCATCTCGCCGGTCTTCGAGTCGCCGACCACCAGGCCGGGCCGGTAGACGCGCCAGGGCATCGCGCACTCGCGGCGGGCGATGCCCTCGGACTCGTGCTTGGTGGCGAAATACGGATGCTCGAGGTTCTCGGCCTCGTCGAACATGTCCTCGCGCCACACCCCCTCGTACATGCCGGCGGCCGCGATCGAGGACACGCAGTGGAAGCGGCCCGCCTTGATCGCGTTGGCGAACTGCACGGTGTTGCGCGTGCCCTCGATGTTGGTGGCCTGCTGCTCCTCGGCCGAGGCCTTCAGGTCGTAGACCGCGGCCAGGTGCACGAAGTGCGCGATCTTGCCGGAGAGCTTGCGCCGGTCGGCGGCCGAGACCCCGAGCTCCGGCTGGGTCAGGTCGCCGGCGACGGCGACCGCGCGCTTGTCGTCGACCCCCCAGTAGTCGAGCAGGGCGGCGCGCTGCTTCTCGCCCCTGGCGCCGGCCGCGCGCGACAGGAAGTACACCACCGTGTCCTCGCGCGCGAGGATCTTGCGCACCAGGCGCTTGCCGATGAAACCGGACGCGCCGGTGATGAAATAGCCCGTTGTCATGGTTGTCTCCGAGATTGGCGATGCTAAGATCGAATTGGACCGCGCGCGACGTGCCGGCACGTCGCGCGCATTGTATGTGGGTTGGCCCGCAACCGGGGCCCGGGCCGGGTCCGAGCCGGGTCCCGGGTCGCCCGCTGCTTGCCGGATTCCTTCCCTCGCCATGATGACCGCCGCCCACGCCGCCCTGCCTGCCGCCGCCCGCCGCCTGATGGCCGAGATCGGGCCCGTCTGGGGCAGCGACATCCAGCGCCATCGCGACCTGGTGGTCGCCGCCTACAGCCCGGTGCTGGCGGCGGCGCCGAAGGCCGGCGTGACGGTGGCGCGCGACCTTGCGTACGGCAGCCATCCGCGCCAGGTGCTCGACGTCTTCACCCCGTCGGGCGCGCGCGGCGCGCCGGTGGCGATCT
The DNA here is from genome assembly GCA_016790695.1 of Burkholderiales bacterium. GTDB lineage: Bacteria > Pseudomonadota > Gammaproteobacteria > Burkholderiales > JAEUOS01 > JAEUOS01. The sequence continues at coordinate 12,555 of JAEUOS010000192.1, forward strand.
TCGTTCACGGCGGTGCCTTCGTGCGCGGCGACAAGCGCATCAACGACGAGATCTACGACAACGTGCTCCTCTGGCTGGCACGGCAGGGCGTGGTGGGCGTCAACCTCGAGTTCCGGCTGGCTCCCGAAGCCGCCTATCCCGGCGGCGCCGAGGATCTGGCGCGCGGCGTTGCCTGGGTCAGGGACAACATCCGCGACCTGGGCGGCGACCCGTCGCGCATCTTCGTCATCGGCCATTCGGCGGGCGGCACCCATGTGGCGACCTACGCCTACGATCCCGCCGCGGGCTACCTCGGTCGCGACATCGCCGGCATCGTGCTGGTCTCCGGCCGGCTGCGCGCGGACGTCCTGCCCGAGAACCCCAACGCGGCCGGGGTCGTCTCGTACTTCGGCGCCGATCCCGCACTGCTCGACGTGCGCTCGCCGGTCTCGCACGTGGTCGCCGGGTCACCTTCGATCGACCTGCCGGTGATGATCGCGATCGCCGAGTACGAGAATCCGCTGCTCGACATCTACGGGCTCGAGCTGGCCCATCGCATCGCGGTCGCGCGCCGGCGCGCGCCGCGTGTGGTGCGGATGGCCGGGCACAACCACGTGTCGATCGTCGCGCACTTCAATTCGGGGGAGGACGTGCTGGGGCGGCAGATGCTCGCGTTCTTCGAACAGGGCCGCTGAGCGGCAACTGCCGTCCTGACGGCTGCCGGTCGCCGCCCCGCCTACCGCAGCGCCTCGCAGATCGCCCGCGTCACCGCCCCGGTGCCATCGCCGCCGCCGATGTCGGCCGGCCGCACCCGCCGCTCGCGGAACACGGTGTCGACCGCGGCCTCGATCGACCGCGCGGCGTCGCACAGGTGCGGGGCATCACGCCGTTCGCCCAGCCAATCGAGCATCATCGCCGCCGACAGGATCGCGGCCGTCGGGTTCGCGATGCCCCGGCCGGCGATGTCGGGCGCCGATCCGTGCGAGGGCTGGAACAGCGCGTGGCGGTCGCCGATATCCGCGGAGGGCGCATAGCCCATGCCGCAGACGAGCCCGGCGCCGAGGTCGGAGGTGATGTCGCCGAACTGGTTCTCCATCGGGCAGACGTCGTAGTCCCAGGGCTTGCGGATCAGGTTCAGGCAATAGGCGTCGATGTAGCAATGGTCGGCGGCGATCCGCGGGTACCGGGCCGCGCGCTCGCGGAAGACGGCGTTCATGAACGCCATGCCGAGGAACACGTTCGACTTGTCGATCAGCGTGACCCGCCCCTTGGCGGGGTCGCGCCGGGCGCGGCGCTCGGCCAGGCGGAACGCGAAGTCGAACAGGCGCTCGCAGCCCCTGCGCGAGATCTCGCAGGTGTCCTGCACGGCTTCGTCGCCCGCGGCGTTGGTGACGCGGCGGCCTTGGCCGCGGGCGTGGAACCAGCCCTCGGTCGATTCGCGCACGATCACGAAGTCGATCTTCGCCGCCTCGGGCGCGGCGAGCGGCAGCGGCAGGCCGGGGATCGCGCGGATCGGCCGCACGCCGGCGTAGAGGTCGAGCGCGACGCGCAGGTCCAGTTGCGGCGCGATCTCGGTGCCGTCCGGGTAGCGGATGTCGGGCCAGCCCATCGCGCCGAACAGGATCGCATCGGCGCGCTCGCTGGCCCGCATCGAGGCATCGGGAAAGGCGATGCCGGTGTCCTTGTACAGGTGCGCGCCGCCGGGACGGCGATCATGGGCGAGCCGGAAGCCGAAGCGCGCCTGGGCGCGGTCGAGCACGGCGAGCGCCGCGTCGGTGACCTCGATGCCGATGCCGTCGCCGGGCAGGACGACGATGTCGAATGCGGTGCTCATGCGGGTGATTGCGGCGCGTTGGTCACGACTTCATCCAGGCCAGCCCGTCGCTGGTCCTGCCCCGGGGCCGGTATTCGCCCGCCACCCAGCCGTCGTAGCCCAGTTCGTCGATGAGCCGGAACAGGTACGGATAGTTGACTTCGCCCACGTCCGGCTCGTGGCGCTCGGGCACGCCGGCCACCTGGATGTGGCCCACGCCGGCAATGTACTGACGGAACTTCATCGCGAGGTCGCCCTCGACGATCTGGCAGTGGTAGAAGTCCATCTGCACCTTGACCCGGTCGCTGCCGGTGTCCCTGCAGATCGCGTGCGCCTCGTCCTGGCGGTTCAGGAAGAACCCGGGGATGTCGCGCGTGTTGATCGGCTCGATGACCAGGATCAGATCGCGGCCCTTGATCTGCTCTGCAGCCCAGGCGAGGTTGCTGACGTAGGTCGCGCGATGCTCCTCGCGCGATCGGCCGGGCGCCAGGATGCCGGCCATCACGTGCATGCGCTGGTTGCCCAGCACTTCCTGGTACGCCAGCGCCTGCTCGATCGAGCGCTTGAAGTCGTCCTCGCGCCCCGGCAGGGAGCCGATGCCGCGTTCTCCGCCGGCGAGGTCGCCGTGGGAGCAGTTGAACAGCACCTGCGTCAGGCCGTTGCGCGTCAGGCGCTCCCTGACTTCGGCGGCAGGGTGGTCGTAGACCGACATGGCTTCGACGCCCCGGAAGCCGTCGCGCGCGGCGGCGTCGTAGCGGTCGAGGAAGGCGTGCTCCTGGTACATCATCGAGAGATTGGCGGCGAACTTGGGCATGACGGCGGCTCGAAAGGAAGGTCGGTTGATCGGCGGGCGGCCGCGCCGCGCGCGGCCGCGTCCGGCGCTAGAACAGCTGCCAGGGAATCGGGTCGAAGGCGTAGCCCTCGCCGGTCTTGCGCAGGCGGCCGATGCCGGGGAAGGCGACGTGCACGGCCGCGACCAGGATGTTCTCGCGCGCGGCCATGTCGAACAGCCGGGCGCGCACGGCGCGTGCGCCGTCCTGGTCGGAGTCGAACGCCACCGTGATCTCCGGGCGCGGGAACTGCACCGGCGCCACGTGCATCGCATCGCCGAGCGCCAGCAGGCGCGCCTCGCCCGACTGCACCATGTAGCAGCTGTGGCCCGGCGTGTGTCCCGCCGCGTGCACCGAGCGGATGCCGGCGGTCAGTTCGTCCCCGAGCGTGAAGGTGCGCAGGCGATCGCCGTAGGCGGCGAGCGCGCGCTCGGCGGCGACGAAGCGCGGCCGCTGGTTCTCCGGCGCCTTCGCCTTGTTCTCCGCGCTGCCCCAGAAGTCGACATCGGGCTTGGCCACGCGCACGACGGCGTTGGGGAACATGCGCGCGCCCTCGGGAGTCACCGTGCCGTGCAGGTGGTCGCCGTGCATGTGGGTGATGTACACCTCGTCGATCTGGCCGGGGTCGATGCCGGCGGCGGCGAGCGCCTGCGGCAGCCGCCCGGCGGTCGGCCCGAGCATGCGCGCGCCGCCGGCGTCGAGCAGCACGAGCTTCTCGCCGGTGTTGACGAGGAAGGTATTGACCGGCAGGCGCATCGGCCCGGCGGGCCAGCCGCCGGCGGCGAGCAGCTGGCGGATCAGGCCGGGGTCGCCGACGAGCACCGTCGGCGGCACGTCGATGTAGCCGTCGAGCAGCGTGGTGACCTCGAAGCTGCCGAGCTTCATGCGGTGGGCGCTGACCATCTGCCCGCCGGCGATGGGCGCCCTGGCCCCTGCCGCCTGCATGCCCAGCCCCAGGCCGGTTGCCGCCGTGGCGGCCAGGAATTCACGTCGTTTCATGTGCAGCTCCTCCGTGGTTGATGGAACGTCCTCACCTGTTGCGTTCGCGCAGGTCCGCGACCTGCTGCGCGTCGAGCATGCGCAGCCGCCTGCCGTGCAGGAGCAGGAACAGCTTGGCCGTCTCCTCGAGTTCCTCGATGGCGTCGGCGGCGGCGGCCAGCGAACTGCCCGCCACCACCGGACCGTGATTGGCCAGCAGCAGCGCATGGTGCCTGCCGGCGAACCGCCGCACCGCCTCGGCGAGCGCGATGTCGCCCGGGGCAAAGTACGGCACCAGCGGCAGCGTTCCGACACGCATCACGTAGTAGGCGGTGATCGGCGGCAGCACGTCGGCCGGGTCGACGTCGGCCAGCACCGAGGCGGCGACCGAGTGGGTCGAGTGCAGGTGCACCACCGCGCCGGGCGGCGCGCCGGCGCGCGCGCGCTCCTCGTACATCGCCAGGTGCAGGAAGTGTTCCTTCGACGGCTTGTCGCCCGACAGCAGGCGGCCTTGCCAGTCGAGCCTGGACAGGCGCGCGGGGTCGAGGCTGCCGAGCGACGAGCCGGTGGGCGTGAGCAGCCAGCCGTCATCGAGGCGCGCGCTGATGTTGCCGGTGGAGCCGTGCGTGAGCCCGCGATCGAACATCGACTTGGCGATGCGGCAGATCGATTCGCGCGCCGCGCTCTCGGCGCTCATGCGAGCTGCTCCAGCGCCTTGGCGAAGAAATCGACGCTGCCGAAGTTGCCGGACTTGAGGGCCAGCGCCACCGGCGTCGCGCCGTCGGCCAGGGTCCAGGGCACGCCGGGGTCGATCTGCGGGCCGATGCGCAGCGTCTGCACGCCGAGCGCCTGGACCACCGCGCCCGAGGTTTCGCCGCCGGCGACCACGAGCTTGCGCACCCCCAGGGCGACCAGCCCTTGCGCAATCTGCGACAGCGCGCCTTCGATCAATGCGCCTGCCGCCGCGGTGCCGAGCCGCGCCTGCACCGCCCGGACCTCGGCGGGCGTGCTGGTGGCGTAGACCAGCACCGGCGCGCGGGCGAGCTGGGCGCCTGCCCAGTCGAGCGCGCGGCGCACCACCGGCGCGCCGGCGGCGAGTTCGAGTGCATCGACGCGGAATGCCGGCCGGCTGCGGCGCCATTCCTCGACCTGCGCGTTGGTGGCCACCGAGCAGGAGCCGGAGACCACCGCGCCGCTGCCGCTGACCCGCGGCAGGGCGGACGCGGTGGCGGCATGGGCGAGCCGTCCCCGGGCGCGCGCGTTGAGCGCCAGGCCCAGCCCGACGCCCGACCCGGCCGTGACCAGGGGCATGTCCTCGCAGGCCGCACCGATGGCGCCGAGGTCGGCATCCGACACCGCGTCGACGATCGCCATGGCGGTGCCTTCGGCCGCGAGCGCGGCGAAGCGCTCGCGGATCGCCTGCGGCCCCGCGGCCACGGTGTCGAAGCGGACCAGCCCGACCCGGCGCCGGGTCTGCGCCTGCAGCACCCGCACCAGGCTGGCGTCGGTCATCGGGGTGAGCGGGTGATCCTTCATCCCCGACTCGGAGAGCAGGACGTCGCCGACGAAGAGGTAGCCGCGGAAGATGGTGCGGCCGTTCTCCGGAAACGCCGGGCAGGCGATGGTGAACCCGGTGCCGAGCGCGTCCATCAGCGCGTCGGTCACCGGGCCGATGTTTCCCTGCGGCGTCGAGTCGAACGTCGAGCAGTACTTGAAGTAGACCTGCGGCGCGCCGTGCGCGCGCAGCCACGCCAGCGCGGCGAGCGACTGCGCCACCGCCTCCTGCGCGGGGATGGTCCGCGACTTCAGCGCCACGACCACCGCGTCGACGTCGTCCGGGGGCGGCCCCGCCGGCACGCCGATGGCCTGGATCGTGCGCATGCCGCCCTTGACCAGCATGCTGGCGAGGTCGGTGGCGCCGGTGAAGTCGTCGGCGATGCAGCCCAGCAGCATCACGCCTTCTCCCTGGCGGCCGGCAGGGTGATGCCGGGGAAGATCTTGATCACCGCCGCGTCGTCCTCGCGCGCGTGGCCGGCGGTGGAAGCCATCATGAACATCTGGTGCGCCGCGGCCGACAGCGGCAGCGGGAACTTGGTCGCGCGCGCGGTGTCGAGCACCAGTCCCAGGTCCTTGACGAAGATGTCGACCGCGGACAGCGGCGTGTAGTCGCCGGCGAGCACGTGGGCCATGCGATTCTCGAACATCCAGGAATTGCCGGCGCTGTGGGTGATCACCTCGTAGAGCGCCTCGGGCGCGACACCCTCGCGGATGCCCAGGGCCATCGCCTCGGCCGCGGCGGCGATGTGCACGCCCGCGAGCAGCTGATTGATGATCTTGACCTTCGAGCCGTTGCCGGCGGACGCGCCCAACCGGTAGACGCGTGTCGCCATCGCCTCGAGCATCGCATCGCATTTCGCGTAGGCGGCAGGGCGCCCGGCGGTCATCATGGTCATCTCGCCCGCGGCGGCGCGCGCGGCGCCGCCCGAGATCGGCGCGTCGAGGAACAGGAGGCCCAGCGCCTCCAGGCGCGCCTCGAGCGCGATCGCGAACGCCGGCGCGACCGTGCTGCAGAGCGCGAACACGCTGCCGGGCCGCAGCGCCGCGGCCGCGCCATCCGGGCCGAACAGCACCGCCTCGGTCTGCTCGGCGTTGACGACCACGCAGAACACCACGTCGCAGGCCGCGGCGAGCACCGCCGGCGACGCGCAGGCGACGCCGCCGTCGCGCACGAACTCCTCCGCGGCCTCGGCGCGGATGTCGCAGACGTGCACCGCGAATCCGGCACGGCGCAGCGAGGCCGCCATGCCGCGCCCCATCGCGCCCAGGCCGATCACCCCCACCTTCTGTTTCACGTCGATTCCTTTCGGTGCGTCCACAGGCGCCGGGAGGCCAGCGCGGCCCCCTCGACCATGGAAGCCAGTTTCGCATAGCAGACGTCGGGGTCGACCGCGCCGTCGCCGGCAAAGGTCGAGAAGCCGCAATCGGACCCCGCCATCACGCGCTCGCGCCCGACGATGTCGGCGAACACGCACAGCCGCTGCGCGATCCATTCGGGGTGCTCGATGATGTTCGAGGTCGAGGCGATCACCCCCGGCACCAGCACCATGTCCTCGGGAATCTCGCGGCGGCGCTCCGCGAACACCCGCCACTCGTGGGCATGGCGCGGATTGGCCGCCTCGAACAGCAGGGTGCGCGGCCGCGCGCGCATCACGATCGGGAACAGCTGGTCGAGCGCGATGTCGCGGTGATGCGGTCCCTCGTAGTTGCCCCAGCACAGGTGCAGGCGCAATCGTTCGGGCGGCAGCCCGTCGAGGGCCGCATTGAGCGCTTCGACCTGTGCGGCCGCGTGCCGCAGGAACGCCTCGTCGGTCTGCTCCTTGAAGGCGACGTGCCGGCCCATGGCCAGGTCGGGGCAGTCGATCTGCAGGTCGAAGCCCGCCGCGACGATGGCGCGGTACTCCTCGCGCATCGCCTGCGCCAGCGCGTCGAGGTAGCGCTGCGGCGACCCGTAGTAGAGGTCGGTCTGGAACACCGCGATCACGCCGGGCGAGGCCGCGTTCATGAATGCGCGCGGCGCCCCGGCAGCCTCGAGCGCGGCGCGCAGGCGCGCCAGGTCGGCCGCGAGCGGCGCCCGATCCCTGACCGCGACCGGCCCGGTGCAGCAGGGCCGGGCCAGCCGGATGGCGCCGCCGCGGCGCGCCAGAAGCCGCTCGAGATAGCCCGGGAAGTCCTCCAGGTCGGCGCTGCGCACCGGCCGGCTCGCGCCGGAGAACCCCGACAGCCGGTCCTTGATGTAGGTGGCGTAGCTCGGCTTGCTCTGCTCGCCGTCGCTGACGATGTCGATGCCGCTGGCGCGCTGGCGGGCAACGACCTGGGTGACGGCCGCGGCCATCACCCGGTCGAACGCGGCCGGGTCGGCGTCCTCGCCGCGTTCGCGCCGGGCGAGAACGTCCACCACCGGCTGGGCGCGCGGCAGCGAGCCGACGTGGGTGGTGAGAATCCGGGTCGGGGCGGCCATCGTTCATCCGCCCCGCGAGCAGCGCCGACGCACGCCGCAACCCGGGGGCGGCGCGGCGCGATGGCGGGACGGGCGGCGCTCACGCATGGCGCAGGAAGTCGACGACGGCGGCGGGATTGGTCTGCATCAGTTCGTGTCCGCCGGGCACGCGATCGACGCGCCAGCCGGCCAGCGCGAGCTGGTCCGCGCAGTCCAGGTATGGCTGGGGGTCGCGATCGGTGGCGATCAGGTAGGCGCCGCCGTGGTCGCGCAGCGCCGCCCCGGGCAACGAAACCGGCTCGGCGAAGGTGCGCCAGGGCTGCGGCGTCAGGCGCGCGCCGATGGCGGCGGCGAGCGCCGGGTCGGCGATGTGGAACTGGCGCGGGTCGGGCGGAGGAATCAGCAGTCCGTCGCCGCGGTCGTACGCGGTCTCCCGGTAACGCTGCGCGGCCGCCGGCGGCACCGCGTCGAGCAGCGCCTGGCCGGGCGCGGCCAGCGCCGCCTCGATGAGCCGCAGTCCGACGACCCGGCCGCGCAGGCGCCCGAGCAGCGCCGGCCCCAGCACGCCCGAGTAGGAGTGCAGGACCAGGACCACGCGCTCGAGGTCGAGCGTCTCGACGAACTGCGCGACGTCGAGCACATGGCGGTCGGCATCGATCTCGCGCGGGCGGCGATCCTGCCGGTGCGCGAGGCCGGACAGCGTGAGCGCGTATGCGGACTCGCCGCACGCGGCCAGCCGCGCCTCGACCGCGGCCCAGCACCAGCCGCCGTGCCAGGCGCCGTGGACCAGGACGTAGGAGCGCCGCGCCACGTCGTCGGAAGGTCAGCCGATGCGGGTGGCGCTGCCGTCGGCGTCGAACCCGGCGCCGACCGCCTTGGCCTTCTCGGCCACCGTCGCATCCCACTTGACCGGCCCGGGGCGCCTGCCGCCGAGAATCGACACGAGCATGCCGCCGGTCTCGGGATCGTCGCCGTCGAGGCTGCGGAACGAGCGGTGCACGAAGGGCGGGACGCTGATGGTGTCGCGCGGCCCGAGGGTGACGGTGTGCGTGCGTCCCGTGGCGCCGTCGATCCAGTCGAAATCCCAGCGGCCGCGGTGGACGAAGAAGACCTCCTCGGTGTCGTGCCAGTGCATCGCCGCGCCGCAGTTGGTCGGCGCAACGATGAAGTCGATGTGGAAGTTCTCCGCCGTCGCGATGCGCGGCTGGAACGCGGGGTTGTCGGTCACGCCCGAGCCGATCACGCTGTAGAGCGTGCGCTCATGGCCGCGGATGTAGGTGTCGACGAACGCGCGCGGGCTCGCCGGAATGTCGCCCCAGCGCGCCACGCGGCTCGCCATCTGCTCCGGCGGACAGGCCGCCGAGGCGGCGACGTGCGCGCTCCAGTTCTCTGCGAGTTGCTCCCTGGTGGTCATCTTGACTCCTTTCTCGAGGTCGATCGATTGCCGACGTGCGCGGCGCGTGCCTCATCCCTTGACCGCGCCGGCAGTCAGCCCGGTGATGATCTGCTTGGCGGCGACGAAGGTGAAGACCAGCGGCGGCAGCGCGATGAGCACGCCGGCGGCCATGATCTTGCCCCACTCGACGCCGGTGTCGGTGATGTAGTTGGAGATCGATGCGGGCAGGGTGCGCGTGTGGCGGTTGGTCAGGATGAACGAGAGGATGAACTCGTTCCAGGCCAGGCGGAACGTGAAGATCGCGGCCGCCGCGAGCCCCGGCTTGAGCAGCGGCAGGATCACCACCCAGAACACGCGGAACGGGCCGCAGCCGTCGATGGCGGCGGCCTCCTCGAGTTCCTCGGGCACCTGCTCGATGAAGCCGTACAGCAGCCAGATCGTGAACGGCAGGTTGAGCGCGACGTAGACGAGGATCACCCCGCTCAGGGTGTCGTTGATGCCCCAGGTCGACCAGATCACGAACACCGGGACCGCGAGCACCGCGGGGGGCAGGGTGCGCAGCACCAGCGTGCCGTAGGAGAGGGTGCCGCGCCCGAGGAAGCGGAAGCGGGCGAGCGCATAGGCGCACATGGTGCCGAACAGCAGGGTGATCGCGGTCGCGGCGATCGAGATGACGAGGCTGTTCTTCAGGTAGCGATCGATGTGGCCGTCCTCGATGACCGCGCGGAAATTGTCCATCGTCGGCATGAAGAACCAGGACCACGAGGTGTCGAAGATCTGCCGCTCGGTCTTGAACGCGGTCAGCGCCAGCACGATCACCGGCAGCAGGCAGACGACCGACAGCGCGGTCAGGATCAGATAGTGGACCAGGGCGTCGAGGCGGCGCATGTCAGTCCGATTCGCGCCGGCGCAGCGGATTGGCGGCCAGCAGCACCGCCAGCGACAGGAGGGTGACGATGGCGAGCAGCAGGATCGACAAGGCGGAGGCGACGCCGAGCTTCTGGCTGACGAAGGCCGCCTTGTAGATGTGCAGCGAGAACAGGTCGGTCGCCTGGCCCGGCCCGCCGAAGGTCATCACGTAGATCACCTCGAGGCCGCGGAAGCCGTCGATCATGCGCATGAGCAGGGTCACGATGAGGATCGGCTTGATGATCGGCAGCTTGACCAGGAAGATCGTCTGCCAGGTGCTGGCGCCGTCGATCCGCGCCGCCTCGGTCACCGCGGTGTCCATGCCCTGCAGGGCGGCCAGGGCCATGATGAACACGAACGGCGTCCACTGCCAGATGTCGGTGACGACCATGGCGAGGAACGCCGTCTCGGGCGCCGCGAGCCACGACCGCGGTGCAATGCCGAACAGGCCGGTCAGATGGTTGATCGGCCCGTAGGAGGCGTCGAACAGGTAGCGCCAGATCAGGCCGACGCAGATCGGCGCGATCATCATCGGCAGCACGAAGATGGTGCGGAAGACCCGCATCCCGCGCACCGGCCGCTCCAGGAACAGCGCGAGCGCGACACCCAGGCACATCTCGGCGGCGACCGCCAGCACCACGAAGGCGAGCGTGACCGCCAGCGAGGTCCAGACCTGCGGGCTGCCCAGCATCGCGACGAAGGCTTCCGTTCCCGTCCAACGCGCGGTCTCCCACGGCGTTCCCATGCCCCAGTCGTAGAACGACAGCTGGGCGGCCTTGGCGATCGGCCACAGCAGCCCGGCCGCCATCACCAGCACGGCGGGCGCGATGTAGACGTAGGGGACGGCGCGGGAAATGCGGGCGGAAATCATGGGACGGGCGGCGGGGCGGGCGCCGGCGCGGCCCCGCGGGAGCGCACCGGTGCCGGCCCGCCGGCAGCGCGGACGGCGGTCAACCCTTGAGCCAGCCGCCCTTGCGCACCACGTCCTCCGCGGCCGGGACGATGGCGGTCAGCGCATCCTTGGCCGACTTCTTGCCCGTGATGACGTCGGGCAGCGCGAGGCCGATGATCTGCTGGCTGATGTGATCCCATTCGGGGATCAGCGGGCGCCAGTCCGGGTTGGCGATCTTCAGCGCCTCCCTGAGCACCGGGAACTCGATCGGGTACTTCTTCTTCGTCTCGGCGTTCTCGAGCGTGGACCAGCGCGAGGCGCTGCCGCCGAGCAGCGCGACCTTGACGTCCTGCTGCTTGGCGGTCAGCCACTGGATCAGCAGGAACGCCGCGTCCTTGTTCTTCGCGTTCTTCGGGATCGCCAGCCCGAAGCCGCCGGTCTGCGCCGAATGCTTGACCGCCTTCGGATGAATCGCGTAGCCGACCTTGCCCGCGATGCGCGACTTGGCGGGATCCTGCACCGGTCCGAATACCGAGACGGAATCGAGGTAGAACGCGGCCTGTCCCTGGAGAAACGCATTCTGCATCTCGCCGAAGCCGAACGAGGGGATGCCGGGCGGCCCGGTGTCGACGATCTCCTTGAGCACCTCGGCCGCCTTGACCGCGGGCGGCAGATGCAGCGCGGCCTTGAACTTCGCGTCGAACACCTCGCCGCCGTGCGGCGTGAGGTGCAGGAGCCAGGCGGCGGTCACCTGATGGCCGGTCTGGCCGCGCGAGGTGAGCCCGCCCATTCCGGGCTCCTTCGCCTTGATCACGCGGCACTGGCCGAGCAGGTCGTCGTAGGTGGCCGGCACCTTCAGGTTGTGCTTCTCGAGGATGTCCTTGCGGTAGGCGAGCACGCCGGTCTCGGCGCCGTAGGGGATGCCGTAGAGCTTCGCGCCGGGGCCCGGCAGGTACATCTTGGGCCCGCCCACCAGGCCGATGTTCTCGTAGTAGGCGGTGATCAGATCCTTCATGTCGTAGCCCGGATCGGCGAGCGCCTTGTTGGCGAAGAAGGGCTCGAGGGGGGCCAGGAGGTTCTTGGCCACATACTCGGTCTTCCACATCACCACGTAGGTGATGATGTCGTAGTCCCCCTGCGGCTTGCCCATCTCGAGGACCTGCTTGTCCTTCATCCGCAGGTACTGCATCTTGTCGCGCTCGACCTTGATGCCGGTCTCCTGGGTGAATTCGGCGAACAGCTTCTCCGCCTGGTCGTAGTGCGGGTGGGCCGGGTAGTTGATGACCACCGTCTGGCCCTTGTACTTCGCGTAGCGGTTCTGGGCGTTCGCGCCCCGGATCAGGGGGAACTGGGCGGCGCCCAGGATGGCGGCCATGCCCCCGGCCTTCAGAAGTTCGCGCTTGTTCATCGTGGTCTCCTTGTCGACGTCGTGCGGGTGATGGGGTGGAATGCGGGCGGGTCGGATCACGCGGGCCGCGGCGCAGTCGGCGCGGCGCGGGGCCTGGCAGGCGCGGCTTCCTTCGGCTGCAGGGTTCCCGCGAGCTCGTCGCCCGCGCTGACCCAGAAGTCCCTGCCGGCCATGGCGATGCGCTTCTTGGCGTTGTCCATGTGGCGCGCCGCGGCGCGGCGGGCGGCGGCGGCGTCGCCGGCATCGATCGCCGCGAGGATCGCGGCATGCTCCCGGCCGACGGCGGCCGCGAAGTCGATCCGGCGCGCCTCGTTGGCGCGCGTGACGCGCGTCGCGTCGTGCAGGTACTGGCCGAGGAACGCGAGGACCGAGAGGATGTAGGGGTTGCGGCTGGCCTCCGCCACCAGGCGATGGAAGCGCACGTCCTCGGCAACGCCGTCCTCGCCACGGGCGACGGCGCGTTCGAGATCCCGGAGCGCGGTGCGCATGGCGTCGACGTCGGCGCGGCGGCGGCGCTCCGCCGCCAGCGCGGCCGACTCGCCCTCGATGGCGCGGCGCAGCTCGACGATGTGGCGCACCGCCTGCTCGGAGCGGCCGGCATCGGGCGCGATGCGCAGCGGCTTCACGTGGGCGCCGGGCCGCACGTACAGCCCGCTGCCCTGGCGCGAGAGCAGCAGGCCTTCGGACTTCAGCCGCGACACCGCTTCGCGCACGACGGTGCGCGAGACGCCGAACTGCTGCGACAGCTGGCTCTCGGTGGGCAGCCGCGAGGTCGCGTCGAAGGTGCCGGCGTCGACGCGGGCGCGCAGCGCCGCCGCCACCTGGTCGGCCAGATTGGGGGCGGCCCCCACCGGGGCGAAGGGTTGCATCGACCGGATCCCTCGTTGGCGTCGCGGCAGAAGTAATCAGGTCATCATACAACATCCCGGTGCGTCCGGCGCGTGCGGCGTCCGGCGGTCGCCGCCGCCTGCGGTTAGAGGCCGGTCTCTACAAATTCCGGCGTTTCTAGTGTGCGCTCTCTAGACGGGCGGCCTAACATCCGGTTCACGCCGCGCGCCGTCATTCACGAGAGCAGGGCGCGCAACCGACCCGACCGCGATCGCGGTCAAACGACAGCGAAGGAGTCACAGCATGGCCACGAAAGCGAAACAATCCGGAACCAGCCAGGGCGCCGCGAAGGCCCTTCCCGACAGCAAGCTGCTGCAGGCGGTGCGCGAGTCCGCGCAGGAGATCTGGCAGGCAGGCCTGGGCGCGTTCGCCAAGGCGCAGCAGGAAGGCACCAAGCTGTTCGAGGCGCTGGTCAAGGAAGGCGAGGACCTCTCGAAGAAGACGCGCTCGATCGCCGAGGGCAAGATCAACGAGGTCACCGGGAACGTCTCGAAGGCGGCGACGCAGATCTCCTCGAAGGCGCAGGCCTCGGCCAACGAGGCCTGGGACAAGCTCGAGCAGGTGTTCGAGGATCGCGTCGCGCGCGCGTTGAACCGCCTGGGCGTGCCCACGCAGCGCGACGTGCAGTCGCTCGCCAAGCGTGTCGAGGAACTCACCGCCAGCGTGCACGCGCTCTCCGGCGGCCCGGCGGCGCGCAAGGCGCCGGCGAAGAAGGCGACCGCGAAGAAGGCGGCCGCGAAGAAGCCCGCGCCGCGGCGCGCGGCCTGAGCGCCCGCAATGTTCAGCGGCGCGATGTCGGCGATGGCCGCGTCGATGCCATCCGCGCCCGCCCGCCGATCCCGGGGGGCGGGCGCGGACCTTGAATCCGCGCTCCCCGCGACGCCTGCCGCGACGCTGCTCCCTCCAGCCAGCGGCCGGCAGCGAGGGGTGCGGACCCGTTGACGGTGACGCCGGTGATTGCGACGGGCGACAGGCGCGGCGTGGCCGCGCCGGCAGGAGCGGGCAGCAAGCCGCGGGCCGCGCATCGGCCGGCCGCGCGCCCGTCGCCCGGGACCGGTCGGCGCCGCCTGCCCCGGCCGCGCGTCGCGCTCGCGATGGCGGGCGGCGGGCCGCTGGGCGCGATCTACGAAGTCGGCGCGCTCGCGGCGCTGGCGGAATCCCTGCACGGCCTCGACTTCAACCGTCTCGACGCCTATGTCGGCGTCTCCGCCGGCGGCATCCTCGGCGCCGGGCTGGCCAACGGCATCACGCCGCGCGAGATGTGCCACCTGTTCATCGATGCCCCGGCGGACGGTCGCGCGCCCGACGGGGAGGTGCAGCCGTTCGACCCGTCGATGCTGATGCGGCCCGCGTTCGGCGAATACTGGGAGCGCCTGAAGCGCGTGCCGCCGCTGGCCGTCGAGGCGCTGTGGCGCTACGTGCGCTCCGGGCGCGGCCACGGGCCCGCGGGCATGCTCGGCGCCGCCGAGCATCTGGTGCAGTTGCTGCCGGCAGGCCTGTTCTCCAACGAGCCGCTGCGCGCCTACCTCGCGCGCCTGTTTGCCGCCCCGGGCCGGACCGACGATTTCCGCAAGCTCGGCACGCGCCTGTACCTGATCGCCACCGACCTCGATTCCGGCAAGGCGGTCGCCTTCGGGGCCGCCGGCCACGACGCGGTGCCGATCTCGGTCGCCGCGACGGCGAGTTCGGCCCTGCCCGGCCTGTTCCCGCCGGTGGAGATCGCGGGTCGGCACTACGTGGATGGCGCGCTCAAGCGGACCCTGCATGCCTCGGTCGCCCTGCAGGGCGGCGCCGACCTGGTGATCTGCCTCAATCCGCTGGTGCCGTACGACGACAGCGCGGTGATCGCGGCGGGCGGCCGCGGTCGGCGCCTGATCGACGGCGGGTTGCCGCTGGTGGCCCTGCAGACCGTGCGCGCGGTGATCCACTCGCGCATGGAGATCGGCATGCGCCAGTACGGCGACGACTTTCCCCACGCCGACGTGGTGCTGTTCGAGCCCAACCGCGCCGATGCCGAGATGTTCTTCACCAACATGTTCAGCTACTCGAACCGGCGCCGGCTGTCCGAGCACGCGTACCAGAAGACCCGCGCGGAATTGTGGCGCCGCCGGCACGAGCTGGCGCCGGTCCTGGCGCGGCACGGCATCGCCATCGACGTGGCGGCGCTGCGCGACACGTCCCGGACGCTGGTGGGAGGCCGTGGCCGCCCCGCGCGCGCGGCATGGCTGCCGTTCGGCACGATCACGGCGCAACTCGCCGATACCCTCGACGACCTGGGCCGCCTGCTCGGCCATCTGGACGCCCGGCGCGCGCCGGCGGCCCGCGCGGCGCGGGCGTGACGCGCGGCCGGCCGCAGGCCGCGGCCGCGTGCGGACGCCCATCGGCGTCGCCCGCCTGAGCCGGTGCCCGCCCTTGCCGGTGCCCGCCCTTGCCGGTGCCCGCCCTTGCCGGTGCCCGCCTGTGCCGGTGCCCGCCTGTGCCGGCACGCCGGCGCCGCACGCGCGTCGCGGGCGACGGCGCGGGTTCAGCCGACCTTCGCCAGCGCGCCGCCGTCGACCGGCAGCGCCACGCCGGTGATGAAGCTGGCCTCGTCGGAGGCGAGGAACAGCGCGGCGTTGGCGACGTCCCACGCGGTGCCCATCCTGCCGCGCAGCGGCACCTGCGCGTCACGCTCGGCCTCGACCTCGGCGCGCGGCCGGTTGAAGGCGCGCGCGCGCGTGTCCACCGCCATCGGCGTGTTGATCAGGCCCGGCAGGATCGCGTTGGCGCGCACGCCGTAGGGCGCGTTGGCGAGGGCGAGCTGCTGGGTGAAGGCGATCATCGCCGCCTTGGTCGCCTTGTAGGCGACGTACGGGTAGACGCTCCAGGCGGCGATCGAGGAGATGTTGACGATCGCGCCGCTCTTCTGCGCGCGCATCACCGGCACCACGTGCTTGCAGGCCATCACCGTGCCGCGCAGGTTGATCGCCACGACGCGGTCGAAGCCGTCCTCGGTGATGTCGGCGAGCGCCGCGTCGCCGCCCGCGATCGAGACGCCGACATTGTTGTGCAGGACATCGACGCGTCCCCAGCGCGACATCGCGTCGGCGACCATGGCGGCCATGTCGCTCTCGTGCACGACGTCGGCCGCGAAGGCCGCGGCGGTGCCGCCGGCGGATGCGATCGCGGCCGCGGTGGCGTCGGCGCCGGCGCGGTCGCGGTCGACGCACAGCACGCGCGCACCCTCGCGCGCGAACGTGAGGGCGGCGGCGCGGCCGTTGCCGACGCCCTCGCCGGGGCTCTGCCCGGCGCCGACGACGATGGCGACGCGGTCCTTCAGGCGCATGGCGGGGCCCTCCTCGGGCGGGGTGCGGAATCAATCGATGTCATCGGTGTTGCCGGAGAACTCGATCGGGCAATAGAAGCCGCCGTGGAACTGCGCGGCAATCTCGTTCTCCTTTTCGCCCCTGGCGAGGATCTCGGCGGCGTAGACCTCGGAGTCGTCGACCGGGCGGTAGCCCAAGAACCTGACGTTGCTGTTGTCCCAGCGGCTGCGCAGGTTGTTCGAGACGCCGTAGACCACCGCGAAGTGGTAGTTCGGATGGTCGATGCAGCGCCGCACGAGCTGCACCATGTCGCGATGGCTGATCCAGGTGAGCAGCTGGCGCGCGTTGTCCGGGCGGTCCGGATTGCGGAACGTGCCGATGCGCAGGCACGCGACCGACAGGCCGTGCTTGTCCGCATAGAGCCGGCCGACGGCCTCGCCGAACACCTTGGAGACGCCGTAGCGGGTGTCGGGCCGCGGCACCACGGTGTCGTCGATGAAACGCTCGCGCCGGTGAAAGCCGATCGCGTGGTTGGAGGAAGCGAAGATCACGCGGCCCACGCCCTGGCGCCGCGCCGC
Organism: Burkholderiales bacterium; assembly: GCA_016790695.1. GTDB lineage: Bacteria > Pseudomonadota > Gammaproteobacteria > Burkholderiales > JAEUOS01 > JAEUOS01. The sequence continues at coordinate 29,528 of JAEUOS010000192.1, forward strand.
CTCGAACACGTTGTAGCAGCCGGCGATGTTGGCCGGCAGCACCTTCTCCCAGCTGTCCTCCACCGAGACCCCGCCCAGGTGCACCACGCAGTCGATGCCCGCCATGCTCCTCTCGAGCGCGGCGATGTCGGCGAGGTCGCACTGCACGAGTTCCTCGCCGGCGGCGGCGTCGCCGAGCGGCGCGATGTCCGACAGGCGCAGCAGCGCGTAGCTGCCGCGGAGGCCCTGGCGCAGCGCGACGCCGATCTGGCCGGCGGCGCCGGTGATGAGGATGCGATTGGCCTGCATGCGTCCCTCCCTTCTATGGTTCGTCGGCGGCGTGGATGCCGCCCCATGCGCCGGCTAGACCCGCAGCGCCTCCAGCCCCTTCCAGTCGAACTCGACGCCGTGCCCCGGGCGATCCGGCGCGACCGCGCAGCCCTCCGCGATCGCCAGCGGATGGGCGATGTACTGGTCCAGGCCGAATCCGTGCGCCTCGAGGTAGCTGCGGTTGGGGCAGGCGGCCAGGCAGTGCACGGTGATGTCGTGCGCGCCGTGCGAGGTCACCGGCAGGTTGGCCGCCTCGGCCAGGCGCGCCACCTTCATGAACCCGGTGACGCCGCCGACGACGGTGACGTCCGGCTCGGGAAAGGTCACGCCGCCGGCGGCGATCATGTTCTGGAACTCCGACAGGGTGTGGAAGTTCTCGCCGGTCGCCACCGGCAGCCCGCCGTCGCGCACGATGCGCGCATGACCGGCGATGTCGTCGGGGATCGTGGGCTCCTCCAGCCAGACCGGCTGCAGGGGCGCGAGCGCGCGCGCCGCGCGGATCGCCTCGTCGGCGCTCCAGCGCATGTTCGCGTCGACCATCAGCGGGAAGTCGGCGCCGAGGTGCGCGCGCATCGCCGCCACCCGCGCCACGTCCTCCGAGAGCCGCGGCCGGCCCACCTTCATCTTGATGGCGCGAAACCCCTTCGCCAGGTTGGCGTCGGTCTGCGCGAGCAGCGCCTCCTCGGTGAACCAGAGGTCGATGCCGCCGGCGTAGCACGGCACGCGCGCGTCGAAGCCGCCCAGGAGCGTCCACAGCGGCACGCCGAAGCCGCGCGCCTTCAGGTCCCACAGCGCGATGTCGATCGCGGCGATCGCCATGGTCGCGGCGCCGCCGCGGCCGCCGTAGTGCAGGCGCCACCACATCTTCTGCCACACGGCCTCGATCAGGTCGGCGCGCTCCCCGACGAGCCCGGGCGCGAGGTCGTGGGCGATGGTGGCCGCGATCGCGCGGCCGTTGGCGCCGACGGTGTAGGTGTAGCCGCAGCCGTCGCCGCCGGCCGAGTCGGTGACGCGCGCGGTGACGAGTTCGAAGTGCGTCAGCGTGCCGTGAGTGCTGTCGCTCAGGGTCACCGGCAGCGGGATGCGGTAGAGGTCGGCGCGGACCGAGGCGATCGTGTTCATCGATTCCGGGCCGCGTCGGGAGCGCGTCGCGTTTGCCGGCAGGCCATGGGGAGTCAGGCCAGTCCGTGCACCGCCAGCGTCGCGCGCATGCGCGCGCACGCGAGGTCGGGGTCGCGCAGCAGCCCGGCGCGGTCGGCGAGGCGGAACAGCTCCGCCAGGTGCAGGATGGAGCGCGCGCTCTGCTGGCCGCCGACCATGGTGAAGTGGTCCTGCGCGCCGTTGAGATAGGCCATGAACACCACGCCGGTCTTGTAGAAGCGCGTCGGCGCGCGGAAGATGTGGCGCGACAGCGGCACGGTGGGCGCGAGGATCGCGTTGAAGGTGCGCGTGTCGTCCTTCGCCAGCGCGGCCAGCGCGGCGGAGGCCGCCGGCGCGATGGCGTCGAAGATGCCCAGCAGCGCATGGCTGAAGCCGACGGCATCGCCTTCGATCAGCTCGGCGTAGTTGAAGTCGTCGCCGGTGTACATCTTCACGCCGGGCGCGAGCCGGCGGCGCATCGCGATCTCCTTGTCCTTGTCGAGCAGCGACACCTTGACGCCGTCGACCCGCGCGGCGTTGCGGTTGATCACGTCGACGGCGACGTCCATCGCGGCCAGGTGATCGGCCCGGCCCCAGTAGCCGGCGAGCGCCGGGTCGAACATCTCGCCGAGCCAGTGGATGATCACCGGCTCCCTCACCTGCGTCAGGATGCGGTCGTAGACGCGGTGGTAGTCGTCGGGCGATCGCGCCACCTGCGCCAGCGCGCGGCTGGCCATCAGGATGATGCGTCCGCCGAGCTTCTCGATCGCCGCGATCTGTTCCTCGTAGGCGCGGATCACGTCGTCGACCGAGCGCGCCGCGGCGGGGTCGAGGTGGTCGGTGCCGGCGCCGCTGGCCAGGAGCGCGCCCGGGATCTCTTTCGCCGCGTCGATGGAGCGCCGGATGAGTTCGAGCGAGGTCGGCCAGTCCAGGCCCATGCCGCGCTGCGCGGTGTCCATCGCCTCGGCCACGCCGAGGCCCAACCGCCACAGCCGGCGCCGGTAGGCGATGGTGGCGTCCCAGTCGATCGCGCAATCCAGCCACGGGTCGTGCTCCGCCAGCGGGTCGGCGACCACGTGCGCTGCCGAGTAGGCGATGCGCGTGAAGGCGCCGGCGGCACGGTCCGGAAAGCTGCGCGAGGCCGACAGGCGGAAGGTCTCGAGCCGGCCGCCGGCGACCGGCAGGTCGATGGCGGCGGCGATGCGTTCGGGGGCGTTCATGGACTCTCCTTCGGGTGGGCGAGCGCGCGCATGCTGTTCCAGTCGGGCATCGCGGCGCTGGCGAAGCCGGCGCAGGCGAGCGAGCCGATCGCGATCTGTCCGTCGCGGATCCGCAGGCGCACCGCGCCGTGCGAGCGCGCGTAGAGGTCCGGGTGGGCCGCGAGGAAATCGCGCTGCTCGGCCTCCGGATACGCGGCCATGCCGTCGACGTAGTGGTGGCCGTTGCGCTCCACGTGGGTGATGCCCAGGAGGTTGACCAGCGCCAGGTCCTGCTGCACGGCCAGGCCTGCCTGCGTCGTCAGGTCCTCGGCCGACATGAAGTAGCGCGGCGCGCCCGTCTCGCGGTTCCACTGCGCGCAGCGCGCCGCGTTGAGGATCGACTTGTAGAGGCCCTTGCAGGTCTTGGACGACACGCCGTCGTAGCCGCGCGCGCGCGCGTCGGCAAAGGTGTCGAGGGAGCCGTCGGACTCGTCGATGATCACCGGCAGGCCGAGCGGCGTGCGCGCGAAGTCGGCGTCGAGCGCGGTCTTGCGGTTGATCGGCTGCTCGACGAACAGGATCGACGCCGTCAGGCGCGTGAGCGCCGGGCGCTCGCGCATGCGCGCGAGCAGCAGGGCGACCGCCCCGGCGTCCGCATACTGCTCGTTGCCGTCCAGCGACGCGAAGTAGGGCGCGGCCGAGCGGTCGAGCACCGCGGCGATCGCCTCGAGGCGGGCGAGGTCGGCGCCGATGTCGCCGCCGACCTTGAGCTTGAAGTACCGGTGGCCGTAGGTGGCGACGACCTCGTCGAGCGTTTCCGGCAGGCCGTCGCCGACGCGCTCGCGCAGGTCGGCGGCGGTGATGGCATCGACGAGCCCGACGGTGTGGCGGGCCGCGATCGCGGCGGCGGGCTCGCGCGCCGCCAGGAACGCGTCGATGTCGAGGCCGCCGAACTCGCGCCGCGCCGCGCCGATGCCGGCCAGGTTGCCGCGCATGGCGGTGTAGAAGTCGGTGCCGGCGGCGCGGCAGGCGGCGTCGAGGATGGCGCGGTCGATCAGCGCGGGCCCGTAACTGGCGAGCAGCGGGTTGTGGCCCCGCGCGCCCGCGGCGGCCAGATGCGCGTCGTAGTGGCGCGCGAAGTGGCCGAAGGCGGATGCCGGCGTCGCGTCGGCGAGATAGGCGTCGCGCGCGAGCAGCAGCACGTCGCGCAGCTGGTCGAAGTTGTCCTCGTTGCTGAGCGCGAGGTTCTTGTCGAACCACTTCGGCGCCATCATCTCGGCGGCGGCGCCGGCGGCCGTGCGGCCGTCGGTGAATTCCAGGGTCACGCGCGCGAAGGCTTGCGGGCAGGCCGTCAGGGTGACGACGCCGAAGCGGAACGGCAGGCGCAGCACCACCGGCCGCTCGAACAGCTCGATGGCGCGGACGGAAAAGCGCGGGGCGGCGCCGGCGGCGGCCATGGCGTCAGTCCATCGCCAGCACGCCGGTGGCGCGGAAGATCTCGCGGATGCGGCCGGTGTACTCGTTGAAGCGCTCGGGCACCCGGTCCAGGCGCCGCGGCCGCGGCAGGTCGATGTCGAGGATCTCGACGATGCGCCCGGGGCGCGGGCTCATCACCACGACGCGGTCGGCCAGCAGCACCGCCTCGGGGATGCTGTGGGTGATGAACAGCGCCGTCTTGCGCTTCTCCATCCAGACGCGCTGGATGTCCATCGCGATCTGCTCGCGCGTGAGCGCATCGAGCGCGCCGAACGGCTCGTCCATCAGCAGCAGCGGCGGGTCGTGCACCAGCGCGCGGCAGATCGAGGCGCGCTGGCGCATGCCGCCGGAGAGCTCGAACGGCCGGTGCTTCTCGAATCCCGCGAGGCCGGTCGATGCCAGCAGGTGGCGCGCGACCGGCTCGTAGGCCGCGCGGTCGAGGCCGCGGATGTCGACCTGCAGCATCACGTTGTCGAGGATGTTGCGCCAGTCGAGCAGGATCGCGTCCTGGAACACGATGCCGAGGTCGGTGTGCGGCCCGTCGACGCGCCGGCCGTCGACGGTGATCGTGCCGCTGGTGTACGGCTGCAGCCCGGCCACCATCTTGAGGATGGTGGTCTTGCCGCAGCCGCTCGGGCCGACGATGGCGATGAACTCCGAGCGCCGGATCGCGAGGTTGACCTCGCCGCAGGCCTCGACCGGCCCGGCCTTCGACGGGTAGACCTTGCCGACGTTGTCGAGCCGGATGTAGGTGTCGTCGGCCATCAGCGCTTGGGCAGGTACGGCGCTTCCGACAGGTACTCGTTGGTGAAGTACACGTTGAGGTCGGACGCCGGATTGAGCTTGGCGAACTTCGCGAGCAGGTCCTGGGTGTCGCGCCAGTCGCCGATGTCGGAGACCCCGATCGCCTTGCCCTTGGTGCGCTCGGTGCGGATGATGCTCATCGTGCCCTCGACCTCGAGCAGCGCGATCTCCTGGGTGAACACCGGCGCGGCCTTGCGGAAGATCTCGGCGGCCTCGGCGCGATTGTCGAACGCATGCTGCCAGCCGCGCTGCGAGGCGCGCAGGAAGCGCCGCAGCATGTCCTGGTTCTTCGCATCCTTGGCCCAGTTGTTGTTGACGATGATCGCCGAGGACAGCGTGGTCACGCCGGCCATGTCGTAGAGGCGGGTCCAGCCCATCTTGACGCCGGTCTGCAGCTGCATGCGCGGGCCCTGGTCCATGAAGTAGCCGAGCAGCGCGTCGGCCTGCTTGTTGAGCACGGCCTGCTCCTTGCCCTGCGGATTGGCCACCGTGATCACCTGGACATCCTCGACCTTCATGCCGAGCTTGCCCATGAAGGCGGTGAAGATCGCGAGGCTCGCGTCGCCGGCGGTCATGGCGATGCGGCTGCCCTTGATCTCCGAGATCTTGGTCGGCCGCGCCGCGTCCGCCCGGTAGATGAAGGCCATCGGGCTCTGCTGCAGGGTCACGCCGACCGCGCGGATCGGCATGCCGTTCGAGACGCCGCGCATCATCGTCGCGGCGTCGACGTACGCGACCGGGCTGTTGTTCGACGCCACCAGCTGCGAGACGGTGGTCGAGCCGCTGCCTTCCTGGATCTCGACGTCGAGCCCCTCGGCGGCGTAGAAGCCCTTGTCGCGGGCGACGAAGAACGGCGCGTGCTCGCCGTACAGCGTCCAGTTGAGGCGGAACGGGAACTTGTCGAGCCGGGCCTGGGCCAGGGCCTGGCCGCCCATCATCAGCAGTACCAACAGCAGCAGGATGCGCTTCATGGATGTCTCCTTTGGGTTGACGACGCTACATGGTGCCTGCGCCCTCGCGCACGCGGTGGGTCACGTGCCAGGGGATCAGGAAGGCTTCGAGGAACTCGACGATGTAGAAGAACACCAGGCCGATGATGGTCAGCGCCACGATGGTCGCGAACATCAGCGCGGTCTCCATGTTCGAATTGGTGACCAGCAGCAGGTAGCCGAGCCCCTTGTCGGCGCCGACGAACTCGCCGACCACCGCGCCGGCGACCGCGAGGGTGGCGGCGACCTTGAGCCCGGAGAAGAGGTAGGGCAGGCTGGTCGGCAGGCGGAAGCGCGCGAACAGCTGCCAGCGCGTTGCGCCCATCGAGCGCGCCAGGTCGTTCATTTCCGACGACATCGAGCGCAGGCCGACGGCCGCGTCGATGACGATCGGAAAGAACGAGATCAGGAACGCGACCAGCACCTTGGGCGTGGTGCCGACGCCGAACCACACGAGGAACAGCGGCGCGATCGCGACCTTGGGCACGACCTGGAAGAACAGGAGCTGCGGCGTGATGAAGCGGTCGAAGCGGTTCGACGAGGTGATGCCGATCGCGAGCGGCACGGCGATGACCACCGCGAGCAGGTAGCCGAGCAGCATCTCGTAGGTCGTGATCCAGCCGTGGAACAGCAGCTTGGGGAACTCCTGGACGAACGTGCCGAACACCTTGGTCGGCGGCGGCATCAGGTAGGCCGGCACCTTGAACAGGTGCACCAGCACCTCCCAGGCGGCGAGGAAGACGAGGATGCCGAAGAACGGGGCGAGGCGGATCATGAAGCGGCGGCGGGCGTCAGGGATTGGAGGGCGGCGGCGTCCGGCACGATGCCGAGGCCGGGGCGGTCGGGCACGCGCACGCGGTCCAGCCGCGCGCGGAACGCGGCGTCGGTCGTGCCGCGGCCGTCGAGGTACTGCGGGCCGTTGAGCGCCGCCGGCCGTTCCAGGCCGGCCCAGGCGAACAGGTGGATCGAGGCGGCGAGCGACAGTTCGGCGTCGGTCAGGCCGGAGGCGAACAGCGCGAGCCCGTCGCGGCGCATGCCCTCGACGATGCGCGCGGCGTGCCAGAGGCCGCCGCAGCGCGCCACCTTCATCGCGATGCCGTCGAGCATGCCGAGGGCGGCGAACTCCTCGGCCTCGACCGCCGAGATCACGCCTTCGTCCATCAGGATCGGCAGCGCACCCTGCCGCTTGAGCGCCTGGTAGGCGCGGATGCGATTCGGCGGCAGCGGCGACTCGAGGGCCGCCAGCCCCAGGTCGGCCAGGCGCGGCGCCTGCGCGAGCGCGGTATCGAGGTCGTAGCCGGTGTTGGCGTCGCCCCAATGGAGCCCGCCGGGCGCGAAGGCCATCACCTTGCGGACCAGGGCGAGATCGTAGTCGGGGCTCTGCGGCGGGCCGAGCTTGATGTTGAAGCTGCCGTAGCCGAGGGCGCGGCCCTCCTCGAGCAGCCGGTCGGCGGCGTCGAGGCTCGTGGTGTTGATGGTCCACGACAGCCGGATCTCCGCGGCGCGCACGCCGCCCAGCAGCGCGGCCACCGGCCGGCCGGCCTGGTGTCCCCAGAGGTCGTGGCAGGCGAGGTCGATCGCCGCCTTGGCCAGCGGCTGCCCGACCGAGAAGCTCGGCCGGATCGCGCGTTCCATCCGCGCATGGATGTCGGCGAGATCGGCGGGATCGGCGCCGAGCACCGCCGGCGCGAGGTACAGCCGGAGCGTGGACTCGACGCTCTCGACGGTCTCGTAGGTCCAGGTCTCGACCGGCACCGCCTGCCCGTAGCCGTGGCGCCCGTCCGCGTCGGTCAGGCGCACCAGCACGGTCGGCCGGCTGCCCGACTTGAAGAACTTGAACTCGCCCACCAGGGGATAGTCCCGGCGGCCGACTTCCACCTTGGTGATCCTGGACATGTCGATTGCAGGGAGATGCCGCGCCAGAACGAGTCGGGAAGTGTAACCGAACGGTTAACCTCGTTCACCGCCGCGCTGCGGCGCGCGGGCGCCGCCGCCGCCGCGCGCGCGCCGCCGCGACGGACGCACCCGGAGGCGGTCGCACACCGGCCCGCGCGCGGCGGCCGGGCCCGGGCCCGAAGTAACGAGACGGTTACATGTGTTAGGATTTTCGGGTTCATCGCAACCACGGGAATCGCCATGCCGCGCATCAAGACCACCGTCGTCGGGTCGTATCCGGTGCCCGACTGGCTCGCCGCCGCGCCGTCCGAGCAGGCGCTGACCGACGCCACCCGCGTGGTCATCGCCACGCAGGAGACCGCCGGCATCGACGTGGTCTGCGACGGTGAGCTCTACCGCTTCGACGTCAACCATCCCGAGACCAACGGGATGATCGAGTACTTCGTGCGCCCGCTCGACGGGGTCGGCTTCCGCATGAGTTTCGAGGAGCGCATCGCCTACCGCCAGGCCGAGGCGACGCGCTTTCGCACCCGCCCGCCGGGCGTCGTCGAGGGGCCGCTCGGCAGCGGCATGCTCGACCTGCCGCTCGCGTGCGCGCGCGCCGCGGCGCTCGCCACCAAGCCGTTCAAGTTCACCCTGACCGGCCCGCACATGCTCGCCAAGATGGTGATGAACAAGCACTACAAGGACACGCCGTCGCTGGCGTTCGCGCTCGCCGACATCCTCGCCGAGCAGGTCGCGCACTGCCGCGCCGACATCATCCAGGTCGACGAGGCCAACCTGCCCGGCGCGCCCGACGAATGGGAGTGGGCGGCCGCGTCGATGAATCGGGTGCTCGACGCGGTCACGTCGGTGCCCGCGGTGCACCTGTGCTTCGGCAACTACGGCGGCCAGAGCATCCAGAAGGGCGGCTGGAAGAGCCTGATCCGCTACCTCAACGCATTGCACGTCGACCACATCGTCATGGAATGCGCGCACCGGCCCGAGGACGAACTCGCGGTGTTCCGCGACCTCGACCCGAAGATCGGCTTCGGGCTGGGCGTGGTCGACATCAAGCGCACCGAGGCCGAGTCGGCGGACGCGATCGCGCGCGCGATCGAGCGTGCCGAGAAGACCCTGGGCGCGGGGCGCGTGAAGTACATCCATCCGGACTGCGGCTTCTGGATGCTCAAGCGCGGCATCGCCGACGCCAAGATCCGCGCGCTCGCGAAGGGGCGCGACCTGTTCGAGGGCGTCGCCGGCTAGAGGCTCTCGGCGAGACCCTGCAGGTAGCCGATCGCGCGCGCCGCGCAGCCCGGGCCGTCCGGCACGTACTCGAACGGCTCGGCGGCGACCACGCCCGCGTAGCCGGTGTCCGCCAGCGCGCGCAGGATCGGCCCGAATTCCATCGCGCCCTGTCCGGGCGCGCGCCGGTTCGGGTCGTTGACCTGGACGTGGGCGACGAGCCCGGTGGGCATCCAGCGGCGGATCAGGTCGGCCACCGGCTCGGCCTCGGAGACGCCGGCGGAACTGGTGTCGATCATGGTGCGCAGATGCGGGTTGTCGACCGCGCGCACGATCGCGGCGGCGTCGGCAAGCGTGTTGATCACCCGCGTCTGCGCCGGCGACAGCGGCTCGATGCAGTAGGTGACGCCGGCCGCGCGCGCGGCCGCGCCGGCAGCGGCGAACGCCTCGGTGGCGCGGTCGACGGCGGTCGCGACGGTCTCGCCCGGCGCCACGGCGCGCTGGGCATTCGAGCCGTGCACGAGGTAGGTGCCGCCCATCGCGGCGCACAGCTCGCACAGCCGCCGCATCATCGCCACGGTGCGCGCGCGCACGGCGCCGTCGGGCGCGGTGATCGACAGGCCCGCGGGCCGGACCAGCAGCCAGTGCAGCCCGGTGATGGCGATGCCGTGATCGGCGGCGACCGCGGCCAGCGCGCGCGCATCGGCCTCGGTCATCGCCTCGGGGTCGTCGGCGACCGTGTAGGGGGCGACCTCCAGCCCCATGTAGCCGAGCGCGGCGGCGATGCGGCATTGCGCGGCGAACGGCAGCGGTGCGAGCACCTCGTTGCACAGCGCGAACTTCATCGCGATCCGCTCCGCGCGGTCATGCCTTGAACAGATAGCCCAGCACGAGGTCGGTCATGTGCGCGAGGCGCTCGGCCTTGGCGCGCGGCGACAGCAGGTCGCGGCCGAAGATCGCCGACAGCGTGTACTTGTTGCCGAGGTAGAAGTAGGTGAGCGCGGCGATCGAGATGTACAGCTGCACCGGATCGACGCCGGCGCGGAAGACGCCGGACTTGCGCCCGCGCTCGAGGATGTCCTCGATCATGGCCACGAACGGCGAATGCATCGAGCGCACCGTGGTCGAATTCTCGAGGTGCCGCGCGCGATGCAGGTTGGCGCTGTTCAAGAGCGTCATGAATTCCGGGTTCTCGAGGTAGTAGTTCCAGGTGAACGCGACCAGCCGGCGGATCGCCTCCGGCGGCTCGACCTCGGCCAGGCGCAGCGCCTTCTCGGCCTCGCGGATGTGCGCGTAGGCGGCCTCGAGCACCGCGAGGAACAGCTCGTCCTTGTTGCCGAAGTAGTAGTAGAGCATGCGCTTGTTCGCATCGGCCGCGGCGGCGATGCGGTCGACGCGCGCCCCGCCCAGGCCGTGGGCGGCGAACTCCGCCTTGGCAGCCTCGAGGATGCGCGCGCGGGTGCGCTCCGGGTCGCGCGCCGGGCGGTCGACCGGCCGCTTGCGCCGGGCCGGCGATGCCGCTTTCGGAATGGCCTTCATCGAACTATTGTAACTGTCCGGTTACCGGCAGCAAATCCGTGTCGCACGGCGCCCGCCCGCGAAGCGCGCGGGTAAACTCGCGCCATGAACCCCGAGGCCCTGCTGCAGAAGAGCTTCGCCGCCGCGGTGGCGGCAGCCGATCCGCTGACGATCGTGCCGGCGCACCTGCCGTCGCCGCCGCGCGGGCGCACCGTGGTGGTCGGCGCGGGCAAGGCTGCGGCATCGATGGCGAAGGCCGTCGAACGGCACTGGCCGGCGACGGCGGCGCTCGAGGGCCTGGTGATCACACGCTATGCCCACGGCTACGCGGGCGACGCGGCCTTGAAGCGCATCCGCGTCGTCGAGGCCGGCCACCCGGTGCCGGACGACGCCGGCGAGGCGGCGGCGCGCGAGATCGCCGCGCTCGCCCGCGCGCTCGGTCCCGACGACCTGCTGCTGGCGCTGGTGTCCGGCGGCGGATCGAGCCTGCTGGCGCTGCCGGCCGAGGGCATTGCGATGGCCGACCTCAAGGCCGCCACGCGCGAACTGCTCGCCTGCGGCGCGCCGATCCAGGACATGAACGTCGTGCGCAAGCACCTCTCGCTGATCCAGGGCGGGCGCCTGGCCGCGATGTGCGGTGCGCCGATCCTCTCGCTGGTGATCTCGGACGTCACCGGGGACGAGCCGACCCACATCGCGAGCGGCCCCACGGTTCCCGACCCCAGCACCTACCAGGACGCGATCGACATCCTCGCGCGCTTCGACTGCCAGGTGCCTCCGGCGGTGAGCGAACGCCTCGCCGCCGGCGCGCGCGGCGGCATCGAGGAGACGCCCAAGCCCGGCGCGCCCGCGTTCGCGCGCGCCGACACGCGCGTGATCGCCACCGCGCACAGGAGCCTGGAGGCGGCCGCCGGCGTCTGCCGCGCCGCCGGTTTCACGCCGGTGATCCTGGGCGACACCGTCACGGGCGAGGCGCGCGAGGTCGCGCGCGCCCACGCGGCCATCGCGCGCGAGATCATCGCCTTCGGCGCGCCGTTCCGGCGGCCGGTCGCGCTGATCTCCGGCGGCGAGTGCACGGTGACGCTGAAGAACCCGAACGGCCGCGGCGGACGCTGCAGCGAGTACCTGCTGTCACTGGCGATCGAGCTCGCCGGCGCGCCGGGGGTGTGGGGCCTGGCGGCCGACACCGACGGCATCGACGGATCGGAAAGCAACGCGGGCGCGTGGTTCGCGCCGGCGATGTGGCAGGCGGCTGCCGCGCGCGGGCTGCGCGCCGACAAGCTGCTCGCGGCGAACGACGCGTTCGGTTACTTCGAGGCCGTCGGCGGGTTGGTCCACACCGGTCCGACCCGCACCAACGTCAACGATTTCCGCGTCGTCCTGATCGCCTGACCCGACTCAGGCCGCGCGCAGGATCGGCGCGGGCGCGCCTCGGCCCCTGACCTCCGCCTCCTCGAACTCGGCCGCGGCGATCGCCCGGCCGAGCGCGGCAGCGAGCGCCTTGGCGGATTCGAGCGTCAGCTCGACCCCGGCCCGCGCACCCGCGTCGAGCCCGGTGTTGAGGAAGTCGAGCGTGATCACGTCGCCCAGCGGCGCATGCCGCGCGTGGTCGTAGGCGACGACCGCCTGCGACAGCGGGAACCAGGCGTCGCCGCGCTTGGCCATGCCTTCGGCGGGCGCGATCTCGATGATCGAGGTGCACATGTCCGCGCCCCTACGCCGCCAGATGCTTGCCGAAGAACGCGAACACCTTGCCCCAGCCGTCCATCGCCTGCTCGGGACGGTAGAGCGGGCGGTGCCAGTAGAAGAAGCCGTGGCCGGCGCCGTCGTAGCGGTGGAATTCGAAGTTCTTGCCGTGCTTCTTCAGTTCGGCCTCGTGCTGGTTCACCTGCTCGGGGCTGGGCGCGCGGTCGTCGTTGCCGAACAGGCCCAGCAGCGGGCAGGAAAGGTCCCTGGTCATGTCGATCGGCGCGACCGGCGTCTTCGCGTTGAGTTCCTCGGCGCCCATCACCACCCGCCCGCCCCAGAGATCGACGCAGGCATCGACGTCCTTGCGCTGCGAGGCGTAGATGACCGCGTGGCGGCCGCCGGAACACGAGCCGAACAGCCCGACCTTGCCGTTGTGGTTCGGCTGCGCGCGCATCCACTGCACGGCGGCCGCGGTGTCGCCGACCATCTGCGCGTCGGCGATGCCGCCGGCGGCACGCACCTTGGCGGCGACGTCGTCGGGATTGCCCGGGCCGTCGCGCTCGTAGAGGTTGGCGCAGATCGCCATGTAGCCGTGATGGGCGAAGCGGCGCGTCGTCTCGATGTAGTGCTCGCTCCAGCCGGGCAGGTGGTGGATCAGCACCACGCCCGGGAACGGGCCCGGCCCGGACGGCTTGGCCACATAGGCGGTGATCGGCGTGCCTTGATGGCCGTTGATGGTCACGTTGTCGCAGGTCATGCCGCGGTAGAAGGACATCGGGGGTTCTCCTTGGACGGGATTGGCGGTCGGCAGTGGTCTCTGGGCGCGCGCCGCCGGCGGCGCGCGTCTCCAGCCGGATGCGATGATCGCACGGCGGGACCCGGACGCCGGACGCCGCCGCGTGCGCGAGGTCGCGTCCGTCGGCGCGCTTCGGATGTTCCGGATCGCGCGCAAGGGGCCGAGCGACCCGCGACGGGCACCGGTATCATTGCGCCCTCGGATGCAATGGCCGATGCATGCGCTGCGCGGCAGATCGATGACCACCACCCTGGCAATCACCACCCCCGACGACTGGCACCTGCACGTGCGCGACGGCGCGGCCACGCGCGCGGTGCTGCCGGCCACGGCGCGCCAGTTCCGCCGCGCCATCATCATGCCCAATCTCAAGCCGCCGGTGCGCACCGTGGCGGAGGCGGCGGCGTACCGCGAGCGCATCCTCGCGGCGCTGCCGCCCGGGGCGCGCTTCGAGCCGCTGATGACGCTCTACCTCACCGACAACACGCCGGTCGACGAGATCCGGCGCGTCGCGGCCTCGGGGTTCGTCAAGGCGCTCAAGTACTACCCCGCCGGCGCGACCACCAACTCGGACGCGGGGGTCACCGACATCGCGCGGCCGATGGCGGCGCTCGAGGCGATGGCCGATGCCGGCATTCCGCTGCTCATGCACGGCGAAGTCACCGATCCGGCGGTCGACGTGTTCGACCGCGAGGCGGTGTTCGTCGAGCGCATCCTCGACCCGCTGCTGCGCCGCCTGCCGTCGCTCAAGGTGGTGTTCGAGCACATCACCACCCGCCAGGGCGCCGAGTACGTGGCCGCGGCGCCGGGCAACGTCGCCGCGACCATCACGCCGCAGCACCTGCTCTACAACCGCAACGAGCTCTTCAAGGGCGGCATCCGCCCGCACTTCTACTGCCTGCCGGTCCTCAAGCGCGAGGAGCACCGCGTCGCGCTGGTCCGGGCCGCGACCTCGGGCAGCCCGAAGTTCTTCCTCGGCACCGATTCCGCGCCGCACGCGACCAACACCAAGGAGATCGCCTGCGGCTGCGCCGGCTGCTTCACCGCGCCGCACGCGCTGGAGCTGTATGCCGAGGCCTTCGAGGCGGCGGGCGCGCTCGACCGGCTCGAGGCCTTCGCCGCGTTTCACGGGCCCGACTTCTATGGCTTGCCGCGCAATTCCGGCACGGTGCGGCTCGAGCGAAGCGCCTGGCAGGTTCCGGAACGCCTCGACTATGTCGACGCCTCCGGCATCGTGCCCCTGCGCGCCGGCGAGACGCTCGCCTGGAAGCTCGTGGCCGGCGTGTGACGCGGGGAGCTCCGGATGCAGCCTGACTGGCGGGCGTGGCGCGCGCGCGCGCCGGCCGCGCCGATCGGGCCGCTCGCGGCCCTGGTCGCGGCCCTGCCGCAGGATCGGTGGCCCGATCACGCCGACTGGTCGGCGCTGGCGCGCACGCGCGGCGTGACCAACGCGCGCGGCCTGCCGATCGCCTTCGTGCCGCCCGCGGCGCCGGCGCCCGCGGCGCTGGCGTTCGAGCGCCGCATCCTCGAGCGCGGCGAGGTCGAGACGCGCCCGGCGTGCTGGCACGATGCGTTCCACGCCTGCGCCTGGCTCGCCTTTCCGCGCGCCAAGGCGGCGATCAACGCGCTGCATGTCGCCGAGGGTCTCGATGCAACGCCCAATCGGCGCAGCGTCGTGCGCAATCTCCTGACGCTGTTCGACGAGGGCGGACTGGTGGTCCTCTCGGCCGACCCGGCGCTCCTCGATCTCGTGCGCGGCTTTCGCTGGCACGAGCTGTTCTGGGTGCGGCGCGAGGCGGTGTGCCGGCAGATGGACTTCACGATCTTCGGCCACGCGCTCTACGAGCGCACGCTGGCGATGGATTTCGGTGCCACCGGGCGCGCGCTGCTGTTCGCGGCCGACGCGGCGCTGCTCGCCGCCCCGGTCGCCGCGCGCCTGGCCTGGATCGACGCGCGCCTGGCCGCGCTGTTCCGCGACCCGTCCGGGCTGGGCGCGACCGCGCTGCTGCAACCGGTGCCGATCAACGGCATTCCGGGCTGGAACGCGGCCAACCTCGGCGAAGACTATTTCCGCGACACCCGGCAGTTCCGGCCCGGGCGGCGCAAGGCGGCCTGATGCTGGCGATCCTCAACGTCACCGCGCCGTTCTTCGCGCTCATTGCCTGCGGCACGCTCGCCTCGCGGCTGAAGCTCCTGCCGGAGAACGCGATTCCGGCGCTCAACACCTTCGTGCTGTACTTCGCGCTGCCGTGCATGATGTTCCGCTTCACGCTGGAGACGCCGTTCGCCGAGATCCTCAACGGCAAGGTGTTCTTCGCCTACATGGCGGCGGGGCTCGTCACCCTGGCGATCTTCGTGGCCACCTACCGCGTCGCGCACATGGATCGCGCCCAGGAGGCCGCGTACCCGGGCCTGGCGGTGGCGTGGTCGAACTGGGGCTACATGGGCTTCGCGCTGATCCCGGCCTTCCTCGGCAAGGAGGCGCTGCCGATCATCGTCGCCGGCGGCATGGCCGACGTGTTCGTGATCCTCTCCATCGCCCTCGCGCTGGCCGGCTCCGGCGGCACGGGCGCGCGCGAGATCCTGGCCGGTGCGGTGCTGCGGGTGGTGAAGAACCCGATGATGTGGGCCGTGGTGGCCGGCGCGATCGGCTCGGCGGCCGGGGTCAGGCTGCCGGCGGCACCGGATCAGCTGGTGCGCCTGCTCGGCAGCGCCGCGGTGCCGGTGGCGCTGTTCGCGATCGGCGTGTCGCTGTATCGTCCCGGCGTGCCGGTGCTGCGCGCCGAGGTGATGCTGATCACCGGCGGGAAGCTGCTGCTGCATCCCTACGTGGTGGCGCTGGTGGCGGCGTTCGCCTTCGGCCTGTCGCGCGTGGAGATCCAGGTGCTGGTGCTGATGGCGGCGCTGCCGGTCGCAGGCTCGGTCTTCCTGTTCGCCGAGCGCGCGGGCAGCGACTCGGAGTCGATTTCCGGCGCGATCCTGGTGTCGACGGCGCTGGCGTTCCTGAGCTTCTCGGCCCTGGTCTGGGCGATGGGCGTCAGCCTCGGGCCGTGAGCGCCTGCGCCCGCGACGCGGCGCGGCGCGGGACGCTATAGTGCTGGCGGCGCCGCGATCGGCGCGACGCATCATCCTCCCCATGACCTCCTACGACTACGACTTTTTCGTCATCGGCGCCGGTTCCGGCGGCGTGCGCGCGAGCCGCATCGCCGCGTCATTCGGTGCCCGGGTGGCGGTGGCCGAGTCCTACCGCCCGGGCGGCACCTGCGTGATCCGCGGCTGCGTGCCCAAGAAGCTCCTGGTCTACGCCGCGCATTTCCACGAGGACTTCGAGGACGCGCGCGGCTATGGCTGGACCGTGCCCGCGGCGGAGTTTTCCTGGCCGAAGCTGATCGAGGCCAAGGACCGCGAGATCGCGCGCCTCGAGGGCATCTACGAGAACCTGCTGGTCAAGGCCGGCGTCACGCTGATCCGCGGCCGCGCGCGGGTGGCCGATGCCCACACCGTCGAAGTCGACGGCGTGCGCCACACCGCGAAGCACATCCTGGTCGCCACCGGCGGCTGGCCGGCGAAGACCGAGATCCCCGGCGCGGAGCTGGGCATCACCTCCAACGAGGCGTTCGAGCTCAAGCACCTGCCCCGGCGCGTGCTGATGATCGGCGGCGGCTACATCGCCGTCGAATTCGCCGGCATCTTCCGCGGCCTCGGCGCCGAGGTGACGCTGTCCTACCGCGGTTCGGAGATCCTGCGCGGCTTCGACGACGACGTGCGCCGCCACCTGCGCGCCGAGATCGAGGCCAGGGGCGTCCGGGTGCTGCTGCGCAACGAGGTGGTGTCGATCGAGCGCCACGGCGCCGGCCTGCGCGCGCGCACCAGCGACGTCGACATCACGATCGACTGCGACTGCGTGATGTTCGCCACCGGCCGCATGCCCAACACCGCCGGGCTCGGCCTCGCCGAGGCCGGCGTCGCCCTGGACGAGAACGGCGCGGTGATCGTCGACGCATTCGGGCAGAGCTCGGTGCCGAGCATCCATGCGGTCGGCGACGTCACGCATCGCGTGCAGCTGACGCCGGTGGCGATCCGCGAGGGCCAGGCGCTCGCCAACACCCTGTTCAACAACCGGCCGACCACGGTCGCCTACGGCAACATTCCCTCGGCGGTGTTCAGCCAGCCGCCGATCGGCACCGTCGGCGACACCGAGGAGCAGGCGATCCAGAAGTACGGCCGGGTCGAGATCTACCAGGCGAGCTTCCGGCCGATGAAGCACACCCTGTCCGGACGCGCCGAGAAGACCTACATGAAGCTCATCGTCGAGCCGGCGTCGCAGAAGGTGATCGGCGCGCACATGGTCGGGCCCGACGCCCCGGAGATCATCCAGGGCATCGGCATCGCGGTCGTCGCGGGGCTCACCAAGCAGCAGTTCGACGACACCGTCGGCATCCATCCGACCGCGGCCGAGGAATTCGTCACCATGCGCGAGAAGGTGCTGCGCGGGTTCTAGCCGGCCCGGGCGCGGCCCCGGCCGCCGGCAGGCCTCAGGACATCGCGCCGCCGTCGACGGTGTAGATGCCGCCGTTGACGTACGACGCGTCGGCCGAGAGCAGGAAGGCGGCGAGCGCGGCGACCTCCTCGGGCTTGCCGTAGCGGCCCATCGGAATGCGCGCGTTGAAGCGCTCGCGTGCCGCCGCGGGATCGGCCGGGCTGAAGCCGGCGTTGAGCTCGTCGCCCATCGACGTGTCGATCGGCGCCGGGCAGATCGCGTTGACGCGGATGCCCTTGGGCGCGAGCTCCACCGACGCGGTGCGCGTCATGCCGAGCACCGCGTGCTTGCTGGCGGTGTAGGCGACGAGGCCGGGGCTGCCGCGCAGGCCGGCGATCGACGCGGTGTTGACGATCGCGCCGCCGCCGCGGCGCAGGAGCGCCGGCGCCACCAGCTGCATGCCCATCCACACCGCCTTGACGTTGACCGCGAGCACACGGTCGAACACGTCCTCGGGATAGTCGAGCAGCGGGCGCACCACGCCGAGGATGCCGGCGTTGTTGAAGAAGCCGTCGATGCCGCCGAAGGTGTCGCAGGCGGCGGCGACGTAGCGCTCGACGTCGGCGCGCAGCGTGACATCGGCGCCGACCGCGAGCGCGCGGCCGCCGGCCGCCGCGATGGCGCCCGCGCACTCCTCGAGCGCGGCGCCGGGCAGGTCGACCACCACCACCCGCGCGCCTTCGGCCGCGAGACGGCGCGCGGCCGCCGCGCCGATGCCGCGCGCACCGCCGGTGACGACGATGACCTTGTCCTGGAAGCGGGCGGCGCCGGTCATGGGCGCCCCGGCAGGCGGCGCGCGCGGCGGAGCGCGCTCACGCGGCCTGCTGCCCGGGCTGGAAGATGCCGGCCGCGACCAGGCGCGCGATGCCCTGGGGCGAGATCTCGGCGGCCGGCGCGTCGCCGCCGATGATGCCGAGCAGCAGGCCTTCGGCGCGGCCCGCGCCCGCCTCGATGCACTCGAAGCGGCGCTGCACCCCGATCGGGCAGGCGATGAAATCGAGCGGCGCCAGGGTCACGGCCTCGGTGCCGCTGTCGAGCTCCCACTCGAGCTTCCAGGTGCCGTGCATGACCACGAAGGTCTCCACCGTGTCGTGGGTGTGCATCAGCACCCCGCAGCCCGGCTTGGCGGCGACGAACGCGAGCCCGAAGCCGGCGCGCAGGTGCGAGACCGCCGCCGGCGCCATGTCGCCGAAGGGCGAATACTGTCCCTCGCCCTTGGGCTGGCTGAAGCCCAGCACGTTCAGGAAGGTGCGTTCGCACTCGGGCAACTGCATGTCGGGCAGGCCGGTGCTGCAGCGGGTGAGGTCGGAAAAGCGCGCGACGCAGCGCTGCATTTCCGCGCGCGACGGCTGGATGACGGTGATGGACATGGCGGGACTCCCGGGTGGCACGGACGCGCCGATTAGAGCAGGACGCGCGCGGCATCGCAATCCGGGCGGTGTATTCTCCGCTCCGGACAACGGCTTGGCGGAGCCGCGCGGCGGCTCCGGCGGAGGTGGCGATGCGTCAGGAGGGATTCGAGATCGAGGTCTGCGGCCGGCGCGTGCCGGGCATGCTGTTCCTGCCCGATCATGCTGCGGGCAGGCTGCCGCTGGTGCTGGCCCAGCACGGCGGCAGCAGCCACAAGCTGGGCCAGGAGATCCTCGACTGGGCCGAGGTGTTCGTCGCGCGCCGCGGCATGGCGCTGGCTGCCATCGACGGGCCCGTGCACGGCGACCGGCGCCCGGGCGGCGCCGCGGGGGCGAGCAAGGAGGCGACGCGCGCCGACTTCCTGGCGCTCTGGCAGCGCGGCGACGGCGGGGTCGACGCCATGAACGCCGACTGGCGCGCGGTCGTCGACCGCCTGGCCGGCGATGCGCGCATCGATGCCGGCGCGATCGGCTGGATCGGCGTCTCGATGGGCACCGCCTACGGCCTGCCGCTCCTGGCGGTCGAACCGCGCATCCGCGCCGCGGTGCTCGGCATGTGGGGATTGTCGTTTCCCAACTCCGAGCGCCTGGGCACGGACGCGGCGCGACTCGCCTGCCCGGTGCTGTTCCAGCAGAAGTGGGACGACGAACTGTTCACCCGTGCGGGCCAGATCGAACTCTTCGAGAAGATCGGCAGCCGCGACAAGTGGTTGAACGTCTACCCCGGCGGCCACGTGCGCGCCGAGGGGCGGCAGTTGCGGGACATGGAAGGCTTTCTGGCCGAGCAGCTCGGTGGCTGAGCGGGACGGCTGAACGGCGCGCCGCCTTGGCTGCCCGGGGCGCCGATCCCGGCGACCCGGGGGCGCGCTGGCGCGATGAGGAAGGCGCCTTACCGGGCGGGCGGATGGTCATGAGGATGGCCGGTCCCGGGTGTCGTTTAGCGCGACCGGCCGTCCGCCCGCCTATTTGGCCGAGAGCTGGCGCGCCGCGCCCATCCAGTCCTCGATGTGATGGGCACGGGTGAGCTTGCCGTCACGCACCGTGTGAATGTCGATGGACATGACGCGGAAGCTGCGTCCGCCGTGTGGGACTCCCATGAACGGGCCGGCGGGCGTGCCAGAGGCCTCGCCGCGCACGACGATGCGATCGCCCGCCACGAGGATCTCCTTGATCTCCCATTTGAGATCGGGAATCGCTCTTGAAAAGCCGGCGATCGCCGGGGCCACCTTCTCGCGCGGGCTGCACTGGTCATTGTTGCCGCAGGACACCCAGTCCGCGGTGGTCGCGGCCAGCACCAGCGCGGCGGCGTCGCGGCCAGGGGCTGCGTTCAAGGCGTCGTAGAACGGCGCGACGATCGCGCGGGCCTGCTCGACGGTGAGCGCCTGCGCGCTGGCGTGGCTGGCGGCGAGCGCAGCGATCGTGCCGGCCGCGGCGGCGAGTCGGAAGAAGCGGGGGGTCATGAGGTCTCCAGGAAGAGGGGGTTGCGGAGGCGCCATTGGGCCGCATCGCCGATAATCATTCCAGCGCATAATTTTCATTGGCCATGAACAATATCGATTTACGTCGCTTCGACCTCAATCTGCTGGTGGTCTTCGAGGTGTTGATGGCCGAGCAGAGCGTGACCCGGGCCGCTGCGCGGCTCTCGCGCACGCAGTCGGCGGTGAGCCATGCGCTCATGCGCCTGCGTGCGCAGGTTGACGATCCGCTGCTGGTCAAGGTAGGGGGGCGCATGCGCCCGAGCCCGCGCGCGGCGACGCTCCTTGAGGAGGTGCGGCCGATCCTGGCGGGCATCCGCCGCGCGCTGGCCAGCCCCGAGCCGTTCGCCGCAGCGACAAGCACGCGCGCGTTTCGCGTCGCCATTCCCGACGTCTCGTTGTCGCTGTTCGCCGAATTCGCCGCCCGCGTGGCGCGCGAGGCGCCCGGCACGTCGCTGGAATGGGTGTCGCGGGACGCCGGGACGCTGCTGGCGGTGGCCGAGGGACGCATCGACCTCGCGATGATGCCAACGGCGCTCGGCCTGCCCGAGGGCGTCGAGGGCGAGGCCGCCGGGGTGCTGCGCTGGGCCACCTTCGCGCGGCGCGACCATCCGGCACTGTCCGCGTGGGGGCGCCGGGCGTGGGCCCGCTGGCCGCACGTGGTCGTGCGCGTGGGCGATGCGATGCCCAGCCCGGTCGATGCGGTCGCGCCGGGCGCGCCGGCACGGCGTGTCGCAACCTGGGTGCCGCATTTCTCGGCGGTGGCGCCGCTGCTCGCCAAGTCGGACTGCCTGGCCACCCTGCCGCTGATCGTGATGGCCGATGCGCTCGATCGGTATGCGCTGGTGGCGCTGCCGACGCCGTTCCCGATCGCCCCGATGCCGCACCGGCTGGTATGGGGCAGACGCCTGAGCGGCGAGCCCGGGCTGGTCTGGTTGCGCGAGCACCTGCGCGCGGCTTTCGGCGAGGTGCTGGCGGCGTCGGAAGCGATGGTCGCGGGCCGCCTGCGGCCACCGGCGCTCAGGACTGCCCCGGAGCGGCCGATAAGGCGGATGAAGGCCGGTTGACGGACCGGGCGCCCGCATGCGGACGAGGGCCGCGCGCATCGCCGTGCGGCCGTGTGTCGCCCCACCACGGGCAAGGAGGAATCAGCATGAACGCTTCGGCATGGGCAGCATCGCTTGCGGCCGGCCTGGCTGCCGGCAGCGCCTCGGCGCAGTGGTATGCGGGCGCCGGGCTCGGCGTCGCGGGCGCTGCGATCGACGGATCCGCCGGCGCCATCGGCCTGTCGGCACGCGACAAGCGCAACACCTCGTTCAAGCTCGTCGGCGGCTACCAGTTCACGCCCCACTGGGGCGTCGAGGCGCAATTCACCGACCTCGGCCGCGCCGGCTACAACGCCTGCGTCGGCGCCACCTGCGGCGCCGGCAGCGTCGGCCTGCGCCAGTGGAGCGTGACCGGCACCGGCACCTACACCCTCGCGAACAACTACTTCGTCTTCGGCAAGCTCGGCGTGACCTGGAACCAGGCGCGCGGCGACGCGTTCTGCGCCGCCGGCGCCTGCGGCGGCAGCCCCGCCGGGACGCGCAGCGACCTCCTCGCCGGGCTCGGTGTCGGCTACCAGTTCAGCCGCAACATCTCGATGCGCCTCGAGTACGAGCATTTCGGCCGCGCCGTTTCCGGCAACGGCTTTTCCGCCAAGGCCGACAACTGGTCGGCGAGCCTGCGCTACACGTTCTAGGCGCGCGCGGCCGGCGCCCGCCAGGCGGCGCGTGGACGCGCGGGCACGGACACGCCTAGAATGCGGGCATGCAAGGCATGTCCGCGGATATCGACAGCATCAACCACGTCGGCATGGCGGTGCGCGACCTCGGCACGGCCGCGCGCTGCTACGAGGCGATGGGCTTCCAGCTCACGCCCTACTCGCCGCATTCGGGCGCCTGGAAGCCGGGCGAAGCCGTCAAGCCGCTGGGCTCGGGCAACCGCTGCGTGATGCTGCCGCACAACTACCTCGAGATCCTCGCGAGCGAGAACCCGCGCCAGCCGGCCGAGCGCATCGAGGCGTTCCTGCGCCACCATCAGGGCGCGCACATCATCTGCTTCAATTCGGAGGTGCCGGACGCGATCGATGCGCGGCTGCGCGCGGCGGGCTTGCGCACGTCCGGCGTGATTCCGCTGCAGCGCGAGATCGACACGCCCGACGGGGTGCGCACCGCGAAGTTCCAGCGGGTGCAGTTCGCGCCGGACGACTCGCCCGAAGGCTACATCCAGGTGGCGCGCCACCTGACGCCCGAGTACATCTACCAGCCGCGCTACACCGCGCACGCCAACGGCTGCACCGCGCTCTCCGACACCATCGTGGTGGCGGACGATGTCGGGCATTTCGCGGCCAAGTACGCGCGCTACCTCGGCGTCGCGCCGGTGCGCGCGGACGGGGCGGCGCGCTTCCGCTTCTCGCTGGTCGGCCACCTGACCATCGTCGGCGTCGGCGACGTGCCGCGCTTCCTGCCCGGCACGCTGCTGCCGCCGCTGCCTGGCATCGCGGGCGTGGTGTTCCGCGTCCCGGACCTCGCGGCCCAGCGCGCGCGTCTGGCGGCGGCCGGCTTCGTCGTCCGCGACGCGGGGGCGCGCCTCCTGGTGTGCGCCGAGGACGCGTGCGGCGTGGCCGTGCTGTTCGAAACCTGACCCGTCCGCCGCGCCACGCGCGCCGCTGCGACGACACCAAGCGAGAAGCGTCATGTCCCTTCCGAAGATCCTGCTGGCGACCTGCCTCGCCGCGTTCGCCGTCCTGGTCCACGCGCAGGACTTTCCGGCGCGCGCGGTGCGCGTCGTCGTGCCCTACCCGCCGGGCGGCGGGGTCGACGGCCTGGCGCGGCCGCTCGCCGAGCGCCTGTCGCGCCTGTGGAACCAGCCGGTGGTGGTCGACAACCGTGCCGGCGCCGCGACCCAGATCGGCGGTGATGCCGTCGCCAAGGCGGCGCCCGACGGCCACACCCTGCTGCTCACCACCGACTCGACGATCACCAGCAACCCGCACCTGTATCCGAAGATGCCGTTCGATCCGATCAGGGACCTGGCGCCGGTCACGCAGCTGATCGACCTGCATCAGATGGTGGTCGCGCACCCGTCGGTGGGCGCGAGCTCGATGCAGGAACTGGTCGCGCTCGCGCGCGCGAAGCCCGGCGCGCTCAACTACGGCTCCTACGGCAGCGGCAGCCAGCCGCACCTGCTGTTCGAGGCGCTCAAGGCGCAGACCGGGGTGCAGATCGCGCACATCCCGTACAAGGGGATCGCGCCGGCGCTGACGGCGGCGATCGCCGGCGAGGTCCAGCTCACCCTGGGCGGCGCGGCGACCACGCGCGGCCATTTCCAGACCGGGCGCCTGAAGCCGCTCGCGATCGCGCGCCAGGAGCGCCTGCCGCTGTATCCCGACGTGCCGACCCTGCGCGAGGCCGGCTTCCCCGACGTCGACCCGCGGCCGTGGTTCGGCGTGTTCGCGCCGGCGGCGACGCCGCGGGCGGTGATCGAGCGCATCCGCCGCGACATCGCCGCGGTGCTCGCGGAGCCGGAGTTCCGCGAGCGCGAGATCACCGGCAAGGGCTACACCGGCGTCGGCAACACGCCCGAGGAGTTCGCCGCGTTCATCCGCGCCGACCTGGAGATGAAGGGGCGCCTGATCCGCGTCTCGGGCGCCAAGGCGGAATAGGCCGCGCGCGCCTACGCCAGCCCGCGCACGATCAGCGAGGCGCCGCTACCCAGGAGCATGAGGCCGACGACGCGGATGAGCGCGTCGCGCGACAGGTGCCGGAACGCGCGGGAGCCGAGCCAGAAGCCGGCCGCGGAGGCGGGCAACGCGGCCAGGGCCCAGGCCCAGGGCTTGAGCGAGAGCAGCATGCCGGCGGCGATGAAGGCGATCACGCGCACACTGATGCTGAACACCGAGCACACGCCGAGCGTGGCGCGATACTGGTCCGTGGTCAGCCCGCGACGCGACAGATAGATCGCATAGGGCGGGCCGCCGGCGCCGAACAGCGCGCCGGTGATGCCGCCCGCCGCGCCGGCGACCGGCGCCCAGCGATGGTGCACGCGGCCGACCGCGACGCCGCGCGCGAGATTCGACAGCGCCACCGCCAGCACGAACACGCCCAGCGCCACCATCGCCGCATGGCGCGGCAGGCTCACCAGCACCGTGAGCCCGATCACCGTGCCGACGGCGATGCCCGGCAGCATGAATTTCCACTCGGCGCCGACGGCCGCGCGCGGATTCTCCAGTCCGACCCGCCACGCGTTGGTCAGGTCGAGCAGCGAGTACATCGCGAGCGCGAACGGCAGCGGCACCAGGTGGGTTGCCAGCGGGATGGTGAGCAGCGCCGAGCCGAAGCCGGTGATGCTGAAGATGAACGAGCCGCCGAACGCGAGCAGCGCCAGGAGGCCGAGGGTGGGGAGGTCGGAGAGTGGCATGGCGGCCGCGCGTCGTGCGGGCGGCGCGCCGATCATAGCGCGCGCCTGCCGGCGCGGCGCGCCGCCGCAATTTTCTCCAAGCCGCGCCGCGCGCGGCGTGTCATCATGGCGGGCGTCGGCGGCACGGTTGCCGCCGCGCCGCCGGCCAGCCCGACCGACCCCCATGCTCACCGCCGAGACGCTCTTCGAGTCGCCGGACATCGCGATCCGCGAATTCCGCTGCACGGCCGGGCCGTCGGCGCGTCCCTTTGTCGAGGTCCACACGCGCCACGTGCTGTCGATCGTGCGCGACGGCAGCTTCGGCTACCGCTTCGAGGGCCGCGCGCACGAGCTCGTGCCCGGATCGATCCTGACCGGCCGCCCGGGCGCCGAGTTCGTCTGCACGCACGAGCACCATGGCTGCGGCGACCGCTGCCTGTCGTTCCACTTCTCCGAGGCCGCGGCCGCCGACCTGTCCCTCGGCGCGGCGACCTGGGCGGCCGGCGGCATCGCGCCGCTCGCGCCGGCGGCGGTGGGCGCCGCGCTGGCGCAGGCGGCCGCTGCCGGCGCCTCCGACGTCGGCCCGGCCGAGGCCGCGCGCCTGTTCGCCGCCGGCGTCGATGCCCTGGTGACGCCGCGCGCCCGGGTGCCGCACCGCGCCGGCGCGCGCGACCGCCGGCGCGCGGTCGACGCCGCCGTGTGGCTCGAGGACCATGCGGCGCAGCCCGTCGACCTCGACCAGGCTGCCGCCGTCGCCGGGCTCGGTCGCTTTCACTTCCTGCGCGTGTTCACGCAGGTGGCCGGGGTGACGCCGCACCAGTACCTGCTGCGCTGCCGCCTGCGCCGGGCGGCGGGGCTGCTCGCCGAAACCGACCTGCCGGTCACCGCCGTCGCCTACGATGCCGGATTCGCCGACCTGTCGAATTTCGTACGCAGTTTCGGGCGCGCCGCCGGCATGGCGCCGACGCAGTTCCGGCAACGCGCGCGCGGGCGCGCCGCCGGGCCACGCGCGCCGCGGCGCCGCGCCGCGCGCTGACGCCGCGCCGCAAGATTCTCCAAGCCGGCGCGGCGCGCGCCGCCGAGAATCGGGCCTTCCCATCCACGGAGGCTCCCATGTTCGATCACATCGGCATTCGCACCGCCAACCTCGAGCGCGCCGTCGCGTTCTACCGCGCCACCCTCGCGAGTCTCGGTCATGTCGTCGGCAGCACCGGCGCGGACTATGCGGGCATCGGACCGGCCGGCGCGCCGTGCCTGTGGCTGCACGCCGCCGGCCGGGCGACCGGCGGCGTGCACGTCGCGTTCCGCGCGGCCGACCGCGCCGCGGTCGACGCCATGCATGCGGCCGGCCTGGCCGCGGGCGGCCGCGACAACGGCGCGCCGGGCCTGCGCCCGGACTACGGCGCGAACTACTACGCGGCCTTCCTGATCGACCCCGACGGCAACAACATCGAGGCGGTCTGCCTGGCGCCGGCGGCAGGCTAGGCGTCGGCGCAGCCCAGGCCCAGCCCGCGCAGCGCCTCGACCTCGCTGTCCGCAAAGCCCCAGTCGGCGAGCGCGGCGCGGCCCTGCGCGCCGCGCTCGGGCGCGGGGCCGACGATCGCGCCCGGGGTGCGCGAGAAGCGCGGCGCCGGCGCCGCCTGCGAGATGCCGGCGACCTCGGTGAAGGTGCCGCGCGCGACGTTGTGCGGGAAGGCGCGCGCCTCGGAGAACGACAGCACCGGCGCGACGCAGGCGTCGATGCGATTGAACACCTCGGCCCAGGCGTCGCGCGTCCTCGACTTGAACGCGGCGGCGAAGGCCGCGCGCAGTTCCGGCCAGCGCGCGCGGTCATGCTGCCTGGGCAGGGTCGCGGGGTCGAGGCCGAGGCCGGCGAGCAGTTCCTCGTAGAACTTGGGCTCGATCGCGCCGACCGACATGTGCTTGCCGTCGGCGGTCTCGTAGACGTCGTACCAGGGCGAACCGGTGTCGAGGATGTTCTCGCCGCGCGCCTCGGTCCAGCTGCCGGCGGCCATCATGCCGGAGAACATCGCCGCCAGCACCGAGGCGCCGTCGACCATCGCGGCATCGACGACCTGGCCCTTGCCCGAGCGCTGCGCCTCGACGATGCCGCAGGCGATGCCGAACGCGAGGAACATGCCGCCGCCGCCGAAATCGCCGACCAGGTTCAGCGGCGGCACCGGCGCCTCGCCCTTGCGCCCGATCGCGTTCAGCACGCCGGTGAGCGCGATGTAGTTGATGTCGTGGCCGGCGCGCGGCGCCATCGGCCCGTCCTGGCCCCAGCCGGTCATGCGGCCGTAGACCAGCTTCGGATTGGCCGCCAGCAGCACCTCCGGCCCCAGCCCCAGGCGCTCCATCACCCCGGGGCGGAAGCCCTCGATGATCGCGTCGGCCTTCGCGGCGAGGCGGAGCGCGGCGGCGACCCCGTCCTTCGACTTCAGGTCGAGGGTCACCGAGCGGCGCCCGCGCATCATGATCTCGTGGCGCCGCTTGCGGCCCAGGCCGAGCCCGGAGTCGGCCGGGCGGTCGACCAGGAGGACGTCGGCGCCCATGTCGGCGAGCAGCATGCCGCAGAACGGCCCGGGGCCGATGGCTTCGAATTCGAGGATGCGGATGCCGGACAACGGGCCGGAGCGCTTGGTCATGGAGGTTCCTGTCGGGTTGGATGCGTTGGCGCGGCGAAAGTGTAGCGGCTACGCGCCGGTGAAACGCGGCGCGCGCTTCTCGACGAACGCGCGCACCGCCTCGTTGTGGTCGGCGGTGCGGGAGCACCGGATGATGCGCTCGGCCTCGCCCGCGATGGCGGCGCCGATGTCGATGCGCGGCGCGTCGTCGAGGTTGTCCTTGATCGCCGCCAGGGCCACGCGCGGCCCGTCGGCGAGCGACCGGGCCAGCGCGAAGGCCTCGTCCTGCAGCCGGTCGTCGGCGACGACGCGATGGAACAGGCCGAGGCGCTCGCCGCGCACGGCGTCGACACGCTCGCCGGTGAGCATGAGTTCCCGCGCCCGGCTCGCGCCGACCGCCCGCGTCATCAGCCAGGCGATGCCGTAGTCGCCGGACAGGCCGACCCGCGTGTAGCCGGTGGCGGCGACGGCGCTCGCGCCGGCGATGCGCAGGTCGCAGGCCAGCGCGATCGCGAGCCCCGCGCCGACGGCGGCGCCGGGGAGGGCCGCGACCGTCGGCTTGCGCAGCGCGACCAGCGCCCCGGTCAGCCCGCCGTGGCGCTCCTTGTAATCGGCCAGGCGCTCGGCGTCGGACAGGTGCGCGCGCGTGCTGTTGCCGCCCATGCCCTTGACGTCGCCGCCGGCACAGAAGGCGCCGCCGGTGCCGGTGAGGAGAAGCGCGCCGACCGCGGGATCGTCGCCGCAGGCGCGGATCATGCGCCGCAGTGCCGGCGAGAGTTCGTCGGACAGCGCGTTGCGTGCTTCCGGCCGGTTCAGCGTGATGACGGCGACGCCGTCGCGCACCGCGCACAGCAGCTGCGCGGTTCCGGTCTCGATGGTGCGGCTGGTCATGGTGGCTCCGTCCGCGGCAGCGCGCCGCGCCGACGCAGTGTAGCCGCATCGCCGCCGCCGCGGCCGGGCAGCCGGGCGCCGCCGCGCATAGAATCGCCGCACTCCGACGCTCGCCCGGTGCGACCCGCATGCCCGAATTCGACCTCGTCCTCCACAACGGCCGCATCCACACCCTCGAGACGCCCAACCGGACCGTCGAGGCGCTGGCCGTCGCCGGCGATCGCGTCGCCGCCGCCGGCGCGGCGGCGACGCTGCTCGCGGCGCGCGGCGCGCACACCCGGGTGATCGACCTGGCCGGCGCCACGGTCGTGCCCGGATTCTTCGACGCGCATCCGCACCTGGACCGCATGGGCCTGCGCGACCTGTGCGGGGTGGCGATCGGCCATTGCCGCTCGGTCGCGGAGATCTGCGACGCGGTGCGCGCGGCGGCCGCGCGCACGCCGCCGGGCGAGTGGATCGTCACCCTGCCGATGGGCGCGCCGCCCGACGACTATGTGTTCGATCCGCGCCAGTTGCGCGAGGGCCGCTTTCCCGATCGCCGCGACCTCGACCGCGCGGCGCCCGACCACCCGGTCTACATCCGCTCGCCCTGGGGCTGGTGGAGCCGGCTGCCGCTGCCGTCGGTCGCCAACAGCCGGGCGCTGGCGGCGGCCGGGGTCGACGCCGACACCGCGCTGCCGCCCAAGGTCGAGATGCTGCGCGACGCGACCGGCGCGCCGACCGGCGTGTTCCTGGAGCGCAACTGGGCGCCGGTGCTCGAGTACACCCTGTTCCGCTGCGTGCCGCGCTTCACCTACGAGGACCGGGTCGCCGGCCTGCGCCACGCGGTGCGCGAGACGGTGCGCGCCGGCACCACGGCGGCCTTCGAGGGCCACGGCCTCACGCCGCAGCTGTTCGACGCCTACCGGCGCCTCGAGGCCGCGGGCGAACTGCCGCTGCGCATGCAGCTGCCCCTGAGCGTGCCGAGCGCGGCCTTCGGGGATGCCAAGATCGGCGCGCTCCTGGCCCACTGGGCGCCGCGCCTGGCCGGTCGCGGCAGCGCCGCCGGCGCGCGCGGCCTGCTCGCCGAGGAGGGCATCTGCCTCGACGTCGCCGATCCCGGCACCGCGCGCATCATCGCCACCGGCTACCCCTACGAGCAATGGGCCGGGCACTTCTACCAGGCGCTGCCGCACGAGCGCCTGGTGGCGCTCGGGGTCGCGGCCGCGCGCCTGGGCCTGCGCGTGTCCACGCTCGTCTGCTACGAGCTCGAGCGCGTGCTCGCCGCCTTCGAGGAGATCGACGCGCAGGTCGGCATCCGCGACCGGCGCTGGGTCGCGGTGCACGTCACCGAGGCGACGCCGGCGCAGATCGCGCGCATCAAGGCGCTCGGCCTGGTGGCGACCGTCACGCCCGGCTTCATGTACATGGCCAGGGACCGCTTCAACCTGCAGGCGCTGGGCGCGCGCGGCACGCCGATCCGCGCGCTGCTCGACGCCGGGGTGCCGGTGGCGCTGTCGACCGACGGCGTGCCGCACTCGATGCTGTTCGCGCTCTGGGAGGCGCTGGCGCGCTGGGACAACGATGGCCAGGCGCGCCTCGGCGAGTCCGGGCTCACGCGCGAGGAGGCGCTGCGCCTGGCCACCGTCGCCGGCCACACCCTGACCTGGAACGAGGCGACGCGCGGGCCGCTGGCGGCCGGCATGGCCGCCGACTTCGTGGTGCTCGACGACGACCCGCTGACCTGCGCGCTCGAGCGCCTGCGCACGCTCGCGGTGCTGCGCACCTTCGTCGGCGGGCGCGAGGTGCACGGGCCGGACGCCTGAGGCCGGCGCGGCCCCGGGTCCGGTGTCCGGCGGGTATTCCAACTTCGAATAACCCGGCGCGGCCCGGCCGGGCGACGTAGACTCGCGCATCCGCCTTCTGGAGACGATGCGATGCGCCTGAACCGATTCATGATCCGCCCGCTGGTCGAGGCGGGGCTGCGCGAGGAACTCAACGCCGGCGACACCACCGGCGGCTTCCTGGTCTGGGACGACGATCCGGTGCAGACCGCGCAGATCTACGCCAAGGGCACCGGCGTGGCCTGCGGCCTGCTGTTCGCCGACGAGACCATCAAGCTGATCGACCC
Organism: Burkholderiales bacterium; assembly: GCA_016790695.1. Taxonomy (GTDB): domain Bacteria; phylum Pseudomonadota; class Gammaproteobacteria; order Burkholderiales; family JAEUOS01; genus JAEUOS01. The sequence continues at coordinate 60,054 of JAEUOS010000192.1, forward strand.
GGAGGCGCAGATCGAGCACTGCGTCGAGGAAGGCGCCGCGGTCGGCCCGGGCACGGTGCTGCTCAAGGTGCGCGCGCGCGCCTCCGCGTTCTTCATGATCGAGCGCGCGGCGCTCGACTGGATCCAGCAGCTCTCGGGCATCGCCACCAAGACGCGCCGCTACGTCGACCTGATCCGCCACACCAAGGTGCGCCTGACCGACACCCGCAAGGGCTGGCCGGGGCTGCGCATGGTGCAGAAGTACGCGGTGCGCGTCGGCGGCGCGCACAACCACATCTTCAACCTCACCAACTGCGTGCTGGTCAAGGACAACCACATCAAGATCGCCGGCAGCATCAGGAACGCGGTCGAGATCCTGCGCGCGCGCGCGCAGCACACCTTCAAGTTCGAGGTCGAGTGCGAGTCGCTGGCAATGGTCGAGGAGGCGCTGGCCTGCGGCGTCGAGGTGATCATGTTCGACAACATGGATCTGGACGAGATGCGCGCGGCGCTCAAGGTCGTCGGCGGCCGCGCCATCACCGAGGCCTCGGGCGGGGTCAACGAGAGCACCGTGGTCGCGATCGCCGAGACCGGCGTCGACGTGATCTCGGTGGGCGACCTCACGCACACGGTCAAGGCGCTCGACATCAGCCTCGACGTGCGCGACATCAAGCCCTCGGCGCTGCGCACCATCGACCGGCTGCGGGCGGCCGGCTGATGGCCGCGCCGGCGCGCTTCCGCGCGCGTCACGGCGTGATCGTCGCGCTCGACGCCGACGGGGTCGACGCCTGCAAGCGCACCATCGATCTCACGGCCGCGGTCGACGGCGTGGTCGGCTACAAGCTCGGCATGACCATGGTGCTGCGCCTGGGCCTGGCCGAATCGGTGCGCCAGCTGCGCGCGCACACCGACCTGCCGCTCCTGTACGACCACCAGAAGGCCGGCCCGGACGTGTTCGACATGGCGCCGAAGTTCGCCGGCCTGTGCGCCGAGGCCGGCGTCGACGGGCTGATCCTGTTCCCCACCGCCGGGCCGCGCGCGGTCGACGCCTTCGTCGGCGAGACCATCCGGCGCGGCATGCTGGCGCTGGTCGGCGGCGACCTGCCGTTCCCCGACTACAACGTCGGCGGCGGCGGCTACGTCGCCGACGACGCGCTCGAGCGCATCATCGACCGCGCGATCGCCTGCGGCGCCGACCACTTCGTGGTGCCGGGCAACACGCCGGACAAGCTGCGCCGTCACGCCGCGCGCCTGAAGGGCCGGCTCGCGCGCCCGGTGTTCGTGGTGCCGGGCATCGGCCCGCTCGGCGGAAAGATCGGCGATCTGGTCGCCGCCGCCGGCGGTGCCAGCGTCTACGGCGTGGTCGGACGCGCGGTCTACGGCGCGAGCGACCAGACGGCGGCGGCGCGCGCGCTCGCCGACGAGGCGCTGGCGGCCGGCTGATGCCCGCGCCGCGCGACGACCGCCCGGTCGTGCTGTTCGACTGGGGCGAGACGCTGATGTGGATCCCCGGCATGATCCACGACCCGGACCGCCACCTCGCCTGCGTCGAGGAGATCTACGACGAGCGCATCCGGCCGCATGTGCGCGGCGCAAGCGGCGGCGCCCCGGTCGGCCGGTTCGTCGAGCACTACCTGCTCGCCTGCCGGCGCCAGATCGCGCAGTCGAAGGCGACCCAGCGCGAGCACAGCTTCGCCGACCGCTTCGCCATGGCCTTCGCGCTGGCCGGCGTCGACGCGCTGCCGCCGCGCGCGGTGTTCGAGGGCATCGCCGATGCGCTGGGCGACGCGGTCGCGCGCAACGCGCGCCTGCTCGACGGCGCGGCCGACGTGGTTCCGCGCCTGGCCGCCACCCACCGCCTCGGCGTGGTGTCGAACTACCCGCACGGGCCGGTCGTGGCGGCCAGCCTCGCGCGCTTCGGTCTGCTGCGCCACTTCGAGGCCGTGGTGGTGTCGTCCGAGACCGGCTGGATGAAGCCGCATGCGGACTGCTACCGCCCCGCGCTCGCGGCGCTGGCGGCCGATCCGGCGCGCACCCTGATGGTCGGCGACGACCTGGTCAACGACGTCCGGGGCGCGAAGGCGCTGGGCCTCCATACCGCGTGGCTGGCGCCGCACGCGACCGCGCTCGATGCCGCGGTCGACATCCACCTGCGGCACCTGGACGAGCTGCCGGCCCATTGCGCGAGGCTGTTCGCATGAGCTTTCCGACCGACCTCCTGATCGACGGCAGGTTCGTGCCCGCGGCCGCGGGCGCGCGCTTCGCGGTGACGAGCCCGCTCGATTTCTCCACGCTGGCCGAGGTGGCCGCCGCCGGGCGCGCCGATCTCGATCTGGCGGTCGCCGCCGCGCGGCGTGCGTTCGATGCGGGCGCCTGGTCCGGCATGATGCCGTTCGCGCGCGGCAAGCTCTTGCGGCGCATCGCCGAGGGCATCCGCGCCGCGGGGCAGCGCCTCGCCGAGGTCGAGACCACGAGCGGCGGCAAGACCATCGCCAATTCCCTGAACGAGGTCGAGTCCGCGGCCAACGTCTTCGAGTACTACGCCGGCGCGATGGACAAGTTCTACGGCGACACCATCCCGATGGGTTCGTCCGTGCTCGACTTCACGCTGCGCGAGCCGGTCGGCGTGGTGGCGGCGATCACGCCGTGGAACTTCCCGTTCCTGGCCGCTGCCTGGAAGGTGGCGCCGGCGCTCGCCGCCGGGTGCACGGTCGTCCTGAAGCCGGCGAGCCACACGCCGCTGACCGCGCTGATGCTGGGCGAGATCGCGCTCGCCGCCGGCGTGCCGGCGGGCGTGCTCAACATCCTGCCGGGACCCGGCGCCGCGCGCGGCGAGGCCATCGCGCGCCATCCGGGGATCGACAAGATCTCCTTCACCGGCTCGACCGCGGCCGGCGCGCTGCTTTCGCGCCAGGCGGCCGACGGCATCAAGCGCGTCACCCTGGAACTCGGCGGCAAGAGCCCGAACCTGGTCTTCGCCGACGCCGACATCGGCAAGGCGGCCGCGCAGGCGGTCAAGGCCGGCTTCGGCAACGCGGGCCAGAGCTGCTCGGCGCGCACCCGCGTCCTGGTCGAGCGCGGCGCCCACGACGCCTTTCTCGAGGCCTTCGCCGCCGCGACCGCGCAGGCGCGCGTCGGCGATCCGCGCGATCCGGCGACCGAGATCGGGCCGCTGGTCTCGCGCGCGCAGCGCGACACGGTGCACGGCTACGTGGAATCGGGCATTGCCGAGGGCTGCCGCCTGGTCGCCGGCGGCGCGCCGCCGGCCGGCCTCGGCGGCGGCGCCTACTATGCGCCGACCATCCTCGCCGGCGCGCGCAACGCGATGCGCGTCGCGCAGGAGGAGATCTTCGGGCCGGTCGTGGTGGTGATGCCGTTCGCCACCGAAGCCGAGGCCGTCGCGCTCGCCAACGACAGCCCCTACGGCCTGAACGCCTCGGTATGGACGCGCGACACCGGCCGCGCGCTGCGCGTCGCGCGCGCGATCCGGAGCGGCATGGTCAGCGTAAACTCGCATGGCAGCGCGAGCCGCTACGGCTTCATGGCGCCGTTCGGCGGCGTCAAGCAGTCGGGCATCGGCCGCGAGCTCGGCATGGACGCGCTGTCGCTGTACACCGACGTCAAGAACGTCTTCGTCGACCTGGAGGACTGACCCGTGGCGAGTCTGGCCATCACCGGCGGCACGCTGATCGACGGCAGCGGCCGCGACCCGCTCGCCCACGCCACCGTCGTCGTCGAGGACGACCGCATCGTCGCCTGCGGGCCGGCGGCCGGCGTGGCGATCCCGCGCGGCGCGCGCGTGCTCGACGCCGGCGGGCGCACCATCATGCCGGGCATCATCGACTGCCACGTGCACGGCACCTACCGCGCGCGCGACATGCGCGCGCACCTGCTGAACGCGCCGACCTACAACGTGCTGCGCTCGACCCACGTGCTGCGCGAGACCCTCGCCTGCGGCGTCACCACCGCGCGCGACATGGGCGGGGCCGACGCCGGCTTTCGCGAGGCGATCGCCGAGGGCTTCATCGACGGCCCGCGCCTGCTGATCTCGATCGCCATGGTGTCGCAGACCGGCGGCCACGGCGACGCCTGGGTCCCGGCCGGCCTGCGCGTGCAGAAGCGCGCCTGGCTGCCGAGCCCGGTCGCCGACGGCGTCGACGAGGTGCGGCGCCTGGTGCGCCACCTGCTGATGGCGGGCGCAGACTTCATCAAGATCTGCGCCACCGGCGGCATCACCTCGGTGACCGATTCCTGGGACGAGGCGCAGTTCACCGTCGACGAGATCAAGGTCGCGGTGGCGGAGGCGGCGGCGCGCCGCAAGACGGTCGCGGTGCACGCCGAGGGCATCGACGGCATCCGCACCGCGCTCGCCTGCGGCATCCATTCGCTCGAGCACGGCTGGTTCATCGACGAGGCCTGCGTCGAGACCATGCTCGCGGCCGGCACCTGGTGGGTGCCGACGCTCGCGCTGGTGCCGCTGTCGCTCGAGCACCGCAAGGCCAACAGCGCGTGGGACAAGCAGCAGCTCGCGAACGAGGCCGGCAAGGAGGCCGAGATCTATGCGCGCATGGAGCGGCAGGTCCCGCTGTGGAAGGACGCGGTGCGGCGCGGCGTCAAGGTCGCCTTCGGCACCGACCAGTCGCATCGCCTGCTGGTCGGCGAGAACCTGGTGGAGCTGCGCTTCATGGTCGACTGGCTCGGCATGACGCCGATGCAGGCGCTGGTGGCGGCGACCGGCCGCGCCGCCGAATGCATCGGCAGGAACGATGTCGGCCGCATCGCGCCGGGGTGCCTCGCCGATCTCCTCGTGGTCGACGGCGACCCGCTCGCCGACATCCGCGTGCTCGAGGAGCGTTCGCGCCTGAAGCTGGTCATGCAGGGCGGGCGCGCGTTCACCAACACCCTGCGGGAGTAGCCATGTTCTCCACCGAACTGCTCGACAAGGCGGCGCGCGCGCTCGCCGCCGCGCGCGCCGCCGGCGTGCGCATCGCCACCGCCGAGACCTGCACCGCGGGCCTGGTCAGCGGCTGCATCACCGCGGTGTCGGGCGCGTCGCAGACCTTCGAGCGCGGCTTCGTCCTCTACCACGACAGCGCCAAGGCCACCGGGCTCGGCGTGCCCGAGGAGATCTCGCGCGCGCACGGCGCGGTGAGCGCCGAGGTCACGCAGGGCCTGGCCGAGGGCGCGCTCGCGCACTCCAGCGCGGGCGTCGCGGTGGCGGTGACCGGCTATGCGGGCCCGGGCGGCGGCAGCGCGAAGAACCCGGTCGGGACCTGCTACATCGCCGCGGCGCGGCCGGGCATGCCGACGCTCGTCGAGCGCCACGTGTTCGCCGGCGATCGCGACGGCGTGCGCCTGGCCGCGGTCGGCGCCGCGCTCGACCTGATCGTCAAGCGCCTCGCCTGAGCCGTGCCGGCGCCCGCGACCGGCCGCGACGTCGGCGCGGCGATCCCGGTCACCATCCTCACCGGCGCGCTCGGCGCCGGCAAGACCACGCTCATCAACACCGCGCTCGCCGGCGCCCTCGCCGAGGTCGCGGTCGTGGTCAACGAGTTCGGCGAGATCGGCATCGACGATGCGCTGATCCGCGCCGCGAGCGAGGACGTGGTGCTGCTGCCCGGCGGGTGCGTCTGCTGCGTCGTGCGCGCCGACCTCGCGGTGGCCCTGCTGCAGCTCGAGCGCGGCGCGGCGCGCGGCGAGCATCCGGGGTTCCGGCGCGTGCTCGTCGAGACCAGCGGCCTGGCCGAGCCCGGGCCGATCCTGCAGCTGTTCGCCGAGTCGCCGGCGCTGGCGGGGCGCTTCCGCGTCGACGTGCTGGTCTGCGTGGTCGACGCCCAGGCCGGCGCCGCGGCGCTCGCGGCGGACGGCGCGGCGCGGCGCCAGGCGCTCCTCGCCGACCGCCTGCTCGTGAGCAAGGCGGAACGGGCGACGGCGGACGGCCTCGCGGCGCTTGACCGGATGCTCGAGGCGATCAATCCGCAGGCCGAGCGCCTGCGCGCGCCGCGCGGGGTCGCGCAGGCGGACTGGTTCGGGCCGGCGCCGCTGGCGCACGCGCGCGTGGTGCCGGCGGCGCTGCTGCGCGCCGCGCACGACGACGCGATCGAGTCCTTCGTGCTGCGCTGGGATGCGGCGCAGCCGCTGGCCGCGATCGGCGACTGGCTGCGCGCCCTGTGCGAGTCGCACGGGGCGCGCATCCTGCGCATCAAGGGCATCGTCGCCGCCGCCGGCGTCGACGCCGGCGTGGCGGTGCATGCGGTCGGGCACCTGATGGGCCCGCCCGAGTTCCTCGCGCAGCCCGCGGCCGAGTCGCGCGTGGTGCTGATCACCCGCGGGCTGGAGCCCGGGGATGTGGCACCACCCTGGCCGTGTGCGGCGGGGCGCGCAGCGGCGGCGCCCCGCGCGCGAGCAGCGCCCACACCGCTTCCGCCGCCGCCGGCAGGGGCGTCCGGCGCCTGAGCAGTTCGACGGTCATGGCGATGTCCCAGTCGCCGCCGCCGATGTGCGCGAGGCTGCCGTCGGCCAGATTGCGCTCGATGGTCGACAGCGGCAGCCACGCGACCCCGGCGCCGGAGAGGGCGAGCTCCTTCAGGATGAACACCAGCGGATCCTCGAACGGGCTCTGCACGCGCACCGCGGGCACGCGGCGCGCGACCTCGTCGTCGACCGCGCGCCCGATGTAGGACGAGCGTCCGTACGGGAGGTACGCGAGCGCCGTGCCGGCCGCGACCGGCAGCGCGAAGCCGGGGCTGCCGCGCCGCTGCGGCGCGCAGACCGGAACCATCGGCTCGTCGGCGATCTCGATCGCGTCGAGGCGATCGAAGCCGGCGGGTCGCGGCAGCGCCGGATGCCGGTACGACAGCGCGAGGTCGGCTTCGCCGCCCGCGTACAGCGCGGCCACCTCGTCGATCGCCTTGACCGCGCCGCGGCCGATCAGCGGGCCGATCTCGCGGTTGAGCCGGGCGAGCAGCGCCGGAAAGAATCCGGCCGAGCATGCGGTCGGCATCAGGAAGTCGACCGTCGGCGCGGTGTCGGCCTGCCGGGCGCGCACCGAGGCGCGGAAATCGAGCAGCGGCTCGACGCTGCCGACCGCGATCGGCAGCAGCTGCTGGCCCGCGGCGGTGAGTTCCACCGGCCGCGCGCCGCGGTCGAACAGCGGCGTGCCGACCCAGTCCTCGAGGGCCTGGATGCGGCGGCTGAACGCCGACTGGGTGACGTGGCGTTCCGTCGCCGCGCGCGAGAAGCTGCCGGTGCGCACCAGGGCCAGGAAGTCCTGCAGCCAGTAGAGCTCCACCGCGCGCGCCTACTTCCGGTTCTTCAGGGCGGCGGCGCGCGCGGCGCGCGCCTCGGGGCTGGCCGAGGCGAGCGCGATCTGGTCATGCGCCATGTAGCCGCTGACGTGGTTCAACGCCAGCGCGGCGGCGTTGACCGATTCCTTGCTCATGCGCACCGCCGCGGCCGGCATCGCCAGCGTGCGCGCCGCCAGCTCGCGCGCCGTCGCCAGCGCCTCGCCCTTGGGCGCGGTGTAGTCGACCAGGCCCATGGCCAGCGCCTCGGCGGCGCCGAAGCGCTCGCACAGGATGGTCGCGCGCTTGGCCCGGGCGGGCCCGAGCAGGTTGACCAGGCGCGGGATCGTGCCCCAGGTGAGCGGGATGCCGAGCGCGATCTCGGGCAGCGAGACGAAGGCGTCGTCGGCCATCACCCGCCAGTCGCAGGCCAGCGCGAGCGCCAGGCCGCCGCCGATCGCATACCCCTCGATGGCGACGATGGTGATCTGCGGCAGTTCCTCCCAGGCCTTGCACATGCGAAAGCCGGTGCCGGCGACCTCGCGGCGCGCGACGGTGGACAGCGACTCGTCGGCCCAGGCCGCCGCGTCCTTCAGGTCGGCGCCGGCGGTGAAGCACACCGCGTCGCCGGTGAGGATCACCGCGTCGATGTCGGTGCGCTCGGCGAGCGCGCGCGCGCAGGCGGTGAGCTCGCGCATCAGCGCATGGGACAGGGCGTTGCGCGCGGCGGGGCGGTTCAGGCGCACCAGCGCCAGGCGCGGCGCGAATTCGACGATCAGGTGGACGTAGCTCATGGCGCGTTCCGTCAGTCCGCCTTGATGCCGAGCTCGCGCGCGAGCTGCCCGTAGCGCTGGTGGTCCGCCTTCATGAAGTCGGCCAGCACCTGCGGCGCGCCGCCGAGGAGGTCGAGGCCGGCGCCGGCCAGGCGCGCGCGCACGTCGGGCATCTGCAGCACGGCGTTGAATTCCTGGTTGAGCCGCGCGACGACGGGCGCCGGCGTGCCGGCCGGGGCGAGCACGCCGTACCACGCATTGACCTCGACGTTGGCCACGCCCTGCTCGGTGGCCGTCGGCACCTCCGGCAGCAGCGCCGAGCGCGCCTTCTCGGTCACGGCCAGCGCGACCAGCTTGCCCGAGCGGATGTGCGGCACCGCGCCGCCGAGGCCGGTGAACAGGAGCCGCACCTCGCCGCCGATGGCCGCGGTGATCGACGGGCCGACGCCCTTGTACGGCACGTGCAGCAGGTTGATGCCGGACGAGCGCTTGAACATCTCGCCGGCGAAATGCATCGGCGAGCCGTTGCCCGGGCTGCCGTAGGGCAGGCCCGGCTGGGCGCGCGCGATGTCGAGCGCCGCCTTCAGGTTGGCGGCGCCCAGTTGCGGATTGGCGACCAGCACCAGCGGCGTGGTGGCGGGCGCGATCACGGGCGCGAGATCCTTGTGCACGTCGACGCCGCCGCCGGCGCCCGGCGCGAGCACGTGCGGGGAGATCACCATCGTGTTCGGCGTGAGCAGCAGGGTGTGGCCGTCGGGTGCCGCCTTGGCGACCGCGCCGGCGCCGATCAGCGCGCCGGCGCCCGGGCGGTTCTCCACCACCGCGCCCTGGCCGAGGCGGGCGGCGAGCTTCTCCGCGATCACGCGCGCGGCGATGTCGGGACCGCCGCCCGGGGGGAACGGCACGACGATGGTGAGGCCCTTGGTCGGGAAGGTCTGGGCGTGCGCGGCCGCCAATGGCAAGGCGGCCGCCGGGCAGCACAAGGCGACGAGCAGGGTGCGAGAACGCAGGAGACGATTCATCGACATTTCCGGGGCAAGGGAAGGCGAATAGGAAGGACGGCGGATTCGCCGGAGGGCGAAAGATACCGGCAATCCGCAGGCTGCGCTACGCCGGGCCCGTGACAGCAAAGGCACATGCCGGCACGGCGAATTGTGTTGAAATGGACCTGGCACTCGCACCCCGGGGAGAGGCAAATGCACACCATGTTGACGCGCCGTCGTTTCGTCGCCAGCGGTACCGCTCTGGCGGTCGGCGCGGGCGTTGGTCCGGCGCTTGGGCAATCCGCTGCGTGGCCGACGCGGCCGGTCCGCATGCTCGTGCCTTTTCCTCCGGGAGGCGGTGCCGACTTCATCGCGCGCATGCTCGGCCAGAAGCTGGCCGAAATCTGGGGCCAGCAGGTGCTTGTCGACAATCGCCCGGGGGCGAGCACGATGATCGCGCACGAGGCCGTCGCCAAGGCCGCTCCCGACGGCTACACGCTGATCCTTGCGGTGAGCAATCACGCCAGCAACCCGGCGCTGTTTTCCAAAATCCCCTACGACACGGTCAAGGACTTCACGCCGATCACCGTCGTCGGCAGCGCGCCAATGGTCCTGGTGGTCAATCCCCGCCTGCAGGCCAGGACCTTGCAGGAGTTGCTTGCCGCGATGCGCGAGAAGCCAGGCAGAATGAGCTATGCCTCTGCGGGCAATGGCAGTGTCGGCCACCTTGGCGGCGAACTCCTGAAACAGCTTACCGGCGTGGACATGGTGCATATCGCCTACAAGGGCACCGGACCGGCCGAACTCGACCTGATCGGCGGCACCGTCGACCTGATGTTCACCGGCATGGTCACCGCCGTGCCGCAGATCAAGGCGGGCAAGATGCGCGGTGTCGCCGTCGGCAGCCTGATGCGCTCCAGCGCGCTTCCGGAGTTGCCTTCGATCAGCGAGGCCGGCGTACCGGGATTCGAGTCGAGCATCTGGTACGGCCTGCTCGGCCCTGCCGGCTTGCCGCGCGAAATCGTGGCGAAGGTTCATGCCGACACACTGAAGGTGCTGCAGTTGCCCGACACCCGCAGTCGGCTCTTGAGTCAGGGCGCGGAAGCCATCGGCAGTACCCCGGAGCAGTTCGCACGTCAGATCGAGGCCGAGATCGCCAGGTGGATCAAGCTGGTCAAGGCGGCGGGCATCAAGAGCGAGTAGCCGCGATGCGGAGCGTCGAATTCTTCTTCGATTTCTCCAGCCCATGGACCTACATGGCGTTCAGGCAGATCGAGCCCCTGTGCCGGGAATGCGCGGCGCAACTCGTGTGGAAGCCCTTTTACGTCGCCGCGGTGTTTCGCGAGATCAATCACAACGTCGCGGACATGCGCGCGCGGCCGGTGCCGGCGAAACTGGCCGCCTACGCCACCGACATGGCGCGCTGGGCGGCGCGTCTGGGCATACGCATCGCGCGGCCGCCGGTGTACGGCGGCGGCTCTGCGCCCCTGAACAGCGCCCGGGCGCTGCGCGGCGCGTTCGTCGCGATTGACGCAGGGCGCATCTCCGCTTACGCCGAGGCGGTGTTTCGCGCCTATTGGGAGGAACTGCGCGACGTTTCCGACGCCGCTGTTCTCGCGGAACTGGCTGCCTGCGCCGGGCTCGATCCCCATCAATTCGCATTGGCCGTCGAAGGCCGGGACTGTCGCGAGCGCCTCGCCGCCAACACCGACGAACTGATCGCGCGTGGCGGCTTCGGTACGCCCACGTTCTTCGTCGGCGGCGCCGAGATGTTCTTCGGCAATGACCGGCTGGATTTCGTGCGCGAGGCGTTGCTGCGTCAGTGATCGCCGGCGCGAATCGGCGCGCTAGGCGTCGCGGGCCGCCGGGCCGGCGACGCTGATTGCCACCGGCAGGTGGCGCTCCTCGCAGTCGAGCGGTCCGCCGCACTGCCATTGCAACATGAGGAAATCGGCGTTCTCGCCCAGCGCCGCCAGCGGGCTGTGCCACACCCCGGCGTTCCAGACGATGCCCTGCGCGCGAGTGCCGATGAATGCCTGGAGGGCGGACAGGTCCGGTTCGCCATCGGTGCGCACCGGGCAGGCGCAGACCAGGAAACCCGCGCCGGAATTGGGGTAGAACAACTGCGGCGACAGCGGGTGGCGCTCGATCACGGTGACGGTGAATGGCAGGCTGCTCTGCGCGATCCGATAGACGGCGCTGTGCAGGCGGCTGGCGCGGGCATCATGGGTCGCCAGATCGAGCGCGGTATCGAAGCGCTCGGCGCGGCCCTGGTTGGCGGTGCTCGCATGTCCACCGGCTTCGAGCACCCGGCCGAACGGCGCGAACGCCGCCGCAGTCAGCAGCGCGGCGCGAATGGTGCGGGCTGGCACGATACGGCCGGTGCGCGCGCGGAGGATTCGGAGGACTACTTGCGCGATTTCGCGCGCAGGCCGTCGATCGTGGTCTGGGTGGTGATCGCGTTCGGATCGATCACCACCTCGATCACCGCGGGCTTGCCGCTCGCCACCGCGCGCTCGAGCGCGCCGGCGAACTGGCCGGTCTCGGTGACGGTCTCGCCGTGCGCGCCGTAGGCGCGCGCCAGGGCCGCGAAGTCCGGATTGGTGAACGAGGTGCCGTGCACGCGCTCCGGATACTCGCGCTCCTGGTGCATGCGGATGGTGCCGTACATGCCGTTGTTGACGATGACGAAGATGACGGCGAGCTTGTGATGCACCGCGGTCGCCAGTTCCTGGCCGTTCATCATGTAGCAGCCGTCGCCGTTGAACGAGACCACGGTGCGCCGGCGGTCGGCGACCTTGGCGGCGACGCCGGCAGGCACGCCGTAGCCCATCGAGCCGGCGGTCGGCGCGAGCTGGGTGCGCAGACCCGTGTAGCGATGGAAGCGGTGCAGCCAGCCCGCGAAATTGCCGGCGCCGTTGGTGAAGATGGTGTCCTCGGGCAGCGCCGCCTCCATGGCGCGGATCACCTCGCGAAGGTCGACCTTGCCGGGCATGCCCGGGTAGGCGCTGCCCTGCCAGGTGTCGTAGTCGGCACGCGCGGCGCGGGTGGCGGCCGCGTACGGGACCGCCGCCGGCCGGCCCAGCGCGGCGGCGGCGGCGGCGAACTCGTTCATGCCCGAGGCGATCAGGAGCTCGCCCTGGTAGACGCGGCCGAGTTCGTTCGGATCGTTGTGCACGTGGACCAGTCGTTGCGCCGGCACCGGCGGGGTCAGCAGCGTGTAGCCGGACGTGGTCATCTCGCCGAGGCGCGCGCCGATCGCGAGCACCAGGTCGGCCTCGCGGATGCGCTTGCCGAGCGCCGGGTTGACGCCGATGCCGACGTCGCCCGCGTAGTTGGGCAGGCGGTTGTCGTAGAGGTCCTGGAAGCGGAACGCGCAGCCGACCGGCAGGTCGAAGTTCTCGATGAAGGTGCGCAGGTCGGCGACGCCCGTCGCGTTCCAGCCGGCGCCGCCGAGGATGACCACGGGGCTGCGCGCGCCTTCGAGCAGCGTCTTCAGGCGCGCCATGTCGGCCGGATTGGGCGAGGCCTGCACCACCTTGTAGGCGCCGGCGTCGGCCACCGTCGCGACCGTGGTCAGCATGTCCTCGGGCAGCGCCAGCACCACCGGGCCCGGGCGTCCCGAGACGGCGCAGTGGAACGCATGGCTCACGTACTCGGGGATGCGGTCGGCGCGGTCGATCTGCGCCACCCACTTGGCCATCTGGCCGAACATGCGCCGGAAGTCGACTTCCTGGAAGGCCTCGCGCTCGACCTGGTCGGAGGCGACCTGGCCGACGAACAGGATCATCGGGTCGGAGTCCTGAAACGCGGTGTGCACCGCGATCGAGGCGTTGGTCGCGCCCGGCCCGCGCGTGACGAAGCAGATGCCGGGCTTGCCGGTCATCTTGCCGTAGGCGCCGGCCATGAACGCGGCGCCGCCGTCCTGGCGCGCGACGATGAGCTCGATGGATTCGCGCGCGCCATAGAGCGCGTCGAGCACCGCGAGATAGGACTCGCCGGGCACGCAGAAGGCGTGGCGCACGCCGTGGATCTTGAGCTGGTCGACGAGGATCTCGCCGCCGGTCCGGGAAGGGAGTGCGTTGTTCATGGGTCGATGAATTCGTCGGCGAATATCTGGTACGACTGCGTCTTCGGCTTGTCCGCGTCTTCCGGCCGGACATAGCGGATCGAGCTCCTGCCATGGCAGCTGCGCGGCAGGATCATCACGCGCGCGAAGGCGGACGGCTCGTCGCGGGAGGCGGCAGCATACACGGGATCGGGGCCGGCCTCGAACCACGCCTCGCCGGGTCCGTAGGCGTGCGAGCCGCCCTGGGTGTCGATGCGGATGCCGCCGGCGATGAGGCAGCGGATGCCCGGGCCCTGGTGCACATGGGTCAGCGCCTCGCCGCCCGGAGGAAAGTCGACGCGGTCGCAGCGCATCAGGACGTCGGGCGCGGGCAGGTCGATCGGCGCCTCGAGGGTGAGGCTGGTCGCCGCGCAGGGCGCGGCCGCAGCGGCGGCCGCGGCGCCCGCCAGTTCCCAGCGCAGCACCCGCGCCCCCGCCTTGCCGGCGACGATGGTCGCGCCGGTCGCGCCGCACCAGGCGCCGTTGGCGTCGAGCGACGCGGCGGCGCCGCCGGCACGGACGATGACCGATCCCGCGACGACGTAGAGCGCGCACGCGCGCGGCGCCAGGGTGCCGCCCTCGGCGGCGGCGAAGCGGTCGGTGTGGAGCCGCAGGCGATGGGTCGGCATGGTCGGTTTTCCCGGGATGACGGACCGGCAGTTTATCCGCGCGCGGCCTAGAATCCTCGCCTCCGCTCCGGCGCCCCCGACCGACCGCCATGAATCCACGTCCCCTGGAAGGCATCACCGTCATCGCCCTCGAACACGCGATCGCCGCGCCGTTCGCCACGCGCCAGCTCGCCGACATGGGCGCGCGGGTGATCAAGATCGAGCGCCCGGGCGTCGGCGACTTCGCGCGCGCCTATGACGCGCGCGTGGCCGGCCTGTGCTCCCACTTCGCCTGGGTCAACCGTTCCAAGGAGAGTCTGGCGCTGGATCTCAAGGACGCCGCGGCGCGCGAGGTGCTCGCGCGCCTGCTCGAGCGGGCCGACGTGCTGATCCAGAACCTGGCGCCGGGCGCCACCGCGCGCATGGGGCTCGACTACGCGAGCCTGAAGGAGCGCCATCCGCGCCTGATCGTCTGCGACATCTCCGGCTACGGCGGCGACGGGCCGCAGCGCGACAAGAAGGCCTACGACCTCCTGATCCAGAGCGAGGCGGGCTTCCTCTCGACCACCGGGACGCCGGAGGAGCCGGCCAAGGCCGGCATCTCGATCGCCGACATCGCCGCCGGCATGTACGCCTACACCGGCATCCTCAACGCCCTGATGCTGCGCGAGAAGACCGGCACGGGCTCCGCCATCGATGTCTCGATGCTCGAGTCCCTCGCCGAGTGGATGAGCTTTCCGCTGTACTACGCGTACCAGGGCGCGAGCCCGCCGCCGCGCGCCGGCGCCAGCCACGCCACGATCTACCCGTACGGGCCGTTCCGCGCCGGCGACGGCAAGCGCGTGGTGCTGGGCCTGCAGAACGAGCGCGAGTGGGCCGCGTTCTGCGCCGAGGTGCTGCGCGACCCGGCCCTTGCCGGCGACATGCTGTTCGACAGCGTGGCCAAGCGCTCCGCCAACCGCGAGGCGCTGCGCGCGATCATCGAGGCCGCGTTCGAGCCGCTCTCGACCGCGGAGGTCGAGGCCAGGCTCGACGCCGCCGGCATCGGCTACGGCCGCATGAACGACATGGCGGGGCTGTGGGCGCATCCGCAGCTTGCGGCGCGGAAGCGCTGGCGCGAGGTCGAATCGCCGGTCGGCCCGATCCCGGCGCTGCTGCCGCCGGGAACCTCCTCGGCGTTCGAGGCGCGCATGGACCCGGTGCCGGCCTTGGGCGCGCATACCGAGGCGATCCTGCGCGAGATCGGTTGCGACGCAGCATGCATCGCGCGGTTGACCTGAGGTAGACTGATTTTTAACGACCCGGTTACCTGCACGCCGGGCAGACCCCGTGCCGAGTCCACCCCGAGGAGATGCACATGTCGCACACGAAACTTGCCGCCGGCGCCGCCCTGCTGCTCGCCGCCGCCGCCGCGTTCGCGCAGCCGAAGGAGATCAAGATCGGGGTGATCTACGACCTGACCGGGCCGTTCGCCGGCGGCGGGTCGGAAGCGAACCACATCGGCACCAAGGCCGCCATCGACATGTTCAACGAGAAGGGCGGCGTCGAGGGCTACCGCATCAACCCGGTGTACGTCGATGCGCAGTCGAAGGTCGACGTGGCGATCAACGAGGCCGAGCGACTGATCAACCAGGAAAAGGTCGACATGCTGCTCGGCGTCTATTCGAGCGCGCAGTGCGTGCCGATGGTCGGCAAGGTCGACGCCGCCAAGAAGTTCATGTGGGCGACGGTGTGCGTGTCCTCGGCCGTGTTCAAGGGCAAGAACCTGCAGTATGTGTTCCGCCCGCAGCCGCACAGCGACCAGTACGGCCAGGCCTCGTGCGACTACATCAAGGAGCATGCGCAGAAGAAGTTCGGCACGTCGCACGACAAGCTCAAGGTCGCGATCATCTACGAGGACGGTCCCTACGGCGCCGGTGTCGCCGCCGGCAACGAGGCGCAGTGCAAGGCGAACGGCACGCCGATCGTCCTCAAGGAAGGCTATGCCGCCACCGCGCCCGACCTGTCCTCGCTGGTGACCAAGCTGCGCCGCGCCGCGCCGGACGTCATCCTGCACACCGGCTATAACCCCGACATCACGCTGTTCCTGCGCCAGGCGAAGGAGCAGAACTTCAAGTTCAAGGCGCTGATCGGCCACGGCGCCGGCCACAGCCAGATCGGCAAGCTGCGCGAGACCTTCGGCGACGACGTCAACTATTTCCATTCGATCGATCCGGTGGCGTCGCAGATCCTCGATCCCAAGACGCTCAAGCCGGGCATGGGCGACCTGGCCAAGGAGATGGTCCGGCGCTATCAGGCCGTCAAGGGCCCGGTCGAGGTGCCGCCGCACGCGTCGATGGGCTTCACCAACACATGGATCTTCCTGGCCGACGTGCTGCCGCGCGCGATCAAGAAGCACGGCGGCATCTCCTCCGAGGCGCTGCGCCGCGCCGCGCTCGAGACCGACATCCCCGCCGGCGGCACGCCGTCGGGCTATGGCGTGAAGTTCTTCCCGCCGGGACACAACATGTCGGGCCAGAACGAGCGATCGCAGCTGGTGGTCATGCAGTTCGTCAACGGCCGCACCTACATCGCGTGGCCGACGCCGATCCGCACCACCGACCCGGTGCTGCCGTTCCCCAAGGGCCACGTCTACGCCCGGTAGGCGCCGCCGCCGTCCGGCGCAGCGCCAGTCCGCCGGCGCCGCGGCGCCGGCGCTTGCACGCCAATGCTCAACGTCCAGGCCCTGACCAAGAAGTTCGGCGGCTTCACCGCCGTCTCCTCGATCTCCTTCGACCTGGCCGAGGGGGAGATCCTCGGCCTCATCGGACCCAACGGCTCGGGCAAGAGCACGACGTTCAATCTCATCGCCGGCCTGTACGCGCCGACCGCCGGCTCGATCCGGTTCCAGGGCCGCGAGATCGGCGGCCTCAGCGCCACCCAGGTCTGCCATGCGGGCATCGGCCGCACGTTCCAGATCCCGCGACCGTTCAGGAAGCTCAGCGTCATCGAGAACGTGACCCTGGCCGCCTACTACGGCCAGGCCGGGCGTGTCAGCGAGGCCGAGGCCAGGCGCCAGGCGGCCGACGCGCTGGACCTGATCGGACTGCCGCACGCGCGCGGCGAGGGGATCGACGGCCTCGGTGCGGCGGCGCTGAAGAAGCTCGAGATGGCGCGCGCCCTCGCGACCCAGCCCCGGCTGCTGCTCGCCGATGAGTCGCTCGGCGGTCTCGACGAGGCCGAGATGGAGCAGGCCGCCGACATGCTGCGCATGATCCGCAGGGAGCGCAACATCACCATCATCTGGGTCGAGCACATCATGGGCGTGCTGATGCGGGTGGTCGACCGGGTCATCGTGCTCGACCATGGGGAGATCATCTCGGCCGGTCTGCCGGCCGAGGTGGCGGCCGACCCGAAGGTGATCGAGGTCTACCTGGGCAGCGACGCGGCCGAGGTGCAGGAGCACGCGCGCGGGCGCGACGACGGGGCGCGCCGGTGAGCGCGATGCTGGAGCTCTCGCGCGTCTCGGCGGGCTACGGTTCGTTCCAGGCCCTGTTCGACGTGTCCCTCGAGGTGCGGGCCGGCGAGGCGGTCGCGGTGATCGGCCCCAACGGCGCCGGCAAGACCACGCTGCTGCGCGCGATCTCCAAGCTGATCGAGGTCTCCGCGGGCGAGATCCGGATGGAGGGGCGCTCGCTCGGGGACGTGCCGGCGCACCGGATCATCGACCTGGGTCTGTCCCAGGTGCCCGAGCACCGCCGCCTGTTTCCGCGCCTGACGGTCGAGGAGAACCTGCGCATGGGCGCCTACACGGCTGCCGCGCGGCCGAAGTTCGCGCAGCGCCTCGAGATGGTCTACGCGCTGTTTCCGCGCATGAAGGAGCGCCGCCACCAGATGGCCGGCACCATGTCCGGCGGCGAGCAGCAGATGTGTGCGATCGGCCGGGCGCTGATGAGCGGGCCGAAGCTTCTCCTGCTCGACGAGCCGTCGGCGGGGCTGGCGCCGGTGATCGTGCAGTCGATCTTCGACCTGGTCAGGAAGATCCGCGAGGAGGGCTACACGGTGATGATCGTCGAGCAGAACGTGCGCCAGGTGCTGAAGGTGGTCGATCGCGCCTACCTGCTGGAGGTCGGGCGCATCAAGCTCGCCGGCAGCGCGGCGGAGCTGCTGGCGAGCGCGGAGATCCAGAAGGCCTACGTGGGGCTATAGGAGAGTCAGCGGCGATGCAGATCTTCGACATCTTCCTGCTCGAGGCCGTTCTCAACGGCATCCTGTTCGGCGGCGTTCTGGCGCTGCTCGCGCTGGGCCTGAACCTGATCTTCGGCGTCATCGACGTGGTCTGGATCTGTTATGCGGAGCTGATGATGCTCGGCATGTACTGCGTGTTCTTCCTGCACAAGGTGCACGGCCTGCCGCTGGTGGCGGCGTTCGGCGCGGCGGTGGTGCTGGTGGCGTTCCTCGGCGTGCTCCTGCACGTGCTGGTGATCCGTCCGGTGCTCAATTCCGAACCGATCAACCAGCTGCTCGTCACCGGCGGGGTGCTGACCTTCCTGCAGGCGGCGGCCACGCTTGCGTTCGGCATCGATTTCCGCAACCTGGGCGTGTCGATGCCGAGCCTGGCGGTGGGCGAGATCTCGCTGCCGTGGTCGCGCATCTCGGCGGCGCTGACCGCGCTGGTGGCGATGACCGCGCTCTATGTCTTCCTCAAGAAGACCTACCTCGGCACCGCGATCCGCGCGATCAGCCAGGACCGCGCGATCATGCCGCTGATGGGGGTGTCGCCGTCGCGCATCTATCTGCTCACCTCCGCCATCGGCGGCGCGCTCGCCGGTCTCGGCGCCTGCCTGCTCGTGCTGCAGTACGACGTGCATCCGGCCATCGGCCTCACCTTCGGGCCGCTCACGTTCATGGTCTGCGTGCTCGGCGGGCTGGGCAACATGCTGGGCGGCTTCATCGCGGCGTTCATCTTCGCCCAGCTGATCGCCGTCGGCGGCTTCTATTTCCACCTCGAATGGGGCTACGTGATGGCGTTCGGGTTCTTCATCATCATGATGTTCGCGCGCCCGCAGGGCATCCTCGGCGCGAAATGAGCCGGCGCTGAAGGGAACGCATCCATGGATCGCCGCTGGCTGCCCGCGCTCGCAGCGCTCGCCGTCCTGCCCTGGGTGGTGCCGTCGTCGTACGTCGTGCACCTCCTCGTGCAGGTGCTGCTGTGGTCGTTCATCTACACCGGCTGGTCGCTGATGGGCCGCTTCGGGCTGGTGTCCTTCGGCCACGGCGCCTTCATGGGCATCGGCGCCTACGCGGTGGTGCTGCTCTGGAACTTCCACGGCCTCTCGCCCTGGCTGTCGATCCCGATCGGCGTCGCGCTGGCGGTGGCGGTCGCGGTGCTGATCGGCTATCCGTGCTTTCGCTTCGGCATCGCCGGGCATTACTTCGCGCTGGTGACCCTGGCGCTGACCGAGGTGGTGCGTTCGGTGATCGTGGCGCTGCGCGACACCACGGGCGGCTCGCTGGGCATCACGCCCAACAGCGTGCTCAAGGACGGGGTCACCTGGTCGGTCCAGGCGCTGCAGTTCGCCGACAAGCGGGTGTTCTTCTACATCGCGCTGGCCGCCTGGGCCTTCGGCATCTGGGTCTGGCACCGCATCGACAAGAGCATGATGCGCTACGCGATGGAGGCGATCGGCAGCGACGAGCAGGCCGCCGCCAGCGTCGGTGTCAACGTCACGCGCACCAAGCTCGCCATCACGATGATCTCGGCCGCGCTCACGGCGCTGGGCGGCGCGCTGTTCGGGCAGTACCAGCAGTACGTCAATCCGGAGACGGTGGCCGGGATCGGCGTGTCGCTGCAGATCGTCTTCGCGGTGATCGCCGGCGGCATGTTCGTGCGCTTCGGCCCCACGGTCGGCGCGGTGTTCACGCTGCTGCTCACCGAGGGCCTGCGCGTGGGCATCGGCAACAAGGTCAACGCCCTCGACTCGACCATCTACGGCCTGATGCTGGTGCTGTTCATCATCTACATGCCCACCGGCATCCTCGGCAAGCTGGCCGAGAAGCTGCGCCGCGCCCGCGCATAGGCCGGCGGCGACGCCGCGCTACTGCGGCTGGATGCCGATGGCGCGGATCAGTTCGACCCAGCGCGCCTGGTCGCGCTGCATGCGCCTGCCGAGCTGGTCCGGGGGCACCGGCTCGACCTCGGTCGACAGCGACGCATAGCTCTGCCTGACCTCGGGCGTGGCCAGCGCGCTGAAGATCGCCGCGTGCAGCCTCGTGACCACGGCGGCCGGCGTGCCGGCCGGCGCCACGATGCCGATCCAGGTGATCAGGTCCGAGCCCGGATAGGTCTCGGAAAGCGTCGGCACGTTGGGCGCCGAGACGCTGCGCGCACTGCCGGTGATGGCGAGCGCGGTGAGGCGGCCGCCCGGGCCGATGTGCGGCACGCCGCTGCCGACGTCGATCGCGGCCATCGGGAGCGATCCGCCGAGCAGGTCGGTCACCACCTGCGGCGTGCCCTTGTAGGAAATCGGCAGGACGCTGACGCCGGCGGCGCGCGACAGGATGGCCAGGGCGACCTGGCCGCTGGAGGAGCCGAACCCGGCGGCCATCGGACTTGGCTGGCTGCGCAGGAGCGCGACCAGGCCCTTCAGGTCCTTGGCCGGCGAATCGGCGCGCACCAGGAACATCATGGAGGTGTAGCCGAGGCCCGCAATCGGCACGAAGTCCTTGAGCGGATCGTAGGGCAGGCTCTTGAACAGGCCGACGTTGGCGGCAAGCGTCGTGCTCGAGCCGGCCAGCAGCGTGTACCCGTCGGGCTTGGCACGCGCGGCGAACTGCGTGCCGATCACCCCTTGCGCACCGCCCTTGTTGTCGACGACCACGGGCTGGCCGAGCAGGCGGGCGAGCTCGCCGGTGAGCGGGCGCACCAGGTTGTCGACCGCAGCACCCGCGGGGAACGGGACCACGACGGTGATCGGGCGCGTCGGGTAGTCCTGCGCCGTCGCCGGCTGGGCGAGCACGCCGAGCCATGCAGCCAGGCATGCCGCGGCGAATCGCGGCGTACCGCGGGTCCTTGTTCGGGCCACTATGTCCTCTCCTCGTGATGTGCCGGCGCACGCGGGTGCGTGCCGTGGCGCGTGTTTGCCCGGCCGCTCACGCCTTGCGCTCGAGGAGCAGCGGCAGGATCTGCGCCAGCGCGATCTCTGCCTTGGCCTGCAGCGCCGCGTCGTCGTCGTTGGCGATCGGGTGGCCGACGAGCGCGAACGGATACTCGGGCAGCCCGTTCAACTGGGCCACCATCTGCGCGCTGCGGCGGAACGGGTCGGTGATGATCGCCACCGACGGGATGCCGAGGCGCTCGGCCTTGATGGAGTCGTGCAGACTGCACGACGAACAGCTCCCTCAGTCGCCGATCCCGGAGATGATCGCGTCGGCGCCGCGCAGCTGCGCGAGCATGTCGTCGGGCACCGGGCGGCTGGTGTCGGGCTTGCGCCGGCGGATCACCTCGGCGACCCCGTGCCGCGACTTGAGCATCTCGACCATGTGGTCGTACAGCCGCTCGGTGCCGATCTTGGCGTTGTCGATGAATCCGATCACGGCGCCCTTGAGCGAGGCGAGTGCGGGTGCCATCTGCAGCGCCTCGCCTTCGGCGGACAGTCGGGGGTCGAGTACGGTCAGCATGCGTCGTTCCTCCTTCGAGAAAGGTCAGGTTGCCACGGCCATGGTCACTGCCATGGACTTGTTGCCGATCCAGGGCGGGATGATCGCGCCGAATCCGCCGGCGGTGCCGCCGGCGGCGATCACCAGCAGGTCCTCGGGGGCGGCGCAGGCGCGATACGCCTGCTCCTCGTCCTTGCGCCCGGCCACCGCGGCCTTGCCCACGGTGCGCCATTCCTTGCGCTTGACCCAGCACGTCTCGAACATGTAGGCGCGGATGTCCGCCTTGCTCCAGCCGGCGCGCGCGAAGATGTCGCGATGCTGGCGCGCGATGACGAGCGCATAGTTGCCGTGCCAGATCGAGTAGGTGAGCATGTTGGCGCGGATCGCCGCGGCGTAGGTGTCGAGCAGTTCCTTCGGGTCGTGGGTCCACTCGTTGAGGATCTGGTGCGGCGCGCCGGCGGCGAACACCGTCACCGCCGACTCGCCCGCGGGCACGCCGCGCTCGACCGCCAGCGGCAGCCACGGATTGTCCTCCTCGTCCTCCGCCACGCAGTAGGTGAACTTGCCCGGGTGGCCGAGCGTCGAGCGGTCGAGCTGGCCCGGATGGCCGCCGAGCACGTTCAGGATGAACAGGCGCAGCGTGCGGCCGATGGTCGCGTTGGCGCGGCTGCCGTTGCCCAGCGCGTTGTGGGTCGCGTGCATCCCCAGGGCCGTGCGCACCGGGCCGTTGACGATGACCATCGGCGCGCAGCCGCCGGTGCTGGCGGTGCTGCCGTGCAGGTTGTACTGCGCCACGCACATCGCGCGGATGACGGCCAGAACCGCCGGCATGTACTCGGGCAGGCAGCCGGCCATCACCGCGGCGATCGCGACCTTCTCGGCGGTGATGCGGCGCCGGCGCACCGGCTCGACGCCGATCACCGCGTCCGGCGCGCACCGGCCGGCGTCGAGGAAGCGGCGCACCAGCGCCTCGGTCGGCGGCACGATCGGCAGGCCGTCGGTCCAGCCGTTGCGCTGGAACAGTTCGTTGGCGGCGAAGGCGTCGTCGACTTCGTGGGTGCTGCTGGCGAGCGCAGTCGTCATCGGGGAGGGGCGGCTGGTCCGTGGCTGGCGGTGGCGTTCACCGAATCTAGCACGCGCGATCGGTGGCGTGTACGCCCGGGGCCCGCGCGTGCTCAGGCGCCCGGCCGCCGGGCGCTCAGGTGCCGCAAAACGTCTGATAACGCGCGGTCACCGCGGCGGGCGCGGGTTCGCCGTAGCGGGCCAGTTCCGGCGTCTCGTCGAACGGCCGGCGCACGGCGGCGAGCAGGCGCTCGAACGGACCGAGATCGCCATGCGCGGACGCGGCGTCGAGCGCCTCCTCGACGCGCTGATTGCGCGGGATCACGAACGGGTTCACCGCGCGCATGCGCGAGGCGCGGTCGGCCGCCCCCGGTCCGCGATCGGCCGCCGCGTCATCCGCCGCGCAGCGTGCGCGCCAGCGCGCCAGCCACGCCGCCGGCGCCGCGGCGTCGGTGAACAGCGCGCGCAGCGGCGCGTCGTCGCCGGCTGCCGCGTCGGCCAGGCGCCGCCAGGCCAGCGTGAAGTCGACGCGCTCGCGCTGCAGCAATGCGAGCCAGTCGTCGGCGAGCGCGGCGTCGGCGTCGTCGTCCGCCGGCGTGGCGTTGCCGAGCCCCAGCTTGGCGCGCTGGCCGGCGCGCAGGGCGCGGTCGTACTGCGCGGGGAAGGCGTCGATCACCGCCGTGGCCTCGGCCACCGCCCGGTCGACGGCCGCCTTGTCGTCGCCATCGGCCACCAGCGGCAGCAGCGCCTCCGCCAGCTTGGCCAGGTTCCAGCGCGCGACATGCGGCTGGTTGCCATAGGCATAGCGCCCGCCGTGGTCGATGCTGCTGAAGACCGCGGCCGGATCCGTCGCCTCCATGAACGCGCAGGGGCCGAAGTCGATGGTCTCGCCGGAGATCGTCATGTTGTCGGTGTTCATCACGCCATGGATGAAGCCGACGTTCATCCACTGCGCGATCAGCCTGGCCTGGCGCCCTGCGACCGCGCGCAGCAGGCCGAACACGCGGTCGGGCGCGCCGACGAGGTCGGGATCGTGGCGCGCAATCGTGTACTCGGCGAGCTGGCGCAGCTTGTCGAGTTCGCCGCGGGCGACGAAGAACTGGAACGTGCCCACGCGCAGATGGCTCGCGGCCACGCGCGTGAGCACGGCACCCGGCAGCGGCGCCTCGCGATAGACCGGCTCGCCGGTCGCGGCGACCGCCAGCGCGCGCGTCGTGGGAATGCCGAGCGCGTGCATCGCCTCGCCGATGATCACCTCGCGCAGCATCGGCCCCACCGCCGCCTTGCCGTCGCCGCCGCGCGAGAACGGCGTGCGGCCCGAGCCCTTGAAGGCGATGTCGCGGCGCCGGCCGCGGCGGTCGATCACCTCGCCCAGCAGCAGCGCGCGGCCGTCGCCGAGCTGCGGCGAGAAGCCGCCGAACTGGTGGCCCGCGTAGGCCTGCGCCAGCGGCTCGGCGCCGGTCGGCACGCGGTTGCCGGCGAACACGTCCGCCGTCTCCGGCGCCGCCAGCGCATCGGTCGGCAGGCCCAGCTCGGCCGCGAGCTCGGCGTTGAGGTAGAGCAGCCGCGGCGCGGGGGCCGGCGCCGGCTTCCACGCGACGTAGAAGCCGGCCAGCTCGCGCGCGTAGGTGTTGTCGAAGTCGAGGTTCAGCATCGGGGCGCCTTGCGCAGGGGCACGAGTATGCCGCGAATGGCCGCGGTCGGCAGGATGCGCGGTTCAGCGCACCATGGACTTGGCGAAGTCGCGCCCGAGCCCGACCTTCTCGTAGTGGTCGCTCGCGATCTCCAGGCGCGTGAACACGTCGTCGTAGCCGGTCGCCTTGCCCTGCGGATCGACGTACATCAGCGCGCCGTGGACGATGAAGAAGGTGATCATCTCGGTGCAGTCGTCGGGCACGACCAGGGTGTGGGTCTCGCCGGGCGGCTCGAACGCGTAGGAGCCTTCCTCGGCCACCCAGTCGTGCTCGAGGTAGTGCCAGCGGCCCTTGAGCACGAGCGCGTGGACGCCCCCGGTATGGCGATGGCGCGACAGCACGCCGCCCTTGGTCACGCGCATGACGTGGGCGTAGAAGCCCTGCGAGACGTTGAAGTGCACCGGCCGGAACGACGAGGTGTCCGAGATCGGCACCCACAGGCGCGGGTCGCCGCCGGCCAGATCGCGCACCGCCTGCAGCACGCCGGGAAGCACCAGATCCTGGATCATGCCCATCGGCTGCGGCCTGGCATAGGGCACCTTGCTGTAGTCGAGGTCCTTGTGGGCGACGTCGTCGAGCGCGGCGGCGGGGACGGAGCGGGGGAGGTCGTTCGGGTTCATGGCGGGGCGGTCGGGCGACCGGCGGCTGAAAGAGCGCAATTCTAGACGCCGCTTGCACCGCGCCCGCGCATGCGCTACCTTGGCCGCCCGATCCCGCTCCCGGAGCCGCCATGAAGGGCCTTGATCAGCGCACGCCCGGCATCACCGGCCTCGACCACGCGGTCATCGCGGTGCGCGACCTCGACGCCGCGCGCGAGACGTTCGCGCGCATGGGCTTCACCCTGGCGCCGCGCGGTGCGCACAGCACCGGCTCGTCGAACCACAACATCATGCTCGGGCGCGACTACGTCGAGCTGTTGCACGTGCCGAATGCCAATCCGCTGCAGGCGTATTTCCACGCCTTCCTCGCGCGCCACGAGGGGCTGGCGGCGCTGGCGCTCACCGGCGCGGACGTGGCGGCCGCGATCCCGGTGCTGGCCGGGCGCGGCTTCGAGCCCTCGGCGCCCAGGGACTTCTCGCGCGCGGTGACCGCGGGCAGCCGCACCGGCACGGCGCGCTTCCGTCTGGTCAACATCGCGTCGCACGCCACGCCCGGCGCGCAGGTGTTCATCTGCGAGCACTTCACGCGCGAACTGGTCTGGCTGCCGGAGCTGCAGCGCCACGCCAACGGCGCAACCGGCATCGCCGCGGTCGCCTTCGTCGCCGACAACGTCGCGTACCTCGCCGGCGTCTACGGGCGCGTGTTCGGCGCCTGGCCCGCGCGCATCGACGAGGGGCTGCTGGTGGCGACCGGCGCCGCGCCGCTGGCGTTCTGCACGCGCGCGGCGCTGCAGCAGCGCCTGCGCGACGTGGTGCTGCCCGACCGGCCGGCGCCGCATGCGGCGGCGCTGTTCATCCGCGTCGCCGACCGCGCGCAGGCGCACCAGGCGCTGCGCGACGGCGGCTTCGCGCCGCGCCGCATGAACGACGGCTCGTGGGCGATCGACGCCCCCGATGCCCACGGCGTCGCGCTGGTGTTCGGGTAGGCCCTAGCGAAGCGACCGGACGAAGGCGTCGATCGCCTCGGCGAGCTGGCGCTCGCGCCCCGCATAGAAATGGTCGGCGCCGGCGATCATCACCTGGCGCGAGCCGTTGGCGTCCTTGAGCGCGAACCGGCGCCGGCCCGCGGCGCCGACGGTCGGCGCCAGATCGTTCTCGCCGTACACGTCGAGGATCGGGAACATGTAGCGGCGCATGCCCCAGGAGAACCCGCCGGTGAGCCCCATCGCGACCCAGGCGCGGTACGGCGTGGCTTCGTGCGCACGGTCGAAGTATTCGTTGGCCATCCACGCGCCCATGCTGTGCGAGACCAGCACCACGCTGGCGTGGCCCTTCGCGCGCAGCCACTCGGCGGCCCTGGCCAGGCGGTCCGCGGCGTCCGGAAACAGCTTCGGGTAGTAGTCGTCGACCTGCGCCTCCTTCGCGGCCACCGGCATCTGGATCGACAGCGTGGTGTAGCCCAGGTCGTTGAGCCCGGCGCGCAGGATGCCGATCACGCCGTGGTCCGGATGCACGCCGACGCCGTGCGCGAGCACCAGCGCCGCCTGGCCCGGCTTGCCGGCGGCGAAGAGCCCGATGAACTCGCGTCCGGAGGCCGCGCGGATGCGCACCGGGTCGCCGACGACCACCGCCGGCAGGAACTCCTCGGCCCAGCGCCGCTCGCGCTCGTAGTCCTGGGCCGAGGCGACGCCGGCCGCCAGCAGGGCGCCAAGCAGGGCACCAGGCAGGACACCAGCCAATGCTCGCCGTCGCATCGTCATCGGACGCTCCCGTCGAATGCAGGTGTTACCATCCTACCCGGAAGCAGGCCGGATGGCCGCCGGCGCAGCGGGCAACCGCGGCGCGGGAGGAAAGTCGGGGCACCACAGAGCAGGGTAGCGGCTAACGACCGCCCGCGGCGACGCGAGGACCAGGGCCACAGAGACGAGCCGGTTCAGTCCGGAGTGAAACGCGGCAACCTCTACCCGGTGCAACACCAAATAGGCAGGCGCTGACGCTGCTCGTCGAGCCTGCGGGTAGGTGGCTTGAGCCGCCGGGCAACCGGCGGCCTAGAGGAATGGCCGTCATAGGGCCGCCCGAAAGGACGGCCCCGTAACAGAACCCCGCTTACAGGCCTGTCTTCCAAGGAACACCCGGTCGCGATGCCGGGCGCGTTGCGCGCCTGCGACGGGCCCCGCTACACCACGTTCAATTCGAGCAGCGGCCGCCCCTCGAGCACCCGGCGCCAGCCGAATTCGGAGAGATCGAGCGTCCGGTAGGCGCCGTGCGCGACCAGTTCGGCAAGCGCGCGGCCGACCGCCGGCGACTGCTGCAGGCCGTGTCCGGAGAAGCCGTTGGCGAACAGCAGGTTGTCGATCCCGGGATGCGGCCCGAGGATGACGTTGTGGTCGAGCACGTTGACGTCGTAGTGCCCGGCCCAGGCGCGCCGCACGCGCGCGGCCTCGAACTGCGGCACCCGCGCCGCCAGCGCTGGCCACAACACCTCGTCGAACAGGTCGTGCCGGACCTCGAAGTCGGTGCACTCCGGGTCCTCGCTCTCGGGCGGCGCGATGCCGCCGATGAAGCCCTCGCCCTCTGGCCGGAAGTACGCGCCGCACGGGTCGATCACCAGCGGGCAGCCCGGCAGCCTGCCGGGGCTGGTGAAGTAGAAGACGCAGCGCTTGCGGGCTTCGACCGGCAGCGCGATGCCGGCGCTTCGCGCCAGGCGCGCCGCGCCGGTGCCGGCCGCGTTGATGACCGTCCCGCAGGCGATGCGGCTGCCGTCGGCCAGGCGCACCGCGCCGATGCGGCGGCCGTCGCGCTCGAGAGCCGCCACCGCCCCCGCGCGGTAGGCCGCCCCCTGGGCGATCGCCTTGCGCCGTGTCGCCATCAGGAGCGCGTAGGCGTCGAGCCAGCCCTCGCCCGAGAGCCCGAGCGAACCGGCGGCGAGGTCGCCCGCGGCGAGCCACGGGAAGCGTTCCTCCAGTTGCGCCGACGACAGGAGCGCGACGTCGGCACCGAGTTCGCGCTGCACGCGGTGGTTGCCCTCGAGGATGCGCGTGCCGGTGTGGGTGGCCAGGAACAGGTACCCGCCCTCGACGAAGCCGATGTCCGGCGCCTCGCCGTCGATCGCCAGCAGCTCGCGGGCCGCGCGCAGGAACTGCGTGCCGTAGAGCGACATGCGGATGTTTCCCGGCGTCGAGAACTGGTGCCGGATCGACGCCGCCGACAGCGCGGTCGCCGAGCGCTGGTACGACGGATCCTGTTCAAGCACCAGCACCGAACCATCGAAATCGGCGCTGGCGGTCAGGTGATAGGCGGCGGCGCTGCCGACGGCGGCGCCGCCGACGATGACCACGTCATGATGTTCGCGCATCGCGCGATTCTATCGGCGCCGGCGGCGGCGGATCGGGTAGATTCGCGCCATCGGTCCGCCTGGAAAACTTCCGACATGTTGCGCACCTTCGATGCCGCCGCGGTGGCGCGGCTGACGCCCTATCCGGCGCTGGTCGACGCGCTCGCCGCGGGCCTGGCCGAACCCATCGTCTCGCCGCCGCGCGCGCACTTCGACCCGCTGGGCGACGGCAGCGCGTTCCTGATCATGCCGGCCTGGCAGACCGGCGGCCTGATCGGGGTGAAGATGGTGTCGGTGTGGCCCGCGAACGCGGCGGCCGGCAAGCCCACCGTCACCGCGCTGTACAACGTGTTCTCCTGTGCCGACGGCATGCCGGTCGCGGTCATCGACGGCACCGAACTGACGCTGCGCCGCACCGCCGCGGCGGCCGCGCTGGCGGCGCGCCTGCTCGCGCGCCGCGGCCGGCTGCGCCTCGCGGTGCTGGGCACCGGCGCGCTGGCGCCGGAACTGGCCGAGGCGCACGCCGCGGTGCTCGACCTCGACGCCATCACCGTCTGGGGGCGCAATCCGGCGCACGCGCAGGCGGTCGTCGCCCGCCTCGGCGCGCGCGGCATCGCTGCCGCGGCGGAACCGGAACTGGCCGCGGCGGTCTCCGGCGCGGACGTCATCGTCGCCGCGACCACCGCAACCGCGCCGTTCATCGCGCCGGAGTGGGTGCGGCCCGGCACCCATCTGGGTCTGGTCGGCGCGTTCACCGCGACCATGGCCGAGGCCGCCCCTGCCCTGCTGCCGCGCGCGACGCTCTATGCCGACAACCGCGCCGCCGTGCTCGAGAAGGGCGGCGAGGTCACGCAGGCCGTCGCCGCCGGCCTGATCACGCCGGCGGCGGTGCGCGCGGAACTGGCGGAGATGGTCGGGCACGGCGCCGCCTGGCGCGCGGGCGCCGCGGAAATCACCGTGTTCAAGTCGGTCGGTTTCGCCGCGCTCGACCTGCTGGCGGCCCGCCAGGTGCTCGCCGCGGCGGAGTGAGCGCCGCCGCCGGTCGGCGCGGGCGCGCCAAGTAGAATCGCGGCCTTCGGCGCGCGCCGGCGTCGAGCCTCGAGCCTCGAGCCGGAGGCGAGCCGGCAGGGAGCCTGCAGGGAGCCGGCAGCGCGCCAGCCCGTCGCGAGCGTGCAGAGCGCCTGCCGCCGCGGCGTCTCGCAGGCACCGGGCACCACGTCACCCAACCAGAAGGATCGCTTCATGAGCAAGCACCGCATCGCAGTCATTCCCGGCGACGGAATCGGCAAGGAGGTCATGCCGCCGGCACTGGCCGTGCTCGACGCCGCCGCGCGCAAGTTCGGCCTCGACCTGCACTTCGACCACTTCGACTGGTCCTGCGACAACTATGCGAAGCACAACTACTGGATGCCGCCGAACTGGAAGGACCGGATCGGCGGCCACACCTGCATCTTCTTCGGCGCCACCGGCATGCCGTCGATCGTGCCGGACCACAAGTCGCTGTGGGATTCGCTGATCCACTTCCGGCGCGACTTCGACCAGTACGTCAACCTGCGCCCGGTGCGCCTGATGCCGGGCATTCCCTGCCCGCTGGCCGGCCGCAAGCCCGGCGACATCGACTACTACGTGGTGCGCGAGAACACCGAGGGCGAGTATTCGTCGGTCGGCGGGCGCCTGTTCGCCGGCACCGAGCGCGAGATGGCGCAGCAGACGTCCACCTTCACGCGCAAGGGCTGCGACCGGATCATGAAGTTCGCCTTCGACCTGGCGATGAAGCGGCCGCGCAAGCTGGTCACCTCCGCGACCAAGTCCAACGGCATCTCGATCACCATGCCGTACTGGGACGAGCGCTTCGCGGCGATGGCCGCGAGCTATCCGGAGGTCGGGACCAGCCAGTACCACATCGACGGGCTCACGATCCAGATGGTGCTGAACCCGCAGCGCTTCGACGTCATCGTCGCCTCCAACCTGTTCGGCGACATCCTCTCCGACCTCGGCCCGGCGACCGCCGGCACCATCGGCATCGCGCCGTCGGCCAACCTGAACCCCGAGGGCAGGTTCCCGTCGCTGTTCGAGCCGGTGCACGGCTCGGCGCCCGACATCTACGGCAGGAAGATCGCCAATCCGATCGGGCAGATCTGGTCGGGCGCGATGATGCTCGAGCATCTCGGTCATCCCGAGGCCGGCGCGGCGATCGTCAGGGCCATCGAACGGGTGCTCGATCCGGCCTCGGGCGCGCCGAAGACTCCGGACATCGGCGGCCGGGCCGGCACGGACGATCTGGGGCGCGCGGTGGTCGAGGCGCTGGCCTGACCGCGCGCCGGCCGGCGCGCGGCGCCTGCCCGGCCCGGGCGTGCCGGGGGCGGTCGGCCGGTTTGCGCTGGATCAAGCGGTGCGGGTTTTTCCTGCTGACGCGCCTGCGGGCCGGCACGTAGAATCCCGCCCCTACCCTCTCGGAAGGAGACGTCAATGAAATTCATCGTGCGCGCTGCCGCGGTCGCGGCGCTGGCGCTGGCGGCGAGCCAGGCCGGGGCGCAGAACTATCCGACCAAGCCGGTGACCCTGGTGGTGCCGTTCGCGGCCGGCGGACCGACCGACATCGTGACCCGCCAGCTGGCGCAGGCCATGACCAAGCCGATGGGCGGCACCGTGATCGTCGAGAACAAGCCCGGCGCCGGCGGCACGCTCGCGGTCGAGTTCGTCTCGCGCGCCGCGGCGGACGGCTACACCGTGCTCGTGCATCACATCGGCATGTCGACCGCGCCCGCGCTGTACCGCACGCTGCGCTTCAACCCGATGACCGACTTCGAGTACATCGGCCAGGTGGTCGACGTGCCGATGACCCTGGTGGCGAACAACAACTTCCCGCCCAAGAACTACGCCGAGCTGATTCCCTACCTGAAGGCCAACAAGGACAAGGTCAACTACGCCAACGCCGGCCTGGGCGCGGCGTCGCACCTGTGCGGCCTGCTGTTCATGAGCACGATTCAGGTCGACCTGCAGACCATTCCCTACAAGGGCACCGCGCCGGCGATGACCGACCTGCAGGGCGGCCAGGTGCAATTGCTGTGCGACCAGACCACGCAGACCACCCAGCTCATCAACACCGGCCGCATCAAGGCCTACGGCGTGACCACCATGCAGAAGGTGGGTTCCCTGCCCAACGTCGCCACCCTCGACAGCCAGGGCCTGAAGGGCTTCGACCTCGCGGTGTGGCACGGCATGTACGCGCCGAAGAACACGCCCAAGGCGGTCACCGACAAGCTCAACATGGCGCTGCAGGCGGCGCTCAAGGACCCGGCGTTCAAGGACGCGATGGACAAGCTGGGCGCGATCATCGTCCCGCCGGCCAAGCAGACGCCCGATGGCCTCAGGAACTTCCTGAAGGCGGAGATCGACAAGTGGACGCCGATCATCAAGAAGGCGGGCCAGTACGCCGACTGATCCGGCCGGCGTGAAGCAACGACAGGGCGGCCCGCAAGGCCGCCCTTCTTATTTCCATTGGGAATGTTGAACTAAGAACTTATTCGTTCTTCGGTTATTAGGAGACGGCTACCATCGCGCTTCCGTTCATTGCTGCGCGATTCGCCATGGTCCGTCGTCTGCTTGCCATTCTCGTGGTCTCCGGGTTCGTCGTGGTGGCGCCCGCCGGGCCGGCGGCCGCCCAGTCCGATGCGCGTCCCACGCTGGCATACGCGCCGGGTGCCGCCGCGCCGCACGGGCTGTATTTCCTGCAGCCGGAAGGTGCCGCCGCGGCGGACGGACTGCGCCGGGTTGCGCCGGGCGAAGCGGCGGATTTCGCGGTGCTGTCGGCGCGCGAGGCGCTCGAGCGTCGTGCCCGCGGTGACGGACTGCGCGTGGTCTACGTGCTGTCGCGGGCGGCGGCGGATTCCGTGGTGCTCGTCGCGAGTGAGCACATGCTTTCATCCAATCCGTTGAAGGTTGAAGGTGTGATCACGCTATTCGAGCGCGCGCGGCGCTGGCTCGGGACCCATGAGCAGGAACTCGCCGAGCGTCTCGGCGCCGAACTGCGGGTTCCGGTCGCGACGGTGCAGGCGGCCCTGGCCGGGCGCGACTTCCAGGTCGCGCGTCCCGGGCCGGCGCTCGCACAGGCGCTCAGGGCAGGCGCTGCGCCGGCCCAGGCCGCGGCGGTCGATGGCCTGCTGGACGATCGCCCGGCGCGCGCCGCGCTGCGTGCGCTCGACGCGCCGGCGGCGCCGCTTCTGGTGTCGCAGCGCTGATCCGGGCCGGCGCGATCAGCGCCGCCGACCGCGCCGGCCGGTCCCGGCGCCCGGCGCTTGCGCCGGCTCCGGGGCTGCGGCGCCGATCCCCGTCCAGCGCTCGACCAGGCCCGTGTCGGTGATGCCGAACAGGTCGAGGACGCGGCCGACGCTGTGCGCGATCAGGTCTTCCTGGCGCGTGGTCGACGCGTACAGCGCCGGCACCGGCGGGAAGACGATGCCCCCCATCTCGGTCACGGCGACCATGTTGCGCAGGTGGGCGAGATTGAGCGGCGTCTCGCGCGTCACCAGCACCAGGCGGCGGCGCTCCTTCAGCACCACGTCCGCGGCCCGCGCGATCAGGTTGTCGGAGAACGCATGGGCCACCGACGCCAGCGTCTTCATCGAGCAGGGCGCGACGATCATGCCGCGCGTGAGGAAGGACCCGCTGGCGATGGCGGCGCCGATGTCGCGGTTGTCGTGCGCGACGTCGGCCAGCGCCTCGATGTCCTGGCGCGACATGCCCAGTTCGTGGCGGGCGTTGAGCGCGCCCGCGTTGGACACCACGACATGGGTCTGCCAGCCGCCGGCGGCGCGCAGGGCCTCGAGGGCGCGCACGCCGTAGGCGGCGCCGGAGGCGCCGGTGATGGCGACGATGATGCGCTGCGGGCCGGGTTCCATGAGCGCGGCATTGTAGCCGCGCGTGCCGATGCACCGGGTGCGCGCAGGGCGGCGTGTATCATGCGCCGTCATGCAAGACGGCCTCACGCGCGAGCAGCTGACGGTGTTTTTCACGCGCCTGGCGCGCCGCGTCGTCGAGGTGCGCGCGGTCACGCCGCTGCCCGGCGCCACCGGCCTGCGCACCGCCTGCGCCACGCTGGCGGACGGAACGCGGGTGTTCGTCAAGACCGGTCGCCCGGACGACCTGGCCCGGCTCAAGGCCGAAGCCGGCGGCCTGGCGGCGATCGGCGGCGCGGCTGCGATCCGCGTGCCGGACGTGCACCTGGTGGGCGGCGAGGGCCGGCATGCATATCTGGTGCTCGAGCACCTCGATCTCGCGCCGGGCTCGCCCGAGGCCTATGCGCGCATGGGCCGCGAGCTCGCCGTCCTGCACCGACGGCAGTCGCCGCATTTCGGCTTCGACCGCGACAACTTCATCGGCGCCACGCCGCAGTCGAACACCATCGTCCGCGCCTGGCCGGACTTCTTTCGCGCGCAGCGCCTGCTGCCGCAACTGCGCCGCATCGAGGGCGGCGACCACGCCGGCATGTGGGTCGAGGGCGGGCTGCGCGTGGCCGAGTCGGTCGATGCCTTCTTTCCCGGCTATGCGCCGCAGCCCTCGCTGCTGCATGGCGACCTGTGGGCCGGCAATGCCGGGTTCCTCGCCGACGGCACGCCCGTGATCTTCGATCCGGCGGTCTACTACGGCGACCGCGAGGCCGACATCGCGATGAGCGAGCTGTTCGGCGGCTTCGGCGCGGCATTCCGCGCCGCGTACCGCGAGACCTGGCCGCTCGATCCCGGCTATGCGGTGCGGCGCGACCTGTACAACCTCTACCACGTGCTCAACCACGTGAACCTGTTCGGCGCCGCCTATGTGGCGCAGGCCCAGGGCCTGATCCGCCGCCTGCTCGCCGAGATCCGCTGACCCCGCCTTCCTGTTCCTGAAAGGACGACCGCCATGCCTGCGATGCACATCAAGCTGTTCGAGGGACGCAGCCGCGAGAAGAAGCGCGAGCTCGCCGAAGCGCTCACGCGCGAAACCTGCCGCGTGCTCGGCTGCGCGCCCGACGCCGTCGACATCATCTTCGAGGACGTCAGGAAGGAAGACTGGGCCACCGCCGGCAAGCTGTGGTCGGACCGCGACTGACGCGATGAGCGACCTCGACTGGATGAGCGCCGCCGAGCTGGCGCGCCGCTACCGTGACCGCTCGCTCTCGCCGGTGGAGGCGACGCGCGCGGCGCTGGCGCGCATCGACGCCGCCAACGCGACGATCAACGCCTACTGCCACGTCGATGCCGACGGCGCGCTCGCCGCCGCGCGCGCGGCGGAGGCGCGCTGGCGCGACGGCCGGCCGCTCTCGCCGATCGACGGCGTGCCGACCGGCATCAAGGACCTGCTGCTCACGCGCGGCTGGCCGACGCGGCGCGGCTCGCTGACGGTGGACCCGGCCGGCCCCTGGAATGACGATGCGCCCTGCACCGCGCGCCTGCGCGAGGCCGGTGCGGTCCTCCTCGGCAAGACCACCACCCCCGAATGGGGCTGGAAAGGCGCGACCGATTCGCCCCTGACCGGCATCACCCGCAACCCCTGGAATCCGGCGCTGACCCCGGGCGGCTCCTCCGGCGGCGCCGCCGCCGCGCTCGCGGCCGGCATGGGGGCGCTGCAGGTCGGCACCGACGGCGGCGGCTCGATCCGGATCCCCAACGCATTCACCGGCACGACCGGCATCAAGGCGCATTTCGGGCGCGTGCCGGCGTGGCCGCTGTCGCCGATGGGCACGGTGGCGCATGTGGGGCCGATGGCGCGCACGGTCGAGGACGCGGCGCTGCTGCTCGACGTGCTCGCGCGTCCCGACCCGCGCGACTGGACCGCGCTGCCGCCGATCGAGCCCGCGTATGCGAAGGGGCTCGCGCGCGGTGCCAAGGGGCTGCGCATCGCCTACAGCCCGCGCCTCGGCTACGTGCCGTGGGTGGATCCCGACGTGGAGGCGGCGGTCAAGGCCGCCGCGCTGCGCTTCGCCGACCTCGGTGCGACGGTCGAGGCGGCCGATCCCGGCCTGCCCGACTGCGAGCCCCTGTTCGCCACGCACTGGTTCGCCACCGCGCGCAACACCTTCGGCAAGCTGCCGCGCGAACAGTTCGAGCGCATGGACGCCGGGCTCCGGGCGACGTGCGAGTACGCGGCGCGCTACACCGTCGGCGACTTCCTCGACTACCAGCAGGGGCGCGTGGCCGTGGGCGAGGCGATGCGTCGCTTCAACCAGCGCTACGACCTGCTGCTCACGCCCGCCACCGCGGTGCCGGCCTTCGCCGTGGGCCGCGTGATGCCGGCGCCGCCGCCGGGGCTGAGCAAGCAGGACTTCGAGTGGACCTGGTGGACGCCGTTCTCCTTCCCGTTCAACCTGACGCAGCAACCGGCGCTGTCGGTCA
>JAEUOS010000095.1 GCA_016790695.1 Burkholderiales bacterium
CGCGCTGGCCGAATCGGGCCTCGCCTATCGCGTGCACCGCGTCACCCTGGCCAGCCCGCCCGCCGAGCGCGGCGCCGACTTCCTGGCCGCGACGCCCTACGGGCGCATCCCGGCGATCGTCGACCCCGACGGCCCCGGCGGGCGCATCACCCTGAGCCAGTCCGGCGCGGTGATGATCTACGTCGCCAACAAGGCGGGCCGGCTGTGGCCGGACGACCACCGCGAGCGCATCGCCGCGCTGCAGTGGTTCATGTACTCGTGCAGCGACGCCGCGGTGTGGAACGCGGTGATGAACCAGGTCGCCCTGAACATCCTGCCCGACGAGTCCGGCAAGCTCACCGACGTGGTGCGCGGCAGCCGCCTGCTGCGCTGGTTCCGCGAGGCCGACCTGCAGCTGGAGAAGACCGAATACCTCTCGGGCGGCACCTGCGCCCTGCCCGATTTCGCGCTGTTCCCGGTGGTCAACCAGCGCCGCCCCTGGATCGAGGAGGCGGGCCTGAAGCACCTGACGCGCTGGGCCGACGCGGTCGGCGCGCGCCCCGGCGTGCAGATGGGGATCGCGCAGTCGTCGTGACGGCCGCGCCGCGACGGGCAGCGGGCGCGCGCCGGTCCGGCGCGCCGCGCGCGACCTCGGGCCGGCGTCAGCCCGCCCGGGCCAGGCGGTTCCAGGTGTCGACCACCGTGTCCGGGTTCAGGCCCAGCGCGCTGATGCCCTCGTCCTTGAGCCACTGCGCGAGGTCCGGATAGTCCGACGGCCCCTGGCCGCAGATGCCGACGTACTTGCCGGCCTTGCGGCAGGCCGCGATCGCCATCCCGAGCATCGCCTTGACCGCCGGGTCGCGCTCGTCGAACGAGCCGGCCACCAGCCCGGAGTCGCGGTCCAGGCCCAGCGTCAGCTGGGTGAGGTCGTTCGAACCGATCGAGAAGCCGTCGAAGTACTCGAGGTACTGCTCGGCCAGGATCACGTTGGTCGGCAGCTCGCACATCATGATGAAGCGCAGGCCGCCGCTGCCGTCGGGCCCGGCGCCCTGGCCGCGCCGCAGGCCGTGCGAGGCGAGGATGTCGATCACCTTGCGGCACTCGGTCAGCGTGCGCACGAACGGGATCATGATCTCGACGTTGGTGAATCCCATCACCTCGCGCACCTTCTTCATCGCCTCGCATTCCATGCGAAAGCACTCGGCGAAGTCCGGCGCGATGTAGCGCGCGGCGCCGCGGAAGCCCAGCATCGGGTTCTCCTCGTCGGGCTCGTAGAGCGCGCCGCCGATGAGCTTCTTGTACTCGTTGGACTTGAAGTCGGACAGGCGCACGATCACCGGCTTGGGCCAGAACGCCGCGGCGATCGTGCCCACCCCCTCGGCCAGCTTCTCGACGAAGAACTCGCGCGGGCTCGGGTAGCCGCGCGCGAGGGAGTCGATCGCGCGGCGCAGGTCGTCGGGCACCCGCGGATGGTCGAGGATCGCGCGCGGGTGCGCGGCGATGTAGCTGTTGATGATGAACTCGAGCCGGGCCAGCGCGACGCCGTCGTTGGGCAGCTGGCAGAAATCGAAGGCCAGCTGCGGGTTGCCGACGATCATGCCGATCTTGACCGGGATCTTCGGCATCTCGCCGCGGCGCACCTCGGACACCTCGGTCTCGAGCCGCCCTTCGTAGATGTTGCCGGTGTCGCCCTCGGCACAGGAGACGGTGACCTCGATGCCGTCGGCGAGCTTCTCGGTGGCGTCGCCGCAGCCGACCACCGCGGGGATGCCGAGCTCGCGCGCGATGATCGCCGCGTGGCAGGTGCGCCCGCCGCGGTTGGTGACGATCGCCGCCGCGCGCTGCATCACCGGCTCCCAGTTGGGATCGGTCATGTCGGTGACGAGGATGTCGCCGGGCTGGACCAGGTCCATCTCGGTGGCGTCGCCGACGATGCGCACCCGCCCGGCGCCGATCTTCTGGCCGATCGCGCGCCCGGTGACCAGCACCCGGCCCTGGCCCTTGAGCGCGAAGCGCTGCTGGGTGTCGTTGGTCTCCTGCGACTTCACCGTCTCGGGCCGCGCCTGGAGGATGTACAGGCGCCCGTCGCCGCCGTCCTTGCCCCATTCGATGTCCATCGGCCGGCCATAGTGCTTCTCGATGGTCATCGCGTAGCGGGCCAGCTCGAGCGCGTCGGCGTCCGAGATCGAGAAGCGGTCGCGCTCGGCGTGCGCGACCTCGACGGTGACGGTCGACTTGCCGGCCTCGGCCTTCGGCCCGAACACCATCTTGGTGAGCTTCGAGCCGATGCTGCGCCGGATCACCGCGGGGCGGCCCGCCGCGAGCATCGGCTTGTGCACGTAGAACTCGTCCGGATTGACCGCGCCCTGGACCACCGACTCGCCGAGCCCGTACGACGAGGTGATGAAGACCACGTCGCGAAAGCCCGACTCGGTGTCCATCGTGAACATCACGCCGGCCGCGCCGGTGTCGGAACGCACCATGCGCTGCACGCCGGCCGACAGCGCCACCTCCGCATGGGTGAATCCCTTGTGGACCCGGTAGGAGATCGCGCGGTCGTTGTACAGCGAGGCGAACACCTCCTTCATCGCCACCAGCACGTTGTCGATGCCGACGATGTTGAGGAAGGTCTCCTGCTGCCCGGCGAACGAGGCATCGGGCAGGTCCTCGGCGGTGGCCGAGGAGCGCACCGCCACGGAAATGGCGGCCTCGCCCGACTGCGCCTGCAGGCGCGCGAACGCGGCGCGGATGGCCGCGTCGAGCGCGGCGGGGAACGGCGTGGCGACGATCCACTGGCGGATCTCGCGCCCGGCGTCGGCCAGCGCGCGCACGTCGGACACGTCGAGCGACGCGAGCCGCGCGCCGATGCGCGCAGCCAGGCCGTCGTGGGCGAGAAAGTCGCGAAACGCCCGCGCCGTCGTCGCGAACCCGCCCGGAACCCGCACGCCCGACCCGGCGAGCTGGCTGATCATCTCGCCCAGCGACGCATTCTTGCCGCCGACCCGGCCGACGTCGCTGTTGCGCAGTTCCTCGAAGGCAATGACGTATTCTGCGGAGCCGGCTTGCGCCATGGTGATCAATCCCCTGTCGGAAACGCTCGGTGCGAAGGCGCGGCGATTGTACCCGCTGGCCTCGCGTGTTGCAGAGCAGCATCCGATTGGTTTACCCTGTCGGACCGCCTGCGCTCCGACATCCGCCATGCCCAATTCCCGCGCCCCCACGCGCAGCGTGTTCTACATCTCCGACGGCACCGGCATCACCGCCGAGACCCTGGGCCAGTCGCTCCTGACGCAGTTCGAGGGGCTGCCGACCCGCGCCACGCGCATGCCGTTCGTCGATTCCGTGGACAAGGCCCATGCCTGCGTGCTGCGCATCAACGCCGCGCACCAGGCCGACCAGGTGCGGCCGATCGTCTTCAACACCCTCGTCAACGTCGACATCAGCCAGGTGATCCACGGCGCGGACGCGCTGGTGCTCGACCTGTTCCAGACCTTCATCAAGCCGCTGGAGAAGGAACTCGGCCTGAAGTCGACCCACACCATGGGGCGCTCGCACAGCGCGACCAAGAACCAGCAGGAATACACGAACCGCATCGAGGCGATCAACTTCAGCCTCGCGCACGACGACGGGCAGACCGACAAGAACCTGGCCGAGGCCGACGTCATCCTGATCGGCGTCTCGCGCAGCGGCAAGACGCCGACCTCGCTGTACCTCGCGCTCACCTTCGGCCTGCGCTGCGCCAACTACCCGCTGATCCCCGAGGATTTCGAGCGCAACGCGCTGCCCGCGACCCTCGCGCCGTTCCGCGCCAAGCTGTTCGGGCTCACCATCGAGCCCAAGCGCCTGGCCGAGATCCGCAACGAGCGCCGCCCCAACAGCAAGTACGCGAGCATCGAGAACTGCCGCCACGAGGTGCATGCGGCCGAGGCGCTGATGCGCCGCGAGGGCATCCGCTGGCTGTCCTCGACCACCAAGTCGATCGAGGAGATCGCCACCACGGTGATGCAGGAGATCAAGCTCGAACGCCGCGTGTTCTAGCGCCGGCGGGTCGGCGGCCCGGGCGCACGCCGCGCGCCCCGTGGGCGCCGGCGCGCCGCCTCAGGGCGAGCGCGCGAGTTCGTCGGCGAACGGCGGGTAGAGCGTGCGCAGCGCGGCGATCGCGCGCTCGAGCTGGGCGCGGTCGCCGGCGCGCCGCGCCAGCGTGCCGATGGCACGCCAGGCGAAGGCGTCGCGCCGGTCGATCTCCAGCGCGCGGTCGTAGGCGGCGACGGCGTCGCGCAGCCGGCCGGCCGCGGCGTGCAGGTCGCCGGCGATCACCCAGGCGGTCGTCGACACCGGGTCGGTCTGCAGCGCCCGGTCGATCGCCAGCGCCGCGAGGCGCGCCTCGCCGAGGCGCGCGAGCACCGCGGCGTGGAGGTTGAGGATGCCGATCTCCTCCGGCAGCAGGCGCACCGCGCGCGCCAGGCTGTCGCGCGCGGCAGCCAGGTCGCCGGCCTGCAGCTGCGCATAGCCGGCGATCTGCCACCACTCGCCGCGGTTCGGTTCGCGCGCGAGGTGCGCACCGGCGAGCGCCGCCAGGCCGCGCCAGTCGCGCGCCCGGATCAGCGGCTGGGTCGCCTCGAACTCGCCGCGAAAGGTGTACTGGCGCATGGTCGCGTCGAGGAGCTCGGGCGCGCGCCCGGCACCCGGCGCGGCGGCCATCGGCGCGCAGCCGCCGAGCACGACCGCGGCGAGCATGGCGACCAGGCGCACGGCGCCCGCGCGCGTCAGCATCGGCGGCTCCCCGGCGCACGGCGCTGACGCACCGCCTCGAACAGGCAGACGGCGCCGGCGGCGGCGACGTTCAGCGACTCGCTCTGCCCCGGCATCGGGATCACCACGCGGCGGTCGGCGCGCGCGGCCATCTCCGGCGAGACGCCCGCGCCCTCGTTGCCGAACAGCCAGGCGACCGGGCCGGCCAGGTCGACCCCGTACAGCGTCTCGCCGCCGTGCACCGTCGTTGCCAGGAGCGGCACCCTGAGCCGCGCGCGCGCCGCCTCGAGGTCGACCCCTTCGACGATCTCGAGCCGGAAATGCGCGCCCTGCCCGGCGCGCAGCACCTTGGGCGACCACGCGTAGACCGTGCGCGGCGAGCACACCACCAGGCCGACGCCCGCCGCCGCCGCCGAGCGCAGGAGGCTGCCCATGTTGCCCGGATCCTGCAGGTGCTCGAGGAACAGGCAGTCGCCGGTGATCGCGTCCGGCAGCGCGGCGCGCGGCGTGCGCACGGCGGCCAGGATGCCGGCGCCGTGCTCGACGTTCGAGAGGGACTCGAACAGCGCGTCGGCGAAGACCGGCACGTCGCCGCCGGCGCCCGCCGCCAGGCGCGCGACCTCGGCGCGCCGCAGCGCCGATTCGCCGACCGCGACCAGCTCGGGCCGCCAGCCGCGCGCGAGGCACGCCTCGACCAGATGGGCGCCGTCCAGCACCGACAGGCCCTCCTTCTTGCGCGCCTGCGCCGAACTGCCGAGCGCCTTCAGGCGCCGGTAGAGCGGATTGTCGCGCGAGGTGATCAGGCGGGCAGCGGCGGCGGCGCACATGCGGGTGATTCTAGTGCCTGCGCGCGCGGCGCGGCCGCGGGCGCCGCGGCGCTCAGAGGCGCTCGAAATCGTCGCGCATGCGCGCCCGCGCGCGGGCATCGGGCAGCGGTCCGCGCGCGGCCGCCAGGTTGTCCGCCGCATGCCGCGGATTGCGCGTGCCGGGAATCGCGACCGTCACCTCGGGCGCGCCGAGGATCCACTTGAGGAAGTACTGCGCCCAGCTCGTCACCCCGAGTTCGGCGCCGGCCCAGGCCGGCAGCGCCTTGCCGCGCACCCGCGCGAACAGCGCGCCCTCGGCGAACGGCCGGTTGACGATGACCGCCGCGCCCGCGTCGGCGCAGGCGGCAAGCAGGCGCTCCCCGGCCTCGGGCTCGGCCAGCGAATAGTTGACCTGCACCGCATCGACGCGATGGCGGCGCAGCGCCGCCTCGAGTTCGCCGTGCGCCCCGGCGTGATAGTGCGTGAGGCCGAGCAGGCGCACGCGGCCCTCCTTGCGCCACCCCGCCAGCGTCGCCAGATGCGCCTCGGTGTCGACCAGGTTGTGGACCTGCATCAGGTCGAGCGTGTCGAGGCGCAGCTTTTCCATCGACGCGCGCATCTGCGCGAGGCCGGCGGCGCGGCCGCGGGTCCAGACCTTGGTGGCGACGAACAGGCCGCTGCGCAGCCCGGCCGCGGCCATCAGTTCGCCGAGCACCTCCTCGGAGCGCCCGTACATCGGCGAGGAATCGACCACGCGGCCGCCGGCGGCGGCGAACGCCGCCAGGGTCTCGCGCGCGGCCGCATGCGCGGGGCTGCCGGCGGCAACGTCGAACACCTGCCAGGTGCCGAGGCCGACGACGGGCACGCGCTCGCCGGTGGCGGGAATCGCGCGCGCCAGCGGCGGCGCGGCGGCCGTGGCGCCCAGGGTCACCGCCGCCGCCGCGCCGAGCAATGCGCGCCGCCGACCCGCCGGCGCCGGTCCGCGCGCCGGTCCGCGCGTCGGTTCACGCGCCGGTTCGGGCGCCGGTTCACGCGCCGGCCTTGCCCTCATGCTCGGCCCAGACCTTGCGCGCGATGCGCACCGCGTCGATCAGCGCCGGGGCGCCCGCATAGACGGCGACGTGCAGGAAGATCTCCTTCATCTCCGTCTTGGTGACGCCGTTGCCGATCGCGCCGCGCAGGTGCAGTTCGAGCTCGTGCGGGCGGTTCATCACCGCGAGCATCGCGAGGTTGAGCATCGAGCGGGTCTTCTTGGGCAGGGTGAGCGCCCCGCCGGCATCGCGGCGCGCCCACGAGGCGCCCCAGGCATGGGTCGTCAGGTACTCCTGGACATCGGCGGTGAACTCGTCGTCGATCGCGAAGACGCGGTCGACGTACGCCGCGCCGAGCACCTCCTTGCGCATGGCGAGGCCGGCGTCGAACATCTGCTGGTGGGTCTGGTTCTTCACGGACATGGTGTCGGCGGCCCTCCGGGGCCATGGGTGCGGGCGCGGGCGACGCGCTACTGGGGGAACAGGTTGCCGCGGATCGGCGCGACCGGCTGGTGGACGCCGCGCGGCATGAAGCCGGACTCGGGCTCGCCGGCGCGCAGCCGCGCGAGCCACTCGTCGGGATCGAACTCGACGCCGATCGGATTCTCGGCGAACCCGGGACCGTGCATGAACGCGTTGGCGGCCGCGACGCTCGGGCAGGCCTCGACCTGGAATTCCATCTGGTTGCCGTCCGGGTCGGCGTAGTACATCGAGATCGTGATGCCGTGGTGCAGCCGCCAGTACGGCGTGATGCCCAGCGCCTTGAGCTGCGCGTAGTTCTCGAGCAGGTCGCGCAGCGAGCCGAAGGTGTAGGCGACGTGGTCGACGCCGACGGCGCCGCGGCGGTCGTCGAGCTTGCCCTCGGGATCGACCGCCCCGAGGTTGAGGAAGGCCATGCGGTGGTGCTCCTCGTCGTAGGTGACGAAGGCCAGCACCGGGCTCTGGAACTGCACTTCGGCGCCGAACACCTTCGTGTACCACGCAATCATCTCGTCGAAGCGGCGCGTGCGGTAGACGACGTGGGCGAACTTGCGCGGCTTGATGCGTTCCATCGAGGCTCCTTTTCCCCGTCCGGGGGCTGCGGTGACAGGCGCCATCCTAAACCAAGTGCCCGGCGCCGCGCCGGGCCCTACTTGCGTGCGGGCATGAGGTCGGTGATCGTCCCGAGCGCGACCTCGGCGGCGAAGAACGGCGTCTCCGACAGGGTCGGATGCGGATGGATCGACAGCGCGACATCCTCGAGGTCGGCGCCCATCTCGAGCGCCAGCACCATCTCGGCGATCAGTTCGCCCGCATTGGGGCCGACGATGCCGGCGCCGAGGATGCGCCGCGATGCCGGATCGTAGACGAGCTTGGTCAGCCCTTCGGTGCGGTCGATCGAGATCGCGCGCCCGGACGCGGCCCAGGGGAAGGTCGCGGTCCTGACCGCGATGCCGTCCTTCTTCGCCTGCGTCTCGGTCAGCCCCATCCACGCGATCTCCGGGTCGGTGTAGGCGACCGAGGGCACGGTCAGCGCGTCGAAGGCGACCTTGTGGCCGTCGATCGCCTCGGCGGCGATCTTGGCTTCGTAGGTGGCCTTGTGGGCGAGCATCGGCTCGCCGCAGATGTCGCCGATCGCATAGATGTGCGGCACGTTGGTGCGCTGCTGCTTGTCGACCGGGATGTAGCCGCGCTCGCTGACCGCGACGCCGGCGGCCTCGGCGCCGATGTCGCGGCCGTTCGGGCGGCGCCCGACCGCGAGCAGCACGCGATCGAACAATTGCTGGCTCGGCGTCGGCGCCGGCGCCCCGTCGGCGCCCTCGAAGGTCGCGAGCAGGCCCTCGGGGCGCGCCTCCAGGCGCGCGACCCGGGTCCGCAGGTAGACCGCCTCGTAGCGCTTCTCGATGCGCTTGGCGAGCGGCCTGATCAGGTCGCGGTCGGCCGCCGGAATCAGCCCGTCGGCGAACTCGACCACCGTCACCTGCGCGCCCAGCGCGTCGTAGACGCACGCCATCTCGAGGCCGATGATGCCGCCCCCGATGACCAGCAGCCGCCGCGGCACGTCGCGCAGTTCGAGCGCCCCGGTCGAGTCGATGAGCCGGGGATCGTCGTACGGGAAGCCGGGGATGCGCGCCACCTGCGACCCGGCGGCGATGATGCAGTGGTCGAACGAGATGCGCTGCGTGCCGTCCTTGCCGGCAACCTCGGCCAGGTGCGGGCCGAGCAGCCGGCCGCTGCCCTCGACGACGTTGACCTTGCGGCCGCGGGCCATGCCGGCCAGCCCCTTGGTCAGCTTGCCGATCACGCCTTCCTTCCACGCGCGCAGCCGGTCGATGTCGATCGCCGGCTTGCCGAACACGATGCCGTTGTGCGCCATCTCCTCGGCCTCGGTGATGA
This sequence comes from Burkholderiales bacterium, assembly GCA_016790695.1. Taxonomy (GTDB): domain Bacteria; phylum Pseudomonadota; class Gammaproteobacteria; order Burkholderiales; family JAEUOS01; genus JAEUOS01. Next base: position 8,945 of record JAEUOS010000095.1, read on the forward strand.
CCTTGGCCGCATGCAGCAGCGCCTTGGACGGAATGCAGCCGACGTTCAGGCACACCCCGCCCAGGGTCGGGTAGCGCTCCACCAGCACGACCTTCCGGCCGAGATCGGCGGCGCGGAACGCCGCGGTGTAGCCGCCGGGACCGGCACCGAGCACGAGCACCTCGGCATGCAGGTCCGCCGGCGGCAGCGCGGCGCCCGGCGCCGATGCGGATGCCGGCGCGGATGCCGGTGCCGGCATCGCCGCCGGCGCCGCGGGCGCGGGCACGGCGGCCGGCGCAGCCGGCGCACCCGCTGCCGGCGCCGCGGTCGCCGCGGCGACCTCGAGCGTGCCGATCAGGCTGCCGGTGTTGACCGTGTCGCCGAGCTTGACCGCGAGGCTGGCCAGCACCCCGGCTTCCGGTGCAGGAATCTCCATGGTCGCCTTGTCCGACTCCACCGTGATCAGCGACTGCTCCTTCGCGATCGCATCCCCGGGCTTGACCAGGATTTCGATGATCGGCACGTCCTTGAAATCGCCGATGTCCGGCACCCGGATGTCGATAGTGCTCATGTGCTTGATCCTGTCGGTTTGGCCTTGACGGTGCGGACCACCACCGGTCCGCCCGAATTCTTGTCGAACTCGCAGCCGGCCGCCGCGCCGATCGACGCCACCTCGCGGCCGCTGCGCGCGCGCCCCCACGCCGCGTACATCGCGCCGAGCGCGAAGGCACGGCCCGAGCCGATCGCCCAGTAGCGGTCGAACGAGAACACCTCGCGGTACGAATAGACGCCGTAGATGCCGCCGGCATTGGCCATCAGCATCACGTACTGCGACGATTCGTAGGGGTCGTCGTCCTCCTCCTTCGGGTTGAGGAAGAAGTGCTCCTTGAGCAGCGGGTGCAGGCGCACCATGGTGTCGAAGATCTCGACCTTGCTGCCGAACGCCGGCGCATCGACCTTGCGGAACGCGTGCTCGATGACGTGGTGATGCGCGCTCGATCCGGCGATGCCGATCCAGGTGTCGCGCACGCGGAAGATCTTGGCATTGGCCTCGTAGGCGGAGGACAGCCGCGTGTCGCCGAAGGTGGTCAGGCGGTCGGCGGCGATGGCGATCTGCCCGCCCTTGCGCGCCACGGTGATGGTGGTCATGCGCGGTCGCCGCCCTGCGCGGCGCGCGCGCCGGCGGCCGCCGGCGGGGGCACGATGGCATGCATGCGCGCGCTCCTAGAGCAGGGTGCGGCGCATGTCGGCGAGCAGCCCCGCGAGGTGCGCGGTGAAGCGCGCGCCGGCCGCGCCGTCGATCACGCGGTGGTCGTAGGACAGCGACAGCGGCAGCATCAGGCGCGGCACGAAGGCCGCGCCGTCCCAGACCGGCTTGATCGCGGACTTCGACACGCCCAGGATCGCCACCTCGGGCGCGTTGATGATCGGCGTGAACGCGGTGCCGCCGATGCCGCCGAGCGACGAGATGGTGAAGGTCGCGCCCTGCATGTCGGCGGGCTTGAGCTTGCCCTCGCGCGCCTGCGCCGACAGCGTGCCCATCTCGGCGGCGATCTCCAGCACGCCCTTGGCGTCGGCCGCCTTGATCACCGGCACCACCAGCCCGTTCGGGGTGTCGGCGGCGAAGCCGATGTTCCAGTACTTCTTGACGATCAGGTTGTCGCCGTCGAGCGAGGCGTTGAAGTCCGGGTACTTCTTCAGGGCCGCCACCGCCGCCTTGATGATGAACGCGAGCATGGTGAGCTTCACGCCCTGCTTGGCCATCGCCTCGTTGGTGCTCTTGCGGAACGCCTCGAGTTCGGTGACGTCGGCCTCGTCGTGCTGGGTGACGTGCGGGATCATCACCCAATTGCGCGCCAGGTTCTGGCCCGAGATCTTCTTGATGCGCGACAGCGGGATCGCCTCGACCGCACCGAACTTGGCGAAGTCGACCTTCGGCCACGGCAGCAGGTTCAGGCTGCCGCCGCCCGCGGCGACGGCCGGCGCGGCCGCGGCGGGTGCCGCGGCGCCCGCCATCACCTGCTTGACGAACCCCTGCACGTCCTCGTGCAGGATGCGTCCCTTCGGGCCGGTGCCGGCGACGCGCGCGATGTCGACGCCGAGTTCGCGCGCGAACTTGCGCACCGACGGCGACGCGTGCGGGCGCTCCCCCGGCGCCGGCGCGGCCGCCGGCAATGCCGCGGTCGGTGCCGGCACCGCCGCCGGGCTTGGCGCCGGCACGGGTGCGGGCGCGGGC